>NZ_JBFTPS010000022.1:0-106163 GCF_056398605.1 Variovorax sp. 01T432
GCGGAGTCGCCGCCGCCGCCGCATGCGGCGAGACTGATCACGAGAGCGGTGGCGCAAAGGCCGCGAAGAATGAACGAAGGTTTCATCGGAGGATTCCTTGGGTTGAGAGGTCCGCGCGCGGCGGAGGAATGGGGGAGGGAACGAAGCGGCGTCAGGCGAAGCGGCGGCGCATGCGCGCGGCCACCTGGTCGAGCAGGAAGACCGTCAGGAAGATCGCGAGCAGGATCGTTCCGACGTGCGAATAGTTGTACATGTCGTAGCGGCCCTTGAGCTCCTGGCCGATGCCGCCCGCGCCCACCAGCCCGACCACCGTCGCCATGCGCACATTGCGGTCGAGCACATAGAGCGTGTAGGCGATGAACTGCGGCATCACCTGCGGCAGCACCGCGAAGCGCATCACCTTCAGCCTGCCCGCGCCGATGGCGCGCAGCGCCTCCTGAGGCTTGTCGTCGGCCGTCTCGATGTCCTCGGCGTAGAACTTGCCGAGGAAGCCCGCCGCATGCAGCGCCAGCGCGAGCACGCCGGCGATCGGGCCGAAGCCGTAGGCCAGCACCAGGAACAGCGCCGTCACCAGCTCGGGCACCGCGCGCAGCAGGCTCACCAGCGCGCGCGCCACGCCGTAGCTCAGGCGGTTGGGCGTGTAGTTGCGCGCGCTGAACCAGGCCAGCGGAATGCTCATCAGCACCGCCAGCAGCGTGGCCCAGAACGCGATCTCCAGCGTCTCCAGCATCTTGTTAGCCACGTGCCACAGATAGCCCAGCGGCTCGACCAGCACCTCGTGGCGCTCGACACTCGATTCCATGCGCAGCGTCTCGGGGTCGAGCCGCTGCGTGCGCGCGCTCTCGACTTCCACGCGCGCCAGCCAGGGCAGGTGCGCGCGATCGAAGTTCTCGATGCGTGCCACCTCCGTGCGCTCCGACACCTGCACCGGAAACAGCGAGCGCGCGATCGTCGCCATGCCCGCCGACACCTGCGAGCTCTCGCGCAGGCCCACCGCCGCGAGCAGGCCCTCGCCGCTCAGCGCCAGCATGCGGCCCATCTCGACGCGCTGACCCGTGTAGAAGCACAGCAGCAGCGCCAGCACCACCATCGCCACCGTGCGGGTGCCGAAGGGGCCTTCGATCTCCCAGGCCGACGCGGGTCGCCGCGCCGCGCCGGAGAGCGGCGAATTCAGGGTCTGTTCCATCATGCGGCTCTCAGCGCCAGCTCGGGCAGGGTGTGAGGTCCGGGTGTCGCGGCCACGGGGCGCATCGCCCCGCCGCCGTAGAGATCGCGCGCCGTCCGCGCGTCGAAGGCCTGCGGCGGCCCGTCGAACACGACGGTGCCGTCGCGCAGCGCCACGATGCGGTCGGCGAAGCCGCGCGCCAGCTCCACCTGGTGCAGGCTGCACAGCACCGTCGTGCCGCGCTCGCGCGCCTGCCGCTTGAGCAATGCCAGCACTTCCGTGCTCGCCTGCGGGTCCAGGCTGGCGACCGGCTCGTCGGCCAGCACCAGCGGCGGATCGAGCATGAAGGCGCGCGCAATGCCCACGCGCTGCTGCTGGCCTCCGGAAAGCTCGCTGGCGCGCCGGCGCAAGTGCTCCTCGCGCAGCCCGACCGCGTCCACCAGCTCGCAGGCCTTGCGCCGCAGCGCTTGCGGAAACAGGCCGGCCAGCGCGCGCCACATCGGCAGCGCCGGCAGCGCCCCGCTCAGCACATTGGTCGCGACCGTGGCGCGCAGCACCAGGTTGAACTGCTGGTGGATCATCCCGATGCGCGGGCGGATCGCCGCGAGCGACGCCGCCGCGACGCGCACATCGTCGACATGCACCGCCCCGCTGGTCGGCGCCACCAGCCCGTTGGCCATGCGCAGCAGCGTCGACTTGCCCGCGCCCGAGGCGCCCAGCACCACGCAGAACTCGCCGCGCGGAATGTGCAGCGACACCGTCTTCAGCGCCGTCGTGCCATCGGCATAGCGCATGCCCACGGAATCGAATCTCAGCATGTGCGGGCGCTTCGCGGGCTGCGGGACCGCGGAGCTCAACGCGCCGCCGCCTTCTTCAGGATCTCGCCCTTGAGATCGTCCGTCAGCAGCGCCAGCTTCTCGGCCGCGACGTTGAATTCTTCCTCCGAGAAGCGCGTGTCGTAGCCGTCGATCCTGCCGCCGCCATAGCCGCGGATCATGTCGGGCGTCACGCCCGGCGCCTTGTTCACCGTCTGGAAGGCGTTCTTGAGCTGGGTCTTGAGCCCTTCCGGCAGCTTCGTGTTCAGCGCCAGCGGCGGGTAGGGGATGGCGATGCTCCTGGCAATCACCTTGATCGTCTTCGGGTCCGCCGCGCCTTCGCGCACGGCCTTCTCGTACGAGTCGAAGGACAGCGAGGCCACGTCGACCTGGTCCTGCACCAGCGCCGCCAGGCTGCTCGCGTGGCTGCCCGTCATGCGGATCGCGCCCAGGTCCTTGACCGGGTCCATGCCCGCATCCAGCAGCATCGCGACCTGGAAGGTGAAGCTCGAGGCCGAGTTCACGTCGCCGAAGGCCACCCGCTTGCCCTTGAGGTCCTTGATCGAGCCGATCGGCGAGCCGGCCTTGGCGAACATGCCGGCGTAGTAGATCGACGCGCCTTTCTCGACACCCACCGCCAGCAGCTGCGCGCAGCCGCGCTTGTGCGCCTGCACATAGGCCACCGGGCCGAAGAAGGCGATATCGGCGAGCTGGTGGCACATGCCCTCGACCACCGCGCCATACGACTGCCCGACCTTCAGGTCGAACTGCAGCCCGGTGCTGCGCGTGATCGCGTTGAACACCGGCGCGTAGTCGGCCTTGGTGCCCGATTCGGTGCCGCCGTCGGCCGGGATCAGCAGCACGCGCAGCGGGTGTTCCCTGGAGCCGTCCGCCACCGCCTGCGCGGCGGCGGGGGTCCATGCGGAGGCGGCCAGCGCGAGCGTGGCGGCGAGTGTCAGAAGCTTCTTCATGTCGTGTTCCTTGGGGTGTCGTTGAGAGGGCTTGGCCGGCAAGCGGGCCGGCTCGACCCCGCGAGGTTAGGGACGCGACATGACAAGAAAATGAATTTTGCTCAGTTAGTTTTATATTGATAACTGAGTGCCATTCAATACAATTCCCAGCCATCGCACCGGATGGCCGATGCGTTTGGCAAGCACAAGAACCATGAGCATTCAAAGCAACATCAATGGCAACGACCCCATCTCCACGGAGGGCGCGCCGCTGGCGCAGGCCCGCCACCTCCTCATCGACCTGGACGGCACGCTGATCCGCGAGGACGAGCCGCTGCCCGGCGCGCGCGAGCTGCTCGCGCAGTTCCGCGACCGCTACGTCATCGTCTCCAACAACTCCACCCACACCGCCGAGGGCGTGGCGCGCCGGCTGTCGCGCATGGGGCTCAAGGTCGCGCCCGAGCACATCGTGCTGGCCGGCGAGCTGGCCGTCGCCCACATGCGGCGCGAGCATCCGCACGCGCGCATCCTGCTGGCCGGCAGCCCCGCGCTGCTGCGCCACGCCTTCTCGCGCGGATGCGAGCTCGTGAAGGCCGAGGCCGAGTTCGTGCTGCTCGCGCTCGACCCCTTCTTCAACCGCGCGCGGCTGGCCCTGATGGCCAACGAACTGCGGCGCGGCGCGCGCCTGGTGGTCAGCAACAGCGACGACAACCATCCCGGCCCCGCGGGCACGGTCGTGCCCGAGACCGGCGCGCTCATGGCGGCCCTGGTGTCGGCCAGCGGCGTGCAGCCCTGGCGCGTCATCGGCAAGCCCGGCCCGCTGCTCTTCGAGGAGGGCCTGCGCCGGCTCGGTGCCGCGCCGGCCGGCACCCTCGTCATCGGCGACAACCCCGCCACCGACGCGCTCGGCGCCGCGCAGCTCGGCATGGCCTGCCTGCTGGTGGGCAGCCACCCGCGCGCCGAGGCACCCACGCTCGCCGCGCTGCTGCGCGAGGCGCGCCCGCCTCAGTACCGCTTGAGCGACAGCACGTCGAAGGTCTTGCGCAGCGTCTTGACCGACCTGTCGTAGTCGCTGAGCGCCAGGCAGGCGATCAGCACGTCGATGATCGCCAGCTGCGCCAGCCGGCTCGTCATGGCCTCGGTGCGGAAGCTGGTCTCGCGCGCCATCGTGAACAGCACCACGTCCGAGAAGGCCTGGATCGGCGACTTGCCGAAGTTCGTGATGCAGATGGTGGACGCGCCCGCCTCCTTGGCCAGCCGCGTCGCCATCACCGTCTCATGCGTGCTGCCGGAGTGCGAGATGGTCAGCGTCGTCACGTCCGGGCCGGTCAGCGCGGCGCTGATGGCCTGCACGTGCGAATCGACCACCACCTTCACGTCCAGCCCGATGCGCAGCATGCGGTAGTGCGCGTCCTCCGCGATGGTGGCCGCGCTGCCGATGCCGTAGATCTCGATGCGGCGCGCCTTCTTCAGCAGCTTGACCGCCTTCTCCATCGCCTTCACGTCCAGCGCGTCGCGCGTGTCGTGCAGGGTCTGGATGTCGCTCTGGAAGATCTTGCGGATCGCCATGTCGACCTTGTCGCTCGGCTCCAGGTCCTCGTGGATGAACTGCACCGGCCGCACGATCTCCTGCGCCAGCGCGATCTTGATCTGCTGGAAGCCCGTGGCGCCGAGGTTCTTGCACAGCCCCACGATGCTGCCTTCGCTCGACCCGGTGCGCTCGGCCACCTCGCTCACCGACATGTGCACCACTTCCTGCGGGTTCTTGACGATAAAGTCGGCGATGCGCTGGCCCACCGGGCCGAGCGAGGACCAGAGGCTCTCGATGCGCGCCAGCACCGCCGAGATCTGGCCCTGGCCGGCCGCGGCATCGGCCGCCGTGGGGTGGCGGCTCGTCTTGCCGGCCGTGGCTGTCTTCCTGGGGGGCTGCTTCTTCATGGGCGCCGAGCTTACTTGGCCGGCGTGTCACATGAGCGGCGCCGCCTCAGCCCTGCGGAAAGCCCGTCTTCTGCGGCCACAGGTTCACGAAGGGCAGCACCGAGCCGCCGGCATAGAGCCCGGCGCGCGTGAAGGGCTCCCGCGCCTGCCATTGTTCGGCCGCCTCGCGGCTCGGGAAGTCGATCGCCAGCAGGCTGCCGATCATCGTCTGGCCGTCGTCGCTGGTCAGCGGGCCGGCGAAGGCCATGCGGTCCGCCACTTCGGCGAGATAGGCCTTGTGCTCGGGGCGCACGCGCGCGCGAAGCTCCTGCGAGCCGGGTTTGTCCAGCAAATGAAAAACGAAGATCACGGTGTTCCTTTCACGATGCCCCGCATCGTACGTGCCGGCGCGGCCGCGGCCTTGCCCACCACCCCCGCGCCACGCACCTCGAGCCTGAGCTGGTCGGCCACCTGCCCGCGCGCGTCCACCAGCTCCACCACGTGCCGCCCCGGCCAGGGCAGCCACTGCGCGCTGGCGCCGCGCGCGAAGGGCTTGCCGTCCATGCGCCATCGCAGCTGCGTGCCGCCGCCCTCCGCCTCGAAGCGCACGCGCTGGTGCGTCGGCGGAATATCGGGGTCGAGGGCGATGATGGTGCCGTCCGAGGGCGCCGTGATGCGCGCGGCCGACTCCGCCGCGGGCGCGGCCGAGGGCAGGGCGAACAGCGCCTGCTGCGTGCCCGCGATGAACCACTCCTCGCGTGCCGCTTCCAGCTCGTCCCCGAAGCGCACCCGCGCCCGCACCAGCCCGTCCGGCGGCACCGGCGCGCGGCTGGGCTCGGTGCGATGCAGGAAGCCCATCACCTCCGCCCACACCGGCGCCGCGCCGCTGGTGCCGCTCACGTCCCACATCGGCGCGCCGCTCGCGTTGCCCACCCACACGCCCACTGTGTAGCGCCGCGACCAGCCCACCGCCCAGTTGTCGCGCATGTCCTTGCTGGTGCCCGTCTTCACCGCCGTCCAGAAGCGCGTGCCCAGCACGCTGTCGAGGCCGAAGGTGCGCGCCCGCGCATTGGCGTCGCTCAGGATGTCGCCCACGATGAAGGCCGCGCGCGCATCCAGCGCGACCTGGGCCGGGGAGGAGGGCGGCGACGCCGCCAGGAAGCGCGTCGCCCCGGCCCGCCCGCCGTTCGCCAGCGTGCGATAGGCATTGGTCAGGCTCAGCAGCGAGACCTCCGCGCTGCCCAGCGCCAGGCTGTAGCCGTAGTAGTCGCCGCTCTGCGCAAGCGCGATCCCCGCCGCGCGCAGCTGCCGCGCGAAGGCCTCCGGCGACACCAGCACCAGCGTGCGCACGGCAGGCACGTTGAGCGATGCCGCGAGCGCCGTGCGCACCGACACATAGCCCTTGAACTGCCGGTCGTAGTTCTGCGGAATGTAGAGCCCGCCGGCGGTCTGGATCTGCTCGGAGGAGTCGTCCAGCAGCGATGCGGCCGTGAGCCGCCACTCGGCGATGGCCTGCGCGTACAGCAGCGGCTTGAGCGTGGAGCCCGGCTGGCGCTGCGCCAGCACGCCATCGACCTCGCCCGCGCGGCTGAGCTCGCCCGAGGAGCCGACCCAGGCCAGCACCTCGCCGCTGGCGTTGTCCAGCACCACGAGCGCGCCGTCCTCGACGTTGCGCCCATGCAGCTCGCGCAGATGCCGCTGCAGCGTGGCCAAGGCAAAGCGCTGCAGCGGCGCGCGCAGGGTGGTGGTCACGCTGTCCGGCGCCCGCGCCCCCTTGGCGAGCCCCGAGGCCACGGCACGCCGCCCCAGGTGCGGCGCGATCCCCTCGCTCGCCTCGAAGGCCTTCCTCTGCAGGGCCGCCGAGGCGAACATCTCCAGCGCCTCGCAATCCACCTTGCGCCCCGCCTCCATCGCCCGCATCACCTCGCAGGCCCGCTGCGCCACCTGCGCCGGCTTCGCGTTCGGCGCGCGCACCAGCGCCGCCGCCACCGCCGCCTCGCGCTCGTCCAGCCCGTGCGGCGCCTTGCCGAACAGCGTGCGCGAGAGCGCGTCGATGCCCACGATCTCGCCGCGAAAGGGCACCGTGTTGAGATAGGCCTCCAGGATCTGGTCCTTGCGCCATGTGCGCTCCAGCCCTTGCGCCGCCAGCGTCTGCCCCAGCTTCTGCGCCAGGTTGCGCCCGCCATTGCCGCGCCGCAGGTCGTCGTCGAGCAAACCCGCCAGCTGCATCGTGATCGTCGAGGCCCCGCGCGTGCGCGTGTTCCACAGATTGCCCCACGCCGCCGACGACACCGCCCGCCAGTCGACACCGCTGTGTTCGTAGAAGCGCCTGTCCTCGCTCAGCACCATGGCTGTGCGCAGCGCCGGCGAGACATCGGCCAGCGCGATCCACTGCCCCCGCCGAACCATCGCGTCCGTGCGCACGCGCTGCAGCAGCTCGCCGTGGCGATCGAGCACCGCCGTCTCGGAAGAGCGGAAGCCCTGCCGCAGTTCCTCGAAGCTCGCCAGCGCCCAGGCCGAGTGGGCGCAGGCCGCGATCAGGACGAAGGCAAGCGGCGGGCGAAGGAGCGAGGACGAAAGCGGCATGGTCGGGTCGGGCGGCCCTCAGTATGCCGCCGCCGCGAGGCCCGCCCTCCGTGCCTGCGGGGCGCTGTGCCCCTCGCCGCGGCGCATCACTTTTTTTTGAAGCGCCGTGAATCCGCCCGGAACTTCCGGCCGTAGACAGGGGGCTGCGTTCGCCGAACGCCGCAAGGCCCCCCGTCGGATTCCCAACTTCGTTCCTGAGGTGATGCCCATGAAACTCTCCAGACAACCTGTCCAGGCCTGTGTCGTCGCCCTGTGCGCTCTTGCGGCCGGTGGCGCATTCGCATCCAGCCACCGCGAGGCGCCCTCCATCGCGGGCATGCCCAAGGTCGACGGCACCGACTTCTACATGTTCCGCAGCTACGAGCCCAACCGGCAGGACTTCGTCACCCTGATCGCCAACTACCAGCCCGGCCAGGACCCCGCCGGCGGCCCGAACTTCTACAACCTCGACCCCAACGCCGTCTACGAGATCCACCTCGACACCAACGGCGACGCGGTGGAAGACATCACCTTCCAGTTCCGCTTCGCCAACACCCTGCGCGACATCCAGCTGCCCATCGCCGACAAGAAGGTGTCCATTCCCCTCGTGCAGGCCGGCGTCATCAGCGCGCCCGACCAGCCCACCAGCAACGTGCGCGAGACCTACACCCTCAACGTCGTGCGCGGCGACCGCCGCGGCGGCCAGGCCATGCCGGTGATCAATGCCGGCGGCGGCAAGGTCTTCGACAAGCCGACCGACAACATCGGCGACAAGACCTTCGGCGGCCCCACCGGCTACGCCACCTACGCCAGCCAGCACCTCTACAACGTGACGATCCCCGGCTGCGCGACCCCCGCGCGCGTGTTCGTCGGCCAGCGCAAGGACCCCTTCACCGTGGCCCTCGGCCCCATCTTCGACCTGCTCAACCTCAACCCCCTGGGCACCACCAACGCCAACGCCGACGCCCTCGCCGGCAAGAACGTGACCACGCTGGCGATGGAAGTGCCCATCGCCTGCCTCACCACCGCCGGCAACCCCATCATCGGCGGCTGGACCACCGCCAGCGTGCGCCAGGGCCGCCTCATCGAGAGCCCGCCCAAGAGCGGCCACGGCACCGCCGCCCTGCACGGCGGCGCCTGGGCCCAGGTCTCGCGCCTGGGCATGCCGCTGGTCAACGAAGTCGTCATCGGCCTCAAGGACAAGGACAGGTTCAACGCCTCCAAGCCCAGGGACGACGCCCAGTTCGCCGACTACGTGACCCACCCCACGCTGCCCGCGCTGGTGCAGACCCTGTTCCCCTCGGCTCCCGCGCCCACCAACTTCCCGCGCACCGACCTGGTGGCCGCCTTCCTCACCGGTGTCGAGGGCCTCAACAAGCCCGCCAACGTCAAGCCCTCGGAAATGCTGCGCCTGAACACCAGCATCGCGCCCACCCCCAAGGCCAGCCAGTCCAACCTCGGCGTGGCCGGGGGCGACAACGCCGGCTTCCCCAACGGCCGCCGCCCGGGCGACGACATCGTCGACATCGAGTTGCGCGTCGCCATGGGCGCCCTGTGCGTGCTCACCGGCCCCACCGACACCCTGAAGGTGGGCTGCAAGCCCTCCGACGCACCGGCCGGCGGCGCCGCCATCACCGACGGCGCGCTCCAGAGCCCGGCGCAGTTCCCCGACGCCTTCCCGTACCTCAACACGCCGCTGCCCGGCGCCCAATGAAGAAGGAGCCCGCCATGCAACGCAAGCTCTACCTGCTGGCCGCGCCGCTCGCCGCCGCGCTGGCCCTGACCGCCTGCGGCGGCGGTGGCGACGGCGGCAACGCCGCCGCCAGCCAGCCCCCACCGGCCGCGGCCGACGCGAGCGACGGCTTCATCGCCTACGTGAAGGACCTCATCGCCAAGATGAGCGACAGCGCCGAGCCGGCCGACGTCTCGGCCTTCGACCCGCCGCCCGTGACCAACACGCGCGAACCGGTCGCCACGCAGTAGCCGCCATGCGCCGCGCCGCAACCCTGGCCGCGCTGGCCGGCCTGGCCATCGCGGGCTTCGCCACCCTCGCGGGCGCGGTGCCCCGCGTGCCGGCCAGCGACGACGAGATCGTCGAGACCCTGCCCGCCGTCGCGGGCTGGTCCGGAGAGGAGCGCCGGCTGCGGCGCGAACTGGTGCAACGCCCGCGCGACGAGGGCGTGGCCGTCGCGGCCGCCCGGTCTTACCTGGCGCTCGCGCGCTCGCAGGGCGATGCGCGCTACGCCGGCTACGCCATGGGCGTGCTGCAGGCCTGGCAGCCGATGTCCGCCGCCACCCCGGCGGCCGTGCTCTTCATGCACGCGACGGTGGCGCAGTTCCTCCATGACTTCGACGGCGCCGAGGCCACCCTCCAGATGGCCCTGGCCGCCCATCCCGGCGACGCGCAGGGCTGGCTGACCCTGGCCACCGTGCTGCGCGTGCGCGGGCGCTACGCCGATTCCGACGCCGCCTGCCGCGCCCTGCTGCGCCTGCGCCAGAACCTCTACGCCACCGCCTGCCTGGCCGAGAACGCCGGCCTGCGCGGCGAGCACCAGGCCGCGCGCGACGCGCTGCAGGGCCTGCTGGGCAACCCGCTGCTGCAGGACCCGGCGCAGGCCCCCACCCGCCAGTGGCTGCTGACCACCGTGGCCGAGATCGAGGAACTCGCCGGCCGCCGCGACGCCGCCGCCCGCGCCTACCGGCAGGCCCTCGGCGCCCAGCGCTCGGGCTATGACGTCATTGCCTACAGCGACTTCCTGCTCGACGACCAGCGCCCGGCCGAGGTGCTACCCCTGCTCGCCAACGAGCCGCGCAGCGATGCCGTGCTGCTGCGCCTGGCCATTGCCACGCATCGCCTGTCGGAACGCGGCACCCTCCCGCCCGCGCGCCGCGAGGCCGCCCGGCGCGACACCGAGGAACTGGCGGCGCGCTTCGAGGCCGCGGCCCTGCGCCCCGGCGCCACGGCCGTGCATGGCCGCGAACACGCGCTCTTCGCGCTCGACGTGCAACAGGACCCGCGCCGGGCCCTGGCGCTGGCGCGGCAGAACGCGCGGCTGCAGCGCGAGCCCGTCGACCTGCTGGTCTTCGCCCGCGCCGCCGCCGCGGCCCATGACGAGGAAGCGCGCCGCGAGGTGCGAACCCTGATGCAACAGATCGGCCTTCGGGACGCGCGCGTCGACGCGCTGCCGTGACATGACAGCGCTGCCTTCACCCCGACACCTGCAACGCGCGCTGGCGAGCCTGCTGCTCGCCTTCGCCGCCGCCCTGGCCCTGCCGGCCCACGCCCACAAGGCCAGCGACGCCTACCTGCAGCTCGCACGCCACGGCGACACCCTGGACCTGCGCTGGGACATCTCGCTGCGCGACCTCGACGCCATGCTGGACCTCGACGCCAACGCCGACCAGAAGCTCAGCTGGGGCGAAGTCAAGGCGCGCCTGCCCGACATCCAGGCCTACGCGCTCGCCCACCTGCGCCTGCAGCAGGGCCAATGCGCATGGACCGAGGCCAAGCCGCCCGCGCTGGAAGGCCGCGTCGACGGCAGCTACCTCGTGCTGCGGCTGCGCAGCCGCTGCGAAGCCGGCAACGCCATCGCGCTGGACTACGGCCTCTTCCGCGAAGTCGACCCCACCCACCGCGGCCTGCTGCGCGTGGACATGGGGGAGGGCGAGGCCCCTTCGCTGCGCCCGCTGGACCCGCTCGCCGGCCCCGTGACCGTGCCCTTGCCCGGCGGCCCGGCCGGGCCCGCCGCCAAGGCCGAGGGCACCGGCTTCTTCCGCGATGGCGTGCACCACATCCTGATCGGCTACGACCACATCCTCTTCCTCGTCAGCCTGCTGCTGCCCGCCGTGCTGCGGCGGCGCGGCGGAACAAGGGCCTGGATGCCGGTGGAGCACTGGCAGCAGGCCGTGTGGCCCATGGTGGCCACCGTCACCATGTTCACCCTGGGCCATTCCATCACCCTGGCGCTGGCCGGGCTCAAGCTGGTGTCGCTCTCGCCGCGCGTCATCGAGCCGGCCATCGCGCTCACCATCATCGTCGCGGCGGTGGACAACCTCTTTCCGCTGCTGCGCGGGCGGCGGCGCGTCTTCACCTTCCTCTTCGGGCTGATCCACGGCTTCGGCTTCGCCGGCGTGCTGGCCGAGCTGGACCTGCCCATCGGCAGCTTCCTCGTCGCGCTGCTGCAGTTCAACCTGGGCGTGGAAGCCGGCCAGCTCATCGTCGTCACGATGGCCCTGGCCGTGCTGCTGCTCGCGCGCGGCTGGCGGCGCTACCCGCCGGTGGTGCTGCACGGCGGCTCGATGTTCGCCATGGTCGTCGCGGCCCTGTGGTTCGTCGAGCGGCTGTTCGACCTGAAGCTGCTGCCGGTGTGAGGCCCACGGCGCGGGGCCGTGGGTGCATCCACCGCTTGTCGTGGCCAGCCACGCGGGTTACAAACGTCTGCCCGGGCGGTACCCCGCGCGCGGCATGGACCCCAACAATAATCAAATCGAGCACGTACCCCTATGCCCCTGTCTGAAGTCGTCTGCATCGCCAGCTGGAACGCCGATCTCGTCTCCCGCGTGCCGCGGCCCCTTTCGCGCGGCGAGACCCTGCTGGCGCACAGCTTCGAGATCAGCCCCGGCGGCAAGGGCTCCAACGCGGCGGTGGCCTGCGCGCGCCAGGGCGTGCGCACGGCGCTGGTCGCGCGCATCGGGCGCGACGAGTTCGGGCGCATGGGCCTGGCCCTGTGGGCGCGCGAGGGCATCGGCATGGACCACGTCGAGCTGGTCGACGGCGAGCGCAGCGGCGTGGCGCAGATCCACGTCTACGACGACGGCGACAACAGCATCGCCGTCGCCCCCGGCGCGGGCGCCGGCCTGGGCGCGCGCCATGCCGAGGCCGCGCGCCGCGCCATCGGCCAGAGCCGCGTCGTCATGGCCTCGTGCGAAGTGCCCCTGGCCGCCACCCTCGCCGCCTTCCGCATCGGCCGTGAGGCCGGCGCCACCACCTTGCTCAACCCCGCCCCGGCGCAACAGCTGCCCGACGAACTGCTCGCGCTGACCGACATCCTCACGCCCAACGAGAACGAGCTGCGCACCGTGGCCGAGGTGCCCGCCGACACCCCCATGGACGATGCCGCCCGCGCGCTGATCGCGCGCGGCGTGCGCGCCGTGGTCGTGACCCTGGGCGCCGCCGGCTGCCGCCTGGCCCGGCGCGACGCGCCGGCCGTGGACATCGCCGGCTGGCACATCGAGGAGGTGGCCGACACCGTGGGCGCCGGCGACACCTTCACCGGCGTGCTGGCCGCGACGATCGCCGGCGGCGCGGACATCGCGCAGGCGGCGCGCCGCGCCAACGCGGCGGCGGCGCTCTCCGTGACCGGTCGCGGCGCCATCGGCGGCATGCCTTCGGCGGCGCAGGTCGACGCCTTCCTGGCGCGGCTGTGACGTGACCCGGCGCCCCCTGTTCCCGCCCACGCGAGGCGGCGGCCTGCGGATCGGGCTCGGCGGCGCGCCGCTCGGCAACCTCTTCGCCCCGCTCGACGAGGCGCAGGCCTCGGCCCTCGTGGAGGCGGCGTGGAATGACGGCTGCCGCTGCTTCGACACCGCGCCGCACTACGGCCATGGCTTGTCGGAGCACCGCCTGGGGCAGGCCTTGCGCGCCCGCCCGCGCGAGGACTTCGTGCTCTCGACCAAGGTCGGGCGCCTGCTGACGCCGGCGGCCCGCGTGCCGCGCGCCCAGTTCGGCTACGTCGACGGGCTGCCCTTCATGCAGCATTGGGACTACGGCGCGGCCGGCACGCGCCGCGGCATCGAAGACAGCCTGCAGCGCCTGGGCCTGGCGCGCATCGACGTCGCCTACGTGCACGACCTCGACCCGGCCACGCACGGCGCCGACGCCCCGCGCGTGCTGCGCCAGGTGCTCGACGAGACGCTGCCGACCCTGCGGCGCCTGAAGGAGGAGGGCCTGGTCGGCGCCATCGGCCTGGGCGTGAACGACTGGCGGGTGGTGGTCGATGTGCTTCGCCACGCCGAGCTGGATGCGCTGATGCTGGCCGGCCGCTACAGCCTGCTCGACCAGGGCGCGCTGCCCGAGCTGCTGCCGCTGTGCGCGCGGCGCGGCGTGCGGGTGGCGCTGGGCGGGGTCTTCAATTCCGGCATCCTCGCCACCGGCACGCGGACGGGCGGCGGCCAGGCGATGTTCAACTACGCGCCCGCCGCGCGCGAGTGGGTGGAGCGCGCGGCCGCGATCGAGGCCGTGTGCGATGAATTCGGCGTGCCGCTGCGGGCGGCGGCGCTGCAGTTTCCGCTGGCGCACGAGGCGGTCGCGATCGTGATGGTGGGCGCGCGCAGCGCGGCGGAATGGGCCGACTGCGTGGCGATGATGGGGCGGGCGATACCGGCCGCGTTCTGGGCGGCGTTGCGCGAGAGGCGGCTGATACCGCCAGAGGCGCCGACACCCACGCCGACGCCCGCGCCGCAGTGATCGTCGATTCGCACTTCCACGCCTGGCGCCTCGCGCGCGGCGACTACGGCTGGCTGACGCCGGCGCTGGGCGGGCTCTACCGGGATTTCGGGATCGAGGACTGGCAGCGCCAGGCCGCGCCGCTGGGCGTGCGCCGCGGCGTGCTGGTGCAGGCCGCGCCGACCGAGGCCGAGACGCGCTATTTGCTGGAACTGGCCGCGCCGCACGAGGGCGTGGCGGGCGTGGTCGGCTGGGCCGACCTGCTCGCGCCGGATGCGAGCGAGCGCGTGGCCGAACTGGCGCGGCAGCCGAAGCTGAAAGGCCTGCGCCCGATGCTGCAGGACATCGCGGACCCGGACTGGGTGCTGCAAGCCGCGCTGGCGCCGGCCTTGCGGGCGATGGCGGGGGCGGGGCTGGTTTTCGATGCGCTGATCCACCCGCATCAGCTGCCGCGCATCCGGGAACTGGCGCGGCGGCACCCCTCGCTGCGCATCGTGATCGACCATGCGGGCAAGCCCGGCATCGCGCAGGGGCAATGGGAGCCTTGGGGGCAGGAACTGCGGCGCATCGCGGAGGAGACCGAGGCGGTATGCAAGCTCTCGGGGTTGATGACGCAGGCGGGGAGCGGGGCGGGGGAGGTGCTGGGGCCTTGGATGCGGCACGTGCTGGAATGCTTCGGGGCCGGGCGCGTGATCTGGGGGAGCGATTGGCCGGTGCTGGGGGCGAGTGGGAGCTATGAGGGGTGGTGGCTGGTGTCGCGGGGCGTCTGTGCCGGGCTCACGGATGGGGAGCGGGACGCGATATTTGGCGGGAATGCTTGCCGGGTTTATCGGCTGGACCCTGAGGGATGACGTGTCTGCTCAAGGGCGCGGCGCGCAGCCGCTGCTCATGTGAGCGCGATCGCAAATGCTACTTAAACGGTGTGGACAGAATACCGGCGGAGTCTGATCCTCGCCGCCTATGGAACTGCATCGAAAGACACATCTACCCCCACGGCAACTGCTTGCCAAACACCTTCGGGCGGAGCGTGCCTCTCGCGGGATTTCTCAAGAAGAACTTGCGCACCGGGCGGGCATCGATCGGGCGTTTGTGGGGTCGGTCGAGCGGGCGGAACGCAATGTGTCGATCGATAGCATTGAGAAGTTGGCGAAGGCGCTGGAACTGGATATCTCGGATTTGTTTGCGCCTATATGATCTATGCGGGCGCGCGGGATTGGGGATTGGGTCCTCAGGCGTGTTGGCTCTTTGGCGATCTTCGCGAACTGGCCGAGGAAGTCTGATTCGGTTTTCAAGGCGGAAAGGTGCTCTCCGCTGTCGGAGCCCTCGATTGGGCCTTCGCCGATTTCCTGGTAACCGGGAGCGTGAAAGTCGGCTGAAGCATCACAGATTGCAAGATCCCCGTCGTTCTCAATGTCACGGACTCTTGGTTCCTAGGCGGCAATAGGGGATTCCGTATACATTGCACCCTTTCAAGAAGACCAAGGGGCAAGCATGGCAAAAGCACCGCCGAGGAGCACCGGAAACGCGAAGGTGAAGTTTCGCGTGTTCGAGTTTGAGATGGATGGCTCGGATGATTCGATCCAAGACACCATGAAGACCCTTGCTGCGGCGCTCACGCGCGGAGGTCACGGTGCCGCGCCTGTCGCTCGTCGGATGAAATCTGAGGCGCCGGCTTCGTTGCCGGGTACCGCCGAAGTCGAGGCGGAGGAAGAATACGACGGCGAGGAAGAAGCCGAAGTTGAAGACGTGGTGGCGAAGGCTCCTGCTGCTCAGAAGAAGCCTAAGAAGGTCCAGACCTACGAAATCCTGGACGACATCAGGTTCGACGAGACCAAAGTTACCTTGGTTGACTTTGTTGCGCAGTACAACTTGAAAAGCGATCTCAAGCGCTATCTTGCAATCGCATTGTGGTTCAAGGATTATCTCAAACTGTCTGAGATAAATGTTCGCCATTGGTACACGGCATTCAAATATCTCAAGTGGTCGATGCCTGATGTCCCTGCCCAGCCAATACGCGATTTACGAGCTAACAAGACGCTGAGCAAGGGCACGGCGGTCGGCCACTCGTTCATCAATCACATTGGCGAAAAGGATCTTGAACCGCTGCTCAAGAAGACCGCTTAATGGAAGTCGAGGACTGGGTCAAGCGGGTAAACGGGTTCTCGAAGCTTTTAGTTGTAGACAAGATTCTGGTGTTGGGGTACTTCCTGCACACGGAACGGCAACTAGAGCGGTTCCAGCCGACTACGATCAACACTCTGTTCGATCAACTCCACATGGAGCGGCCTTCGAATGCAAGTTCGCAGATGCGGGGACTGACGGCCACCAAGCCCAAGCGCCTGTTGCTAGATGGCCGCGGATTCAGATTGGCCGCTGGAGTGAGAGAAAAGGTGGCATCTTGGTTGCCGCCCGTTCACACACCGAAAGCGATTCTGGCCGACCTCAAGGGGCTGGAAGCTAGCATTACTGACCCTCAGCAGAAGGTGTTCTTGCATGAAGCACTGACGTGCTTCGCGAACGAGGCATACCGAGCTTCAATCGTCATGGCATGGAACCTCGCTTACCACCATGTCACAAGCTTCATCTTCGATAACCATCTGGATGCGTTCAACGTTCAGCTGAAAACGTCGTTCCCCAAAGATTCGACGGCTATCAAGAGCTTCACCGACTTTGAAGAAATGCGGGAAGGCAAGTTCGTTGCGATCGTCAAGACAGCCAACCTGGTTAGTTCTGCCACCGCAAAGACGATGAAAGCGAAGCTAGATATCCGCAACACGGCTGCGCATCCTTCCTCGACGGTCATTGCGCCCGTGACGGCGGAAGAGGTCATCACTGACCTCGTGCGCAACATCCTGCTTCGGCCGACGCTTTAGCCTTTCTCGAATTAGGAAATCCGTCTTGAACAGCAGTTCGAACGCAGGGCGTGAATAACTCCAATCAGCCTGCCTCACAACTTGGTGTCGGGGCTTAGGATCGCGGCGCTAACGTGCGTCTCGCCAGACTTCCCTCTCTTATATTGAGCACTCACCGAATGTCGATACACCAGCTACAACTTCGTCCCATCGATGACCTTCGCACCGAGAAGTTCTTCGTTCCCGCCTATCAGCGCGGCTATCGCTGGACCCGCAGGCAGGTCACGGAACTGTTAGAGGACGTGTGGGACTTTGTTCGAATGGGTGGGAAAGGAAAGGGACAGTTCTATTGTCTGCAGCCAGTTGTCGTGGCACCCGGTGAAGATGGCTCATGGGAGGTGGTCGATGGTCAGCAACGGCTCACAACTTTGTATTTGATCCTGTACCACTTCAACGGCCGCTTCCAGGAGTCGTACCAAAAGGAGCTTTACTCGATCCAGTACGCGACCCGTCCTGCGAGTGCTGAATTCTTGCGCAATCTTCAGCCGCAACGGGCCAACGAGAACATCGACTTCTTTCACATGTCGCAGGCCCGCGACGCGATTGAAGATTGGTTCAAAGACAAGTCAAGCAAGATAAACGACATTGAGTCTGCCTTTTTGAACGACGTCAAAGTGATTTGGTACGAGATCGATAGGGCCAAGCCCATGGAGGTCTTCCAAAGGCTCAACATCGGCAAGATTCCGCTGACTGACGCCGAGCTAGTCAAGGCGTTGTTTCTGCGATCAAGCAATTTCGAAGGAGAGGGGCTTCGGGCCCTTCAGCTTCGGCAATTGCAGATCGCGCACGAGTGGGACGCAATTGAGCGCCGTCTTCAAGAGGATGACTTCTGGTACTTCCTGACCAACGCTGAACGGGAGGCCAACCGCATCGAGTTCTTGCTCAAGCTCTCCTCGGATCGCCTGAAGCCAGCTTCGCCCGGATCGAATGAACCATCTGTTTTTCACGCTTTTGCGCAACGATTGTCTGAGCCAGATGCTCGTGCCTGGTCAGAGTGGGAGACTGTGAAGCGCCTATTCCTGACCATGGAGGAATGGTTCCGAGACGGTACGCTGTACCACTTGATCGGTTTCTTGGCGAGTCAGGAGGCGACCGAGCCACATCGAGGTATTGCAACCGTGAGTCGTGTGGCGGACGAGGCGCAGAGCAAGCGCGCCTTCCGGCGCGAATTGAAGTCCGAGATCTTCAGGCGCGTCTTTCGCCGATCCCGCGATGCAGTAGCGCCGACCGGTGCCGAGTTGCATGAATTCTTGAGGGCCGAGCTTGATGGCCTGGACTACGGCTCGGACAAAGTTCAAATCCGCAATGTTCTGCTGTTGTTCAATCTAGCGTCCCTGATGGAGAGCGAGTCGCATGCGCGCTTTCCGTTCGGCGCTTACAAGAGGGAGCGATGGGACATCGAGCATATCCGCTCTGTTCAGTCTCGAATGCCGCAGCGCCCGGATGAACAGAAGCGGTGGCTCGACAACGTTCTCAAGCACCTTGGTGTTGAAGCGTCGCTAATCGACGAGGCCGATGGGGCCGGGTACAGGTCGCAGGAGCGCGATTCCCTGACGAAGACAGCGCGAGCGTTGCTGGCCGCCGAGAAGCTCGACACCGAAGCATTTGCGCGGTTCTTCAAGAGCGTGCAAGACCTCTACGACCCGTTCCATGATATCGACGTGGACAACAGCATTGGTAACCTGACACTGCTCGACTTCGGCACCAATCGAGGCTACGGCAACGCTATCTTTCCGATCAAGCGCAGGACGATCATTGCCTTAGACAAGGTAGGCAAGTTCGTACCGCTCTGCACGAAGAATGTGTTTCTCAAGTACTACAGCACGAGGATCGACCGTATGTTTGTCTGGTCCAAGGAAGATGTCGACACATATGCGGCGTCCATTGCCGATTGTCTGATGCGCTTCTTCGCTGAAGGAGAAGCGGCATGAGCCAGGGTAAACAGCACACCTTTGTCAGTCTCCTTGACGACGTGGACGTGATCGAGATCCCCGTGATCCAGCGGGATTACGCGCAAGGGCGAGCGCTGGCACGAGATATACGCGACAGCTTTCTCCTAGCCATCAGCAGGGCAATCGACGGACAAGGAGCGGCCCTCGATCTCGACTTCGTCTATGGCAGCGTAGTGAACGAAGGGCTACGCACGCTGTCGGTGCTCGACGGTCAGCAGCGCCTCACAACGCTTTTCCTGCTGCATTGGTATCTGGCAGCGCGGGACGGCGAATTGGAAGATTTCAGACATCGGTGGACTGTGACCGGGGAGGGACGTTCTCGGTTCACCTATTCGACCCGCCCTAGCGCGGCGGAGTTCTTTCAGGCGCTGATCATCAATGAGTTCGACGTTCCCACTCTAGATGACAGGGTCAGCATCGCCGATCTGATGGGTGACTCGAAATGGTTCTTCGATGCCTGGGGTCGCGATCCAACCGTTCGCTCCTGTTTGGTGATGCTCGACGCAATCCATGAGAAGTTCGCAAGCCAGACAGGCCTGTACCAAGAAATGATTCGAGGAAGGAGGGTGACCTTCCATTACCTGGACCTCAAGGACTTTGGGCTTTCCGATGAGCTTTATATCAAGATGAATGCGCGGGGCAAGGGTCTGACGCCTTTTGAGAACTTCAAGGCATGGACCGTCGAGCGGATCGCGGGTGAAGCCTGGTCTGGCGACTTCGCATTGAAGCTTGACCAGCAATGGATCGATTTTTTTTGGACGCTGGCGGGCAGAGACGGTCGAGACAGCTTTGATCAGTTGTTCCTACGCTTCTTCTACGTTGCCGCGTACTTCGAAGCATGTCGACGCGTTGATGGGTACTGGACGTCAAAGAATGCAGACCGCGATTGGATCCAGCGGCTTCGCGACTCGCGGGGCGCTGTTCCCCTCAGGGAATTCGAGACGAATGCCTCTCTCAAGGCGGCAGAGTTCGCGGAACTTGGCGGTGTTCTGGACTATCTGAGCGGAGAGCGCAGAGAAGCACTCGCTCATACCGTCCAATCGGCTTTGTCGCCCAGGGCGGACTATTACGATTTACTTCGACTCTATGCCATCGTGGCTTTCGTGCGATCTCTGGACGTCAGGAAATTGCACAAGGTTGATCATGAGGTTTGCTTTCGGCGGTGGTCACGGGTGACCGAAAACTTGATCAGGAACGCCCGTATCGATGATCCCAGCGCCGCCGTCGCAGCCGTCAAGGGGCTCACGACATTGGCGACGCACGCGGCGTCTCTTTATCAGATGCTCGCGACGGAAGCGCCGGCCGGCCTTGGGTTTGCCCGGGATCAAGTCGAAGAGGAGTGCCAGAAGGCGGCGCTGATCCTGCGGGACGGAGAATGGGAGAGCCTGTTCACGGTCGCAGAGTCACACTGGTACTTGCAAGGTCGTGTGCGCTTTCTAATAAGGTTGAGTGCAACGAATTCGGTAGAGGCAGACAAGGACCAGTTTCGGAGATATTCAGCCGCCGCAAGGAGAGTTCTGACGCCAAGTATCCTGGAATCGAACGAGTTCCTATTGCAGCGCGCTCTGCTTTCCTTGTATGACTTCCTTCCGACAGCGGGTGGTGGGAATCACACGTTTTGTATTCCCAATGCCACTGCATACCGCGATCGTCAGGAGAACTGGCTGCCGGTCATAGAGTCCCCCCAATTCCGGCAACTTCTTGACGCTATTGGAGACGATGTGCCGAAGTCGCTCAGGCAACTTATCGACGCAAGCGGCGCTTCTGGCTGGCGCGCACTGCTGGTGAACGATCCGGGCTTATTTAAGTACTGTGGAGCGCGGCTGATCAGGAAGGCTGGTGCCAATATCTTCCTGTTATCGAAATTGCGTCTGTCCGGGTACTTTGTAGAAGCCCGAAGCTATGCTCTCTATCTGGAACTTGCACGACGGCACGACGTCGGCAAACTACAGGAGGTGAGCGCCATCGAGTACCAGGCCGTGTATGGCGACTCCTACCCGACACTTCGCTTCCGAACAGATGCCGCGTACTCGGTGAGTCATTGCAATGGACAATGGCGCTGCGTGCGTGACGATCAGGGAGCCGCTGAGATGCCCCAGTGGATTGCTCAGATAGCGATGGACTACTCGTGAAGGGCACCCGCGGTGGCAGTATCGGAATCAGGAATGGCGAGCGGTTCGAAGCGCTTCTACGTCGGTATGGTCAACTATGGGATGCACATCTCCGTCATTCTTCTTGCGCGATTCACCAGCGGGATCGCGAGTTTTCACTGCTCATCCGATATTTCCGTCGACCTCAAACCCCGACTTTCCAATCCCAAAGCTTAGGGCAGCACCAGCGATTGGACGGGCCCCTTCAACGCGCCTTCCAGCCTGACCATGCGGTCGACCATCCAGGTCTGAATCTCTTCCCACTCCGATTCAGGCGATTTCCAGCCGCCGCCATTGCGGTCGACGGAGATGCGGCTGCCCGAGCGCTGGGGCAGAGCATTCCAGTCCAGCGATTCGCCAAACGAGGCTTCGATTGCTGCGCGCTGCTGCTCGAGGGACTGGAAGGCTGCGTCGTTCTTGGCCTCGTCGTTCCCGCCTGGCCTGACAAAGCACTCTACGCGGGCACGGTCGCCGGTGAGCGAGACTTGCGGAATAAACCCTGCGCGCCCGATGCCGGCCGCCAAGAGGTGACTCTTTAGCGGGCTGCGATTCTTGAACATCTCGGTACGGGTGTTGGCTTTCTTCAAAAAACCGCTCCAAAACCGAAGGAAGATTTCTTCCTTGTTGCCTGCGCTTCTCTCCTCTGCGCGCTCTTTTTCCTGGTTCTTTTCGCGAATCCTGATTTCGTAGTCTGCGGTCTCGGGCAGGGGAATGATTTGGGTGGCGTCGATCAGTAGTTTGCCATCGAAACTGTAGGGCCGCAGTCGCACGCAGCGCACATCCAGCCCTCGCTTGTTCAGCCATAGAGCAGTCGTCGTGATTTCAGTCGAAAAATCTGCTGCCGCCAAGATGATCCGCACGTTGGCGTCGGGCTGAAAGCCATCGAGCGAATCCAGATCCAAAAACTCCATGAGCGCATTGCGCGCCGCCGTCTCTGGTTCGGGGACCGTAAGCAGGCGAACCAGCGCCGACAAGGCCTGTTCCGTGGTCATGCTGGACACCATTGCCGCGTAGCGCACGGCCTGCAGGTCCATGTGGCCTCCGTCGTCGGTGCGCTTGATCTCCACCACCACGAGACGGCCCTGCCGGTCTAGGCACAGCAAGTCGATACGGCGGTTACTATCCACCCAGTCGCCATATTCCTCGGCCAGCACGAGCAGGTCATCGCCCAGGGGCGAGATATCCACGCGAAGCATTTGCTGTAGATGCCTGCGCTCTAATATGGACTCGCTTGCAAACGTTGTGGGAGCGATAGGGGTCATTTTTGCTGAGGCAACTGCATACAGAGTCATGGTTGGTGATCTTTCAATGGTTCTTGTGTATCAGATATCTAGCTTTGCATCCCCACACCTCGGGCATCAATCTTTCCGGTTGCGGCTGCGAAGATCAGGTCAGTACAGCGCTTTTGAAACTCAATGATGTTCAGCCCAGCAACGAATTGCTGGTTGATCACCCGGAATTTGGTGCCTGGTGCCCCATGCCATTCCGCTAAATGAAACTCCCGGCTTGCCGAGAGTACACCTTGTCCCCTGTAATGCTCTCAAGGAATTGCTGAGGCAGCAGGCGCTCCGCCACATTCAACGCGGTTCGAATTAGTACCAAGTGCTGATCCCAGTCGCCACCTTCGACACGTCGCCACGCGCTCGGCATGTAGCGAACCAAGATCGACAAGGCGTACAAGATGGACACTGAGATTGCCCGATGTTCGGACACGCCGGCAAGCACCGGAAGGATGAGCGCGTTGCCCTCAAGAAACGGGCTGCGATGGAGCGGCAGCACCTCATGCCAATGTCGAGCATAAGGATGATCCACTCGTGCTCTGAAGCAATTTCCTTCTACGCCTTCTGTTTGGATCTCAGTTAGCTCAGCAATAGGCCAACGATTCGTATGTAGCCTGTTACCGGAGAGCCTGCCCGAACGGTCGATGAATAGCACATAGCTACTCCCCACCCCGTGCTGACCAAGCGTGAAATTTGAATCCATGTCAGGAGTCGACATGACCCACGATGGCTCACGTTCATAAACCTCGAGAAACATGTCTCCTAGCTCCGGCAGCGTTGAAAGTAGATCGGCAAGCGTCGTCGCGGTGCCGGCCTTCAGCTTGTGAAGGTCACTTGGCGTCTTGGGCTTCGTCCTCGGATAGCTGCTCGTGTCGTAACCTAAGAAACTCGTCCACCGAGGAAAAAATCCAGTGGCCAGAACGCCAATTGTGAGTCCTCCAAAGTCATCGGTCGTTGATGGCACTGTAAACAGACCGTGTCCTTGCTTCGTCATCCCTTCAACTTCATCGAGGTCCATTGGACCGGTCGGTGAAGCCAACATTTCTGCGAAGGCAAGAGCAAGCGATCCATAGTACAGGCTCAGAATTCGCTTGTTCATGCTCTCGTGCGGAACGCCGCGAAAATAGTCCGTCGCGCTTCTGACGTTGAAGGCTACGCCCATTGCTTTCGTCTCGACCTGGGCCTCCGTGAGTTCGATCGAAGCCCGCAGGGCTCTGCGCCGAACCAGCTTTTCGGCCAACTTGACACTAGCCAGTAGGCTTAGATGTGACCAGACACCATCCGCCGGATGCTCTGCAGTTATGTTGCGGATAGCTCCGGGTGGCGGCACCGTGGAACGGGTGGGTACCGCCGGCGCAAGTTGCTTGTTCCAATCTATGACCAGAGGGAAAAAGTCATCAATGGGCGCAACGGGAGTGGATATGCCGTAGGCGAAGCTTGCGAGCCGGT
The DNA here is from genome assembly GCF_056398605.1 of Variovorax sp. 01T432. Classification (NCBI taxonomy): domain Bacteria; kingdom Pseudomonadati; phylum Pseudomonadota; class Betaproteobacteria; order Burkholderiales; family Comamonadaceae; genus Variovorax; species Variovorax sp. 01T432. The sequence continues at coordinate 23,601 of NZ_JBFTPS010000022.1, forward strand.
ACAAGGCGCCGTTTGTGAAAATGTGGCTAACCTCTCTTTCCAAGTCCCGGTAGTGCTTGTTGTCTGTTGCTGATGTGTACATCAGTGCGACCTTGTGATCGATTCCCTGTTTGCTCGCCAAGATAATCAGATATTCGCCGTTCTCCATTTCGGCTGTGATGCCGGCGGTCCAGCCATGTGTGCGAAGCGGCTTCAACATCTGTTGTTCGGCTGCCCTTCGGAGAATATCCATCCGCAATTCGACACCGGTACCACTCATTGCTGCAGCTCCTCAAAGGTGGTTAGAGCGTACATCCGGGCGAAAAAAAGGTGTCGTGCGCATTCACCTTGAGGGAGGCTCTGTTGCCCAAGGTTCGCATTCATCATGATCAGTACATCACCGGCCTCTAGGCGAGCTGTCATGTGTGAGTCTCCTGCGGCCTCGTTCGAGCTTACCGACAACGCAGCGCAAACTGCCGATCCCTCGCCCGCTTCCTTTCGTCCCTGAGCCGGTCCTGCTCACTACCCGAGAGCGGCTGTCGAGTAAGAGCATCGAGCGCTGCAATCCGCGATTCCAGCAAACGGCACTCCAACACGGAAGTGTCGATGTTCATCGCCACGCGACGCTCGTGCGTCGCCACTTCCTGCGCAACCGCGCTGTTCTCCCGCATCGATGCCTCGCGAGCGTGGGGGCTCATGCCATCGGCCAGGTTGATATCCGGCTGCACGGCCACCGCCATGGCGCGCGTTCCGGTGGGGCAGGGGCCGTCGGAGTAAGACGCCGCGCCTGTTCTCGTCACGCACTTGCTGAAGCGCTGAACACGAAGCCCCGGCACGGGCTGAAACGCGGAGGCATCTGGCGCGGCGGCGGGCGTCGCAGGCGCGATGCGCGCCGGTGGCATGGGCGCGGATGCGCCCTGCGGCGCCGGAGCCCCTCCACGATCAGGCCAAGCCAGCCACCCCCGCGCCAGCGCGAACCCCGCGAGCAAGACCGCGAGCACGAGCGCCAGCAGCAGCACCCGGTTGGATGAGGCCGCCGGCCGCAAGCCGCGCTCCCAGGCCGTCAGGGGCTCGCGGCGTTCGTTCATCGAGGGGTCGTGGGGGTCATCCAGGCGCATGGTCACGCGAATGTCGGCCATGACCGCGCCGTCCACGGCCGGCTGGCCGCATCCGCGCATGCGCTTTCGTGATGAATTGCATGTTCACCCGCCGCATCGGCACGCCTTGCGCTGTTGCAGGGGGCGGATGCCCACGCTTCCCGCCATCACCGCACCTGAAGCTCAATCAAGCGTAGCGCCAGAATCCCGAATCACCTCGGCCCACTTGTCGGTATCCGAACGGATCCGCGCAGCAGACTCCGCCGGCGTCGACGCGTCCGCCGCCAGCATGCTTGGTAGAGCGCACGGAAGGCAGCTTCGATGACGGCAGTCTCAGTGTCGGCGCAGGTCACCGCGCACTTGCACCTTCAGGTGGCGCCTGGGGCACGCGCCACGCTGCCGACCGACTGCAATCGCTGTCTCTATTGCTTCTGGGCTTCAGGTCCGTAGAAGAAATTGGCTGTCGCACCGCCGTCGATCAGGAAATCGCTGCCGGTGATGAAGCCACCCTCCGGCCCCATGATCAGCGCGGCGAGCGCGGCAATCTCGTCTGGTGTGCCGGCGCGGCCAGCGGGCATCTTCTTCAGCATCCCCTGGTAGAAGGCCGCACGCTCGCCGTAGAGTTCGTCGCGCGCCAAAGGTGTGACGATGATGCCGGGGCTGATCGCGTTGATGCGCGCTCCGCGCTTCGCCCACCGGATCGCCTCGCCTCGCACCCGAAGGGAATTGCAGCGCTTGGACATCTGGTAGGCATGCAGCGTGTCCCTGACCCCCTTGACGAAGTCGAGCGACAGCAGATCTTCAGCGGCCGCGGTTGCAAGCAGCGCATCCTGCTCGGCACTCAGGGCCGGCATGCGATAGCCCGACTGCGAGGAGATCACGACGCCCGATCCACCCTCTGCCATGACCTGGCCAAACTCCTCGAGAAGCATCGCCGTCCCATACAGGTCGACTTTCAGAATGGCTTCGATAGGCGCCTGGCTCGGCGATACACCAGCCGCCTGGATCAGCGCCTTGATCGGCCCGAGTTCCCTGGCCTTGCGGACCACAGCTTGCACCATGCCACGGTCCGACACATCGGCCTGCATGGCCGTGACCTCGAAGCCGGCGTTCTCCAGCACCTTCGCGGCTTCGTCAGCCGAGCTCTGCGTGTGGTTGGCGACCAGGATGTGACGTCCCTGACTGACGCGGCGGGCGATGGCCTGGCCGATGCCGCCTGCGCCGATGACGACGGAGAGTTCCTTCATTTCATTGTTCCTTCATCAAATCTGGTTGCCGCGCCGCGTCACACGCGCAACAGCGTCTTGATCGCCCGGCGTTCGTCCATGGCCTTGTAGCCCTCGGCGACGTCGGCCAAGGGTATCTGCAGATCGAACACCTTGCCGGGGTTGATCTTGCGGCTCATGATCAGCTCGATCAGGTGCGGCAGGAAGCGCCGCACCGGGGCCGGGACGCCGAGCATGCCGGTCTGTGAGAAGAAGAGCTTCTGCCCGTCGAGCTGCACGCCGTGCGGCACCCCGACGTAGCCGATCATCGATCCCGGCCGGGCGATGGCCAAGGCCTGCTGCATGGACTCGTTGGTGCCAACGCACTCCAGCACGGCGTCGGCGCCGATCTGGTCGGTGAGCGCCTTGACCTTGGCCACGCCATCGTCCCCGCGCTCGGCCACGATGTCGGTCGCACCGTATTCAAGTGCCAGTTCCTGCGCGTTCCCTTGGGGTGTCGCATGGGTGAACGGCCACTGTAGCCGCCGGGATGTCAGGGAACAAGGCGCGGAATGCTTGCGTCAGCCGCAAGGGCTGCTTGCGAATGGGGAGGGTGGGCCGGCGGAATCAGGTTCTTGACCCGGCCCCAAGTGTCTTGCCAAAGAAGTTCGCGACCGCTGCGTTGAAGCTGGCGTGAAATGCGGCTCGGTCGAACCCCGTGGCACTGGTGCAGATGGCTGGCGCAATCGCCACCAGCCCGCTGCTGCAAGGGGCCAGAAAGTCGAAATGTCCGGCATTGGAAACCACGTGATAGTCGGGTGCCTGCGGCAGCGCGAGCCGAACAGCTTCGGCGTAGCGCGGATGCGGAACAATGACATCGTTTTCGGCGCGCCAAAGCTGAACGGGCACCTTGACGTTCTTGAGCCCATCCGGACTGAACGTGAATCCGAGCGCGGGTGCCGCCACGACTGCGGCCTTGATGCGAGGGTCGACCGCGCCCATGACCGCCGATCTCGGGAGTGCCGCCGCATTGCTTCCGCTCTTCGCAACAAGTTGGCACGCATAGTCGCCGGGATACTGAGCGCACATCGGCCCGACCTTCGAAAAATCAGGCACCCCACCGATGCTCGCCAGCGCCGTGAAGCCACCGGATGAGAAGCCGAATATGCCGATGCGCGCCGGGTCGATCGTGGCCTTGCCATCCCAAGTCGAGAGCATGTGGTCAATGGCCCGGCTGATGTGGCGTGGCCGGTCCATGACATCGAGGCTGCGGCTCTGGTCTGCATAGTTGTCGCCCGTGTGGGTGACGGCCACAACCACGAAACCGCCGTCGGCCAGCGCAATGGCCGTGTCGAAATGACTGAGGGACGAGCCGCCGTTTCCATGCGATATGACCACCAGCGGCAGACCCTTGCCTTGTATGGGGGCGTTGACCGCAACGCTCATCGTCGTCGGCCCCATCGATATTGGCGTGGCGGTGGCCAGGCTCGGGTACCAGATGCCGATCTCCAGTGGCTTGCCATCGGGATCAGCGGCAATCCCGCGTTGAAAGCCGGCGGCATGGACGCAGGTGCCGGCGAGCGTGATGGCGAGGAGGGTGACCGCGGAGAGTAGTTTGGATGTGAGTGTTTTCATGGTGGTGGGCTTCATCAGTGCGGATGTCGTCGGCGATTGTCTGCACGGCCTTGCAGACGGTCTTGTGCCTTGCGACGAAATGCGGATTCGATTCGCCAAGCGCCTGTGGCCGACGCGGGATGAAGCGAATGGCGATGTTGACCTCGGTCGCGATGCGCTGCACGGACGCGACGCGGAGGCTCGCGCGCACATGGCCACGTTCATCGCCACGCTGCGCGACCCCTGCTTCGCCCCTTGTGCTGGAACGCGGTCGGCGATTGCCCGGTGGTGGCCTTGAACATCGCGCAGAAGGCGCTGTCCGTCGCATAGCCGCTGGCCGAGGCGACCTGGCCCACAGGCATGCCGCGCGCGAGCAGGGGCAGGGCGTGCGCCAGCACTGCTTGCTGGCGCCATTGCTGCCAACTCATGCCGAGTTGCTCGCGAAAGAGACGCGCCACGGTCCGCCCGCTTGCGCCGATGGCGCGGGCGCGCTCGGCCAGGGTGGCGCGGTCGGCCGGGTTGTGCAGCAACGCTTCGCAGAGCTGGCGCAGGCGTTTGTCGGCAGGCAGTGGCACTTCGATGCGGCTCTGCGTCGCGCGTTTGAGTTCGTCTTGCAACCCCCACCTGCCAGAGGTCAGGCAAGCCGCCGCCGGAGTTCGGCCGGTCATCGATCACCACCATGTGCGAGAACAGGTCCTGCGGCAGTTCGCTTCCGCATGCGAAGCTCGGCCGGTCCGAAAGTCCGACCTGCAGGCCGATCAAGGGCACCGACCCGCGCTCGCGCTCGGGCGTCAGGATCTCGGCCTGCTCGATGCCGGTGCTGTCCGCCAGGCGGTCGCCCCATGCCACCTTGCCGTCCTAGTACTGCCCCACAACGCCTTTGCCAGTTCCCTGAGCCGCGTCAGGATGTTTTGCCCTTCCGCCGTCTCCGGGTAGTTGTCGCCCAGCGCCCGGGCGCTTCAATGCTCCGGCGGCTTGACGTCGAACGCAATCCGTCCCGCGGGCAGGAACGTGAGCGAGATGACGGCGCCGCCCTTGGCTTCCGGAAAGTGGTGGCTTCCCGGCCCCGGTGCCGTCCAGCCGCCATGGCACCAGCCGTTCGGACCCGCGAGCGCGGCGCCTTCATCGAGGGGTACCACGAGGTTGATCTCGCCGTACGGGTGCGAGTGGTAGCCGCCACGAAAGCTGCCCTCGTGGTTGTTCTGGGTGTTGTCCGTGCTGTCCATCAGCACCGCCGTGACGCTGAAGAAGAAGGTCTCCGCGTAGGGCACGACGACCTGGGAGCGACGGTAGCGCGGGCCGCCGATTTCGACGTCGGCCGCCCAGCCCTCGTTCACGCCGAGTTGCGACCCTGGGAATTCTTGCCATACGCGCGCACGAACGTCGTGACGGCGGCCTCGGCCCATTGATCGCGTTGCGCGGCGGATGGCACCGAGCCGGGATGAGTCAGGCATTGCATCTGCAGTTCACCCCTCACCAGGTTGGCGAACAGGCTCGCGGCGATGTCGCGCCCCACGACGCTGAAGTCGATCTCGCCGTTCTGCGCGGCTTCGTCCAGGTGGTCGGCCACGATGCCGATGAAGGCTTGCGGGCCCGCAAGGTAGAACTTGCGCGCCAGTTCCGGAAAGCGCGGCGCTTCGGCCACGACCACGCGAAACAGATCCAGCGCCGATGGCGCCAGCACGATGTCGAGATAGGACTTGGCCAGCGATATCAGCACGTCGCGCAGCCGCGTCGAGGGGAACTTGAGCTCTCGAACGCTGCCGAGGAATTTCTCGCACTCGGCCTCGATGACCGCGATGAACAGGGACTCCTTCGTCGCGTAGCGGGCGTAGACGGTCGCCTTCGACACGGCGGCGGCCTGCTGAATCATGTCGGTCGTCGCCGCGCTGAACCCGTGATTCAGAAAGATCGTTCTCGCGCCGGCCAGAACCGCCGCCACCTTCGCCGCCGAGACGGGCTGGCGCTGCGGGGGGGCCGACTTCTCGTCGGCCAGCAACTCGCCCCGCAAAACGGCCTTGACGGGAAACACCTTGCCTTGTGATTTGGACATGACACCATCATAAGTGAAGAAACCGTTCGGTTCAAAATACCTGCGATGCGTGGAGGTGAAACCCGATATTCAGCCGATGGGATATTGCGCTGACCTACAATACCGTTCGGTTCAATAAATCGGAGATTTGCATGTGGCTTCGACTGAAGACGCCGCGTACCGCGATGAAGCGGACATGGCAGCGCCGCGGCCTGTGCGCGGCTGCGGCTTGCTTGCTGGGTGCGTGCGCGCAGATTCCCGATCTCGGCACGCCTGTGCAGCCCCGCGCGCCGGAGACTTTCGCATCGGGCCAGAGCTTCGCGGCGCCCCGCGGTGACTGGCCCACGGTGGAGTGGTGGCGCGCCTATCACGACGCGCAGCTCGACAAGCTGGTGAATGAGGCGCTGGAACGGGCGCCGACGCTGGCGCAAGCGGCGGCACGCCTGCGAGAAGCCGAGTCCCGCGCCGGGCTGGCGGAAGCCGCGCGTTCGCCCAGCGTGGGTCTGAACGCCGCCATCCAGGAAGAGAAGCTCACCTACAGGGGCATCATCCCCGCGAATGCCGTGCCCAGGGGCTGGAACGATTTCGGGCGCGTGACGCTGGACTTCTCGTGGGAGCTCGACTTCTGGGGCAAGAATCGCGGCGCGATCGATGCCGCGGTCTCCGAAGTCCGGGCCGCGACGGCGGAGGGCGCGGCCGCGCGTGTTCTGCTGGCGACGAGCGTCGCGCAGGCCTACGTTCAGCTGCAGGGACTGTTCGTTCAATGCGAGCTTGCGCAAGAGGCGGCGAGCAACCGGCAGGCCTCGGAGCATCTGGTTCGCCGCCGGCTTGACGAAGGTCTGGAGACGCAGGCCACTCTCGCGCAGGCGAGCGCCCGCACGAGCCAGGCAGCCGCCGAACTTGCCGCGGCCGAGGAACGCGTTGAGCTGGCGCGCAATGCGCTCGCCGCGCTCATGGGGGAGGGGCCCGATCGCGGTCTCGACATCCAGCGTACGGCGTTGTCGGGCCGGCAGCCTTTCGGACTGCCGGCCGCGCTCTCTGCCGATCTGCTCGGCCGCAAGCCGGAGGTCGTCGCCGCGCGGTGGCGCGTCGAAGCCGCGGCGAAGCGCATCGGGGTGGCGAAGACCGCCTTCTACCCGAACGTCAATCTCGTCGCGTTCATCGGCTTCGAATCGCTGGGCCTGAGGAATCTGGGGGCTTCGGGTTCCGACACGGGCGGCATCGGCCCCGCCATCCATCTGCCGATCTTCGACGGCGGCCGGCTGCGCGCCAACTACGGCGCCGCTTACGCGCAGTACGACGCCGCCGTCGCCGTCTACGACGCAACGCTCACGCAGGCACTGCGCGAAACGGCCGATGCCGCGCGCAGCCTGCGGGCGCTGGATGCCCGCCTGACGAACACGCAGGCGGCCCTTGCCAGCGGCGAGAAGGCCTACCGGCTTGCGAAGCGCCGCTACGCGGAGGGCCTGACGGACTTCCAGAGCGTCCTCACGACCGAGGACGCCGTCTTGCAGACACGCCAGGCCGAATCCGACTTGCGCACGCGGGGCGCGTCGCTCGACATCGCCCTGGTCAAGGCGCTGGGCGGTGGCTTCGCCGCCGACCCGCAGACACAAGCAAAGCTGACACCATGAACGCATCCTCCCAAGCCCATTCCCCGTCCATCCCGCAGGCGGCGCCTGCTCCCGGGTCCAGGTCCCGCCGCAAGCGATGGCTGCTCATGTTGGCCCTGGCGGTGCTGCTGGTCGCCATCGGCTTCGGCCTCTGGCAGCTCTTCTTCGCGGGCCGCTCGGTGGAAACCGACAACGCCTACACGGCCGTCGAAGTGACCCAGATCACGCCGCTCGTCAGCGGTCCGGTCAAGCAGGTCAGGGTGGTCGATTCGCAGGCGGTGCATGCGGGCGACGTGCTGGTCGTGCTGGACGACACCGACGCGCAGATCGCCCTGACGCAGGCGGAAGCGGCCCTGGCGCATACCAGGCGGCAGGTCCGGCAGCTCATGGCCAACGACGTGAATCTGGCCGGCCAGCAGGAGCTGCGCGGCGCGGAAAGGCAGGCGGCCGAAGCCGACCTGGCGAGAGCCCGCGCCGCGCTGGACAAGGCCGTCCTCGACGCGCAGCGCCGCCGCAATCTCGTGGCGGAGGGCGCCGTCTCGCAGCAGGACCTGACCGACGCCGAAACCCGTCTGCGCGAAGTCGAAGCGGCGTTCAGACAGGCCGAGGCCCGGATCAATGTCTCCAAGGCTGCCAATGTCGCCGCCGGCGGCGCGCGGCAGGCCAATGCCGCATTGATCGCGGACAGCACGGTCGAGAACCACCCGGACGTCCGGGCCGCCGCCGCGCGTCTGGAGCAGGCGCGAATCGACTGTTCGCGCACCGTGATCCGCGCGCCGGTCGACGGCATCGTCACGCAGAGGGCGGTCGACGTCGGGCAACAGGTGCCGGCGGGCATGCGGCTGATGAGCGTCGTTCCGGTGAGCCAGATCCACGTCGACGCGAATTTCAAGGAAGGCCAGCTGCGCGACGTCAGCCCGGGCCAGCCCGTGCGGCTCACCTCCGACCTCTATGGCGATGACGTGGTCTACGACGGCCGGATCGAGGGCATTGCCGGCGGCTCCGGCGCCGCGTTCTCGGCCATCCCGGCGCAGAACGCGACGGGCAACTGGATCAAGGTCGTGCAACGCCTGCCGGTGCGCATTCGTCTGCGGCCCGAGCAATTGGCGAGCCATCCCTTGCGCGTGGGGCTGTCGATGAAAGTCTCGGTCGATCTCGACGCGGCGAAGCGGAAGTAGCACCATGGAGACGGTCCCGGCCACTCCGCTGACAGGCGGCAAGCTCGTCCTCGCGGCGATCGTGCTGTCGCTCGCGAATTTCATCGTGGTGCTCGACACCACGATCACCAACGTCGCCATGCCGACGATCGCCGGCGATCTCGGTGTGTCGACGACCGAAGGCACATGGATCATCACGGCGTATGCGGTGGCGGAGGCCATCACCGTGCCCTTGACGGGATGGCTGAGCCGGCGCTTTGGCCAGGTGCGGCTGTTCTCGATGTCCGTCGTCGCCTTCGTCCTCTTCTCGATCTGCTGCGGGCTGTCGCGTTCGGTGGGCGCGCTGGTGCTCTTCCGGATCCTGCAGGGGCTCGCCGGCGGGCCGCTCATTCCGCTGTCGTCGACGCTGATGCTGTCGGTGTTCCCGAAGAACAAGGCCAACGTGGCGCTGTCGCTGTGGGGGATGATGACGGTCGTGGCGCCGATCTTCGGCCCGATCCTCGGCGGCCTCATTTCGGACAACGTGAGTTGGCCGTGGGTGTTCTACATCAACATCGGCTTCGGCCTGTTCATCGTCCTGGCGGCGAGGAACGCGCTGCGAAAGTACGAGTCGGTCGTCCAGCGAACGCGCATCGACGGCGTGGGGCTCGCGCTGCTCGTGGTGTTCGTCACCGCCTTCCAGATCGTGATCGACAAGGGTCGGGAACTCGACTGGTTCGAGTCGAACTTCATCATCGGCAGTTCCGTGGTGGCGCTGATCGCGCTGGCGCTGCTGGTGATCTGGGAGCTGACGGACGACGCCCCGGCGCTGGATCTGTCGGTGTTCAAGTCGCGCAACTGGCTTGCGTCCACGGTGTCGCTCAGCCTGATGTTCGGCATCTTCTTCGGCAATATCGTGCTGACGCCGCTCTGGCTGCAACAGCAGATGGGCTACACCGCGACGTGGGCGGGCTACGCCATGGCGCCGATGGGCATCCTCGCCGTCCTCACGGCGCCGATCGTCGGACGGCTGATGCCCAAGGTCGACGCACGCTGGATCGTCAGCGTCGGCATGGCGGTTCTGGCGACGTCCTTCTTCATGCGCGCGCACCTCACGACGCAGGGAGACTACATGTCGGTGGCCTTCCCGATGTTCGTGCTCGGAGCGGGCATTCCGGCCTGCATCATCTGCCTGACCTCTCTCGGCGTGTCCGACCTGCCCGATGACAAGGTGACCAACGGCGCGGGCCTGCAGAACTTCCTGCGCATCATGTCGATGGCGGTCGGGGCGTCTCTCACGCAGACGTATTGGGAGCACATGGCGAAGTTCAACCGCGCCGAGCTCGTCGCGGCCATCGATGCGTCCCAGGTCGGCTCGGTGACCGAGGGCGCGGTCCGTGCCCTGGGCTCCGCGGCAAGCGCCGCGGCACTGTTCTCGCGGCAGATCGACACCCAGGCCGTGATGCTCGCGACGAACGACTTCTATGCGATGGCGACGATCCTGATGCTGGCGACGATCCTCTGCGTGTGGCTCATCAAGCGCCCCAAGGGCCCGTTGAAGACGGTGACGCATTGAAGCGGCGGGCGCGCGCGCCGCGTCGCGGTGGGCGGGGGCTGTCTCTCTACAATCGAAACCCCGAGACCGAACTGAAGCGCACCCCCCCCCCGCTCCGCATGACGCCCACTCTTGAATCGACGGTGCTCTACATCTGCGAGCCCGCGCACCCCCTGATCGACACTGCCATCCTGGCGCAAACCGGTTTCGACCTGCAGGTGGCGCAATTCAGCGCGCTCGACGAGCTGCCGGACCGCGCCTTCGACGTCGCCCTGGTGGTCGTCGACTTCACGCCGCAGTCGCTCGGCTTCATCCAGGACTTCGTCAATGCGCGCCAGCCGAACGCCCTGTGGACGCCCTTGATCGCCTGCTGCCGCACGAGCGCCGACATCGAGGCGGCGCTGGCCATGGGCGTCGACGACTTCCTGCTCGCCATCGATGCCGCCACCCTGCGTTCCCGGCTGAGGGTGATGATTCAGCAGAAGCTGCACAACGACAAGCTCAACGGTATCCTGAACTGCACCTTCGACGGCATCGTCAGCATCGACGACGCCGGCGCCATCCTCAGCTTCAACAAGGCCGCGCAGGACATGTTCGGCTACCAGGCGAGCGACGTGGTCGGGCGCAACGTGACGGTGCTCATGGATGCCACCGACGCCGGCCAGCACGACGGCCACCTGCGGCGCTACCTCACGACGGGCACGGAACACATCATCGGCCGCGGCCGCGAAGTGGTGGGCCGCACCAAGAGCGGCCAGCTCTTCCCGCTGTTCCTCCAGGTGGCCAGCCTGCGCAGCGGGTCGGACCGCCTCTTCGTCGGCATCCTGAAGGACCTCTCGGTGAACGCGCTGGCCAACGCCCTGCGCCACGAGGTCCTGCACGACCCGATGACCGGCATCGCCAGCCGCCGCCGAGTGCTGAGCGTGATGCCCGACTGGATCGCCCGCCATTCGGTGACGCTGGCGCGGCCCTTCGCCATCGTGTTCATCGATCTCGACGGCTTCAAGGCCATCAACGATACCTACGGCCACGCCGCCGGCGATGCCATCCTGAAGGCGGTCGGCCAGCGGCTGCAGGAAGGCGTCGGCCGCGCGGACATCGCCGCGCGCCTGGCCGGCGACGAATTCGTGGTGCTGCTCGACGGCATCGCCAGCCAGGCCGCCGCCGACGAGGCCGCGGCGCGGCTGGTCGAGAAGATCGCCGAGCAGGTCAGCTACGGCGATGTGAGCATCGCCGTCCAGGCGTCGGCGGGCGCCGCGGTCTTCCCGGCCGATGGCTCGACCGCCGAGGAATTGCTGCGCCGCGCGGACACGCTGATGTACACCCGCAAGCAGGGCCGCAAGGCGGCTGTCCCGCCCGCGCGGCTCAACGGCAGCCACGCCTGAGCCCAAGCCCGAAGGGCGCTCGCCGCACCGACGGGCCGCGCCGCGACCGTGTCAGCGATCCGGATCGATCTCGTCGCCACCGCCCTGGCGCTTGTCGACCGCTTGCATGTTCTCCAGGATCTTGAGCAGGTAGTGCAAGGTGTGGGTGATGTCGTTGACGGAGAAGCCCTCGAGCACCTGGGCGTAGTAGCCGTGGATCTTCGGCAACGCCTCGTCCTGCCATACACGCTGCCCCGCTGTCGTCATTGACACCAGGCGCGAGCGGCGGTCGCGCTCGTCAGCCGCGGTCTTGATCCGCCCATCTCGTTCCATGCGGCTGAGCAGACCGGAGAGGTTCTGCCTGCTGACCTTGAGGTAGCGCGCCAGATCGCCCACGCTCATGCCTGCGCCCGCCGCGGGCCGCGAGAGCGCCCCCAGCACCGCCCATTGCTGCGTCGTCAGGCCTTCGGCCTCGACCGCCTTCGTCCCTGTTTTATGCAACATATTGGCGCATTGATACAGGCGGAAGAACACCCGGTTGGCCAGTTCGATCCTTGCAACGTCTTCATGACTCATAGGGTTATCCATGGATTTTTCTTTCTTCGGACGATCTTGCATTCGTGGTTTCAGCCTCGCATAATAAGACAACACATTGACATAAAGACGGCGGCACTCAGGCCGCGACGCGTCAACGATAGCAAGCAAGCTTCAAACCCGACGGAGAACCCGATGCAGAGATTCGAAGGAAGGACAGTGGTGGTCACCGGCGGCGGCGGCGGCATCGGCGGGGCCACCTGCCGTCGTTTCGCTCGGGAAGGTGCCAGGGTCGCGGTGCTCGACCTGAACCTGGAAGCGGCCGAGAAGGTTGCCTGCGCCATCCGCGAAGCGGGCGGGCAGGCGCAGGCATTGCGCTGCGACATCACCGACCGCGCCAGCGTCGACATGGCGGTCGATGCCACGCTGCAGGGGCTGGGCCCGATCGACGTGCTCGTCAACAATGCCGGCTGGGACGTGTTCAAGCCGTTCACCAGGACCGAGCCGGCGCAGTGGGACAAGCTGATCGCCATCAACCTGACCGGCGCGCTGCACATGCACCACGCGGTGCTGCCCGGCATGGCGGCGCGCAAGGCGGGGCGCATCGTCAACATCGCCTCCGATGCGGCGCGGGTCGGCTCCTCGGGCGAAGCGGTTTACGCGGCATGCAAGGGCGGCCTGGTGGCGTTCTCCAAGACCATCGCCCGCGAACATGCGCGCCACGGCATCACGGTCAACGTCGTGTGCCCCGGGCCGACCGACACCGCCCTCTTTGCCGACTACAAGGAAGGCGCGGGCAATCCCGAGAAGCTAATGGAAGCGTTCACGCGTTCCATTCCGCTGGGGCGCATCGGCCAGCCGGACGACCTGCCCGGCGCCATCCTCTTCTTCGCCAGCGACGACGCCGGCTTCGTCACCGGCCAGGTGCTGAGCGTCTCCGGCGGCCTGACCATGAACGGCTGATCGCCTGACGGCCTTCCCGCACACCCCCCAAGGAGAACACCATGGAATTCGAAGACATCCTCTACGAAGTACGCAACGGCGTGGCCTGGATCACGATCAACCGGCCCGACAAGATGAACTCCTTCCGTGGGCAGACCTGCGACGAGCTCATCAAGGCGCTGAACCGTGCCGGCTATGACCGCGGCGTCGGTGCCATCGTGCTGGCCGGCGCCGGGGACCGCGCCTTCTGCACGGGCGGCGACCAGTCCGCCCACGACGGCAACTACGACGGCCGCGGCACCATCGGCCTGCCGATGGAGGAGCTGCACGACACGATCCGCAATGTGCCCAAGCCCGTGATCGCGCGCGTGCAGGGCTTCGCCATCGGCGGGGGCAATGTGCTGTGCACCATCTGCGACCTGACCATTGCCTCCGAGAAGGCCGTCTTCGGCCAGGTGGGCCCGAAGATGGGATCGGTCGATCCGGGCTATGGCACCGCTTTCCTGGCACGCGTCGTCGGCGAGAAGAAGGCGCGCGAGATCTGGTACCTGAACCGCCGCTACAGCGGCGCCGAGGCCGTGGCCATGGGCCTGGCCAATGCCGTGGTGCCGCACGACCAGCTCGACGCCGAGGTGCAGAAGTGGGCCGAGGAAATCTGCGAGCGCAGCCCGACGGCACTGGCCATCGCCAAGCGCAGCTTCAACGCCGACACCGCGCACCAGGCCGGCATCGCGGGGCTCGGCATGTACGCGCTCAAGCTCTACTACGACACCGAGGAGTCGCGCGAGGGCGTCCATGCCCTGAGGGAAAAACGCAAGCCCGAATTCCGCAAGTACGCGAAGTAGAGACCCTTCACTCGAACGCCTGCGCGCGGCGAACCCTGGAGACAAGTCATGAACCCGTATCTCGACGAAGACCTGACAGCGCTGGGCGACCACGCCCGCCGCTTCGCCACCGAGCGCATCGCCCCCGGCTTCCTGGAGCGCGACAAGACCCGCGTGCTCGATCGCCCGCTGATGCGCGAAATGGGCGAGATGGGTTTCATCGCGCCCGAGTTGCCCGAGGATCATGGCGGCCAGGGCATGGGCTGCCTGGCCGCCGGCGTGATCCATGAGGAGATCGCGCGCGCCGACCTGAGCATGTCGTACGTCAACCTGCTCGCTTCGCTCAACGGCCAGATCCTCTCGCAGCACGGCAGGCCCGAAGTCGTCCGGCCGTGGCTGCGCAGGCTGACGCGGGGCGAGGCCTTGATCGCCATTGCGCTGACCGAGCCGCGCGGCGGCTCCGACGCGGCCAACCTGCGCCTGCGCATGGAGCGTGTCGGCGACGCGTATGTGATCAATGGCGAGAAGACATCCATCTCCGCGGCCGACCAGGCCGATGCGGCGGTGGTGTTCGGCCGCACCGGCCCGGTCGAATCGGCCGCCCATGGCGTGACCGCGCTGCTGGTGCCGATGGATCTGCCGGGCCTGACCCGCAACCGATTCGATTGCCACGGCCAGCGCGCGATCGGTCGCGGCTCGCTGTTCTTCGAGAACGTGCGCGTGCCCGTGAGCCATCAGCTCGGGGCCGAGAACAAGGGATTCGTGCAGGTGATGCAGGGCTTCGACTTCTCCCGCGCGCTGATCGGGCTGCAGGTCCTGGCGGTGGCGCGCGCCGCCCTCGAGGAAACCTGGGACTACGTGGCGCAGCGCGAAGCCTTCGGCAAGCCCTTGTCGGCGTTTCAGGGCGTGTCGCATCCGCTGGCCGATTTCGATACGCAGGTGACCGCCGCGCGGCTGCTGTGCCTGCAGACGCTGTGGCTGAAGGACAGGGGCGCGCCCCACACCGCCGAAGCCGCGATGTGCAAGTGGTGGGCGCCCAAGCTGGCCTATGACACCATCCACCAGTGCCTGCTGATGTTCGGCCATGGCGGCTACGACCGCGGCGTGATGGAGCAGCGCCTGCGCGATGTGCTCGGCTTCCAGATCGGCGACGGCACCGCGCAGATCATGAAGACCATCGTGGCGCGCACCCGCGCCGGGCGCGACGCCGTGCCGGCCTGAACCTTTCACCCGCAGCGACAGGAAACCAGGAGACAAGACCATGGAATTCGATGCCGTATTGCTGCCGCCGCGCCGCGCCCGGATGGTGGCGCAGGGCTTCTGGCATGACCGCACCATCAACGATGAGCTCGACGCCTGCGTGGCGGCCTTTCCCGACAAGGTCGCGCTGACCGCCTTGAGGGTGGAGGAGGGCGTCACCACCCGCTTCACCTACCGCGAGCTGGCGCGCATGGCCGATCGCATCGCGGTGGGACTGTCGCGCCTGGGCGTGGGCCGCAACGACGTGGTGGCCTGCCAGTTGCCCAACTGGTGGCAATTCACGCTGGTGTACCTGGCCTGCTCCCGCATCGGCGCCGTGATGAACCCGCTGATGCACATCTTCCGCGAGCGCGAGCTGTCCTTCATGCTCAAGCACGGCGAAGCCAGGGTCATGATCGTGCCGCGGAGCTTTCGCGGCTTCGACTTCGAGCGGATGGTGAGCGATCTTCGGCCGGCCCTGCCCGACCTGCGGCAGGTCGTGGTGGTCGGCGGCGCGGGCGCCAACAGTTTCGAAGCGCTGCTCAGCGGCCCGGCCTGGGAGGACGAGCCCGACGCGCGGGACATCCTCACGCGCAGCCGCCCCGGCCCGGATGACGTGACGCAGATGATCTACACCTCGGGCACCACCGGCGAGCCCAAGGGCGTGATGCACTCGGCCAACACCACGATGGCCAACATCATTCCCTATGCGCGGCGCCTGCGCCTGGGCGCCGGCGACGTGGTGCTGATGGCCTCGCCCATGGCGCACCAGACCGGCTTCATGTACGGGCTGATGATGCCGATCATCCTCCAGGCGAGCGCGGTGATGCAGGACATCTGGGAGCCCAGGCAGGCGATCGAACTGATCCGGGCCGAGGGCGTCAGCTTCACGATGGCCTCCACGCCCTTCCTCACGGACCTCGCCCGCACCGTCGCCGAGACGGGCCGCGAGGTGCCGAGCCTGCGCATCTTCCTGTGCGCGGGCGCGCCGATTCCGGGCCCGCTGGTGGAGCAGGCGCGCCAGGTCCTGGGCACCAAGATCGTTTCGGCCTGGGGCATGACCGAGAACGGCGCCGTCACGACGATCCTGCCGGATGACGACGACGCCCGCGCGTTCACGACCGACGGTGTGGCGCTGCCCGGCGTCGAGCTCAAGGTGGTCGGCGATGACGGCCAGGTGTTGCCGGTCGACCGGCCCGGCAGGCTGCTCGTGCGCTCGTGCTCGAACTTCGGCGGCTATCTGCGGCGCCCGCATCTCAACGGCACCGACGCCGACGACTGGTTCGATACGGGTGACCTGGCGCGCATCGATGTCCAGGGCTACATCCGCATCACCGGCCGCAGCAAGGACGTGATCATCCGCGGCGGCGAGAACATCCCGGTGGTCGAGATCGAGTCGCTGCTGTACCGGCACCCGGACATTGCCATGGCCGCGATCGTGGCCTACCCCGACGAGCGCCTGGGCGAGCGGGCCTGCGCTGTGGTGGTGCCCAGGCCGGGGCGCAGCATCGACCTGCCCTCGATCGTGGAGTTCCTGAAGGGGCAGAAGGTGGCGGTCCAGTACATCCCGGAGCGCCTGGTCGTGCGTGACGCGATGCCTTCCACGCCGACCGGAAAGATCCAGAAGTTCAAGCTGCGCGAGATGCTGCGCGAGGGCGCGGCATGAAAGCGGTCTTCATCACGGGCCACGGCGGCAACGAGGTCGTGACCATCGGCGAGCGGCCCATGCCGGTGCGAGGCCCGGGCGAGGTCCTCGTGCGGATCAAATCGGCCACGCTGAACCGGGTCGATCTCTACATGCGCGACAGCGGCGCGGGGATCACGCACCGCTTGCCGCAGATCATGGGGCTCGACGGCGCCGGCCTGGTCGAGGAGGTGGACGCGCATGAGCGCCGGCTCGCGCCGGGCCAGAAGGTGGTCCTGCACCCCGGGATCGCCTGCGGACGCTGCGAGTTCTGCCGGCGCGGCGAAGGCGTGCTCTGCACCGCGATCGAATACCTCGGGGAGCATCGGGACGGCACATTCGCCGAATACGTCAGCGTGCCGGCGTGCAACGTGTTCCCGATGCCGGGCGCCCTGCGCTATGCCGAGGCCGCCGCGCTCGGGGTGAACCACCTCACGGCCTGGCGCATGCTGTTCACCAAGGCGCAGCTCAAGCCCTGGGAGACGGTGCTGATCTTCGGCATCGGCGGCGGGGTGTCGCTCGCCGCGCTCCAGCTGGCCAGGCTCAGCGGCGCCAGGGTCATCGTCACCTCGCGTGTGGAGGCCAAGCTGCAGCGGGCCCTCGGCATGGGCGCGGATCACGCGATCGACGGCACGACGCAGGATGTGGCCAGGCAGGTCATGGCGCTCACAGGCGGGCGCGGCGTCGACGTGGTCATCGAGAACGTCGGCGCCGCGGTGTGGTCCGCCGCGATGAAGTCGCTGGTGCGCGGCGGCCGCCTCGTGACCTGCGGCGCCACCAGCGGCGACCAGCCGCCGGCGGACCTGCGGCGCATCTTCATCCGGCAATTGCAGATCCTGGGCTCGACGCTGGGCGATCTCCACGAGTTCGGCGCCTTGCTCTCGCTGGTCGAGCGCAGCGGCATGCGTCCTGTCATCGACGCCGACTACCCGCTGCAGGAGGCGCATGCGGCCCTCGACCGCCTGGCGTCGGGGGAGCGATTCGGCAAGGTGGCCCTCACCATCGATCCGCCCTGAGCTGAGAGAATTCATCGACCCGCCCAAGCCGGTGATCCGCCGCCCCCGCCCTTCGCGGTTTGCCGACGGATCTTTTTCGGGAGAAGCTTCGTATGGATTCCCAACTCGGCCTGATGAACATCTGGCAGCAAGGCGACTTCGTCACCAAGGGCGTGGCGCTGCTGCTGATCGGCATGTCGCTCGCGTCTTGGATCGTGATCCTGATCAAGGCGCTCGACATCATCAAGTACAAGCGCTTCGCGAAGCATTCGCAGGACTTCTGGCACAGCGAGGACTTCGCCACCGCGCTCGACCAGCTCGGCAAGGACGAGAGCAACCCGTTTCGCGCGCTGGCGCTGGAAGGCCGCGAGGCGGCCGCCCACCATCGCAACACCAAGGCGCGCCTGCACGACGTGCTCGACGTGAGCGACTGGATCTCCCGTGCGCTGCGCAACGGCATCGACGAGTTCACGGCGCGCCTGCAGATCGGCCTGGCCGTGCTGGCCTCGGTCGGCTCGACCGCGCCGTTCATCGGCCTGTTCGGCACGGTCTGGGGCATCTATCACGCCCTGATGAGCATCAGCACCGCCGGCCAGGCGACCATCGACAAGGTCGCCGGCCCCATCGGCGAGTCCTTGATCATGACGGCGCTGGGCCTGGCGGTCGCGATTCCCGCCGTGCTGGGCTACAACGCGCTCGTACGCGGCAACAAGTTCGTCCTGACCAAGCTCAACAGCTTCGCGCACGACCTGCATGCCTACTTCGTGACCGGCGCGCGTGTCCAGGTCGGCGGGGACGCCAATGTGGTCCCGTTCAGGAAAGGCTGAGCAGCGGTGGTCTGCTGCGGCCGGGCAGCCTGTTCATGGTGCCGGGGCCTCTGAGAAGGATCCGGAGCCCGGAGACGCGAATCGCGAAACGATCCCGGGCCTCCTCGACGCGAGTTGACCGAGCGCAAGGCGGGCGTGGGCGAGATCCCGGAGGATGTGCAATTCATCGAATCCCACGCGCCGCACGGAGGCGGTCCTATGCGCAAATGGAGTCCTTCCCGACTGGGGATCGCGGTCGTCGTGCTGGTCGCTCTGGGCGCGCTGCTCGTGGGGTGGCGCAATCGGCCCGAACTGATGTCGCGGCTGGCGCTGCTCGGCAACGGCCACCGCGTCGAAGTGATCACGCTCTCGGGGAACATCGAGGCCCACGAGAGCCAGCTCAGCTTCAAGGGTGTCCAGTCGCGGGTGGTCGAGTTGCCCTTCGATGAGGGCCAGTGGGTCAGGCAAGGCACCACCGTTGCCGTCGTCGACAACCAGGATCTGAAGCAGCAGGTGTCGATCTCCGATGCGGCACTGGCCGTGCAGCAGCGTCAACTGGACGCCGCCGGCAAGAGCCTGGAGGCCGCGCGCCGGGTGGCGGAGGCCGATCGCGCCGATGTGGCCCAGCGCACCCGGGACCTGAAACGCGCGCAAGACCTGCAGGCGCAGGGATTCGTGTCCGTGGCCGCGCTCGACACCGCCAGGACCGCGCTGACGCAGTCCAACGCCATCCTGGCGCGGGACTTGGCCCTCGAAGCGGTCGCCGAGGGCAACATCAAGGTGGTGCAGGCCAGCTCGCTCGGCGCCGAGCAGTCGGCCCGGCTCAGCCGCATCGTCGAGGGCTATTCCACGCTGCGCGCGCCCTTCGACGGCGTGATACTGGCTCGCCAGGCCGAACTGGGCGAAGTGGTGGCGCCGGGAACGCCCATCGTCACGATCGCCGACCTGGACCATGTCTGGCTGCGCGCCTACCTGAACGAAGCGGACATGGGCCGGGTGAGCCTGGGGCAAGCCGTGACGGTGACGACGGACACGTACCCGGACAAGCCGGTCGCGGGCCGCATCTCCTTCATTGCGCCGCAGGCCGAATACACGCCCAAGAGCCTGGAGACGCACGCCGAGCGCGTCACCCTGGTCTATCGCGTCAAGATCGACATCGACAACCGGGATCACTTCTTCGTTCCGGGCATGCCCGCCGACGCGAAGGTGATTCCGCATGCGGCGAGCCAGCCATGAACGGCGTCGCGGCGGGCGCGGTCGAGGTCAGCGGCCTGAGCAAGCGGTTCGGACAGGTCCTGGCGGTCGACGGACTGAGCTTCTCGGTCCGGCCCGGCGAGATATTCGGCCTGGTCGGGCCGGATGGCGCCGGCAAGAGCACGGCGATGCGCCTGCTGGCCAGCGTGATGCGGCCGGACGCCGGCCAGATCCGCATCGACGGCGTCGACGTGGTGGCCCATCCGAACCGGGCCAAGCACCACGTGAGCTACATGCCGCAGCGCTTCGGGCTCTACGAGGACCTGACGGTCGACGAGAACATCCGCTTCTACGCCGACCTGTTCGAGATCCCCTCGGCGGTCTGGCGTGAACGGGCGAAGCGGCTGTTGGCGATCTCGGCCATGTCGCCCTTCGGCAAGCGCCTGGCCGGCAAGCTGTCCGGCGGCATGAAGCAGAAGCTGGGCTTGACCTGCGCCCTGGTCCACGCGCCGCGCGTGCTGCTGCTCGATGAACCGACCACTGGCGTCGACCCCGTCTCGCGGCGCGAGTTCTGGCAGATCCTCTATTCGCTGCGCGCCGAAGGCGTGGCGATGGTGATCTCGACAGCCTACCTGGACGAGGCCGAACGCTGCGATCGCCTGGCCTTGCTGCACGAGGGGCGCATGAAGTACTGCGACACGCCGCGGCGGCTCAAGCAGGGCATGCCGGGCGCGATCGTGCGCATCACCTCGGCGCGGCCCCGCCCCTTGCTCGAATGCGTGCGCGCGCTCGACGGCGTCCAGGATTCGATGCTGGTGGGCGACGGCGTGCATGTCCATGTCGACGATGCCGCGCGCCGCATGCCGGAACTGGCGCGGGCCGTCGCGGCGGCCGGCATTCCGACCAGCGAGATGAAGCAGGTCGACCCCAGCATCGAGGATCTCTTCGTTGCGCTTCTCGAACACGGGGAGGCCGCGTAGTGGAGGCGCCCGTCGCGCCGTCCATCGTGGTGGACCAGCTGTGCAAGCGCTTCGGCTCGTTCAGCGCGCTGGACAACGTGAGCTTCGATGTGGCGCCCGGCGAGATCATGGGCTTCCTGGGGCCGAACGGCGCGGGCAAGTCGACGCTGATCCGTGTGCTGTGCGGGCTGCTGCGCCCGAGCAGCGGGCGCGCGACCGTGGCGGGGATCGACATCACGCAGGACCCGGAGGCCGTGCGCAGGCGCATCGGCTACATGTCGCAGAAGTTCTCGCTCTACGGCGATCTGAGCGTGGTGGAGAACCTGCGCTTCTTCGGCGGCATCTACGGCGTCGCGGCGCCGCTGCTGGATGAGCGCATCCGCTTCGCCGTCGAGATGGCCGGCCTGCGCGGACGCGAACCGGCGCTGGTGGCGACGCTGGCCGGCGGCTGGAAGCAGCGGCTGGCGCTGGGCTGCGCGATCCTGCATCGGCCCGCGGTGCTGTTCCTCGACGAGCCGACTTCGGGCGTCGACCCGGCGTCGCGCCGCCGGTTCTGGAAGCTGATCCACGAGCTGAGCGACGAAGGCGTGAGCGTGCTGGTGTCGACGCATTACATGGACGAGGCGGAATACTGCATGCGCATC
Source organism: Variovorax sp. 01T432 (assembly GCF_056398605.1). Taxonomy (NCBI): domain Bacteria; kingdom Pseudomonadati; phylum Pseudomonadota; class Betaproteobacteria; order Burkholderiales; family Comamonadaceae; genus Variovorax; species Variovorax sp. 01T432. The sequence continues at coordinate 45,017 of NZ_JBFTPS010000022.1, forward strand.
GCGCTGATCGCGGCGGGCCGGCTGATCGCGCTGGGCACGCCGCATGAGCTGAAGCAACAGTCCATCGGCGGCGAACTGCTCGAACTCGAGTGCGACGACGTCGGCGCGGCGCTCCCCATGGCCAATGGTGTTCCCGGGGTCAGGGACGCGGCGGTCTTCGGCAACACCCTGCATCTGCTGGTGGACCGGGTCGATCCGACGGCCGCCGCGGTCCGCGCGCGCCTCGCGGAGCAAGGAATGCCGGGCGCTCGCATCCGCGCGATCGCGCCGTCGATGGAAGACATGTTCGTTCACCTGGTGCGTGCGAGCAGCGCCCGGGCCGCCGAGGCCACGCCATGAGAATCCGGCGCATCGTCGCGATCGCGCGCAAGGAGGCGCTGCAGGTCGTGCGCGATCCGCGCAGCCTGATGATCGCGCTGTTGCTGCCGCTGATGCAGATGTTCATGCTCGGCTACGGCGTCAACCTCGATGTCAAGCACATTCCCCTGTGCGTCGTCGACCAGGAAGGCAACCAGCAATCGCGCGACCTGCTCGACCGCTTTGCCGCGTCGCGCTATTTCTCGCTGCGCACGGTCGCCACCACGCTCGAACAGGTGAAGCGCCGGATCGATGCCGGCGAATGCCAGCTCGCGGTGGTCGTGCCGGCGGGCTTCTCGCGGCATCTGGTGGACCAGGGCGCGGCGACGGTGCAGGTGCTGGTCGACGGCACGGACTCGAACACCGCGACGATCGCGGCGGGATACGCCGGCGCGGTGGTCGCCGGTTTCTCGAGCCAGGTCCAGCTCGATGCCATTCAACGACGTGGCGGGCAGATCCAGACGCAGACCCCCGTGAGCGTGCAGGCACGGGTCTGGTTCAACGAGGACCTGGAGAGCAGCTACTTCATCATCCCCGGCGTGGTTGCGATGGTGATGGCGATCGTCGGCGCCCAGCTGACCTCGCTGACGATCGCGCGCGAATGGGAGCGCGGCACCATGGAGTTGCTGGTGTCGACGCCGGTCACGCCGATGGAACTGATGCTGGGCAAGCTGGGCCCGTACTTCGTGATCGGCATGATCGATGCCGCCATCTGCCTGGGCCTTGCCGTGGGATGGTTCGAGGTGCCGTTTCGCGGCACGCTGCTGCTCCTGATGGCCACGACGAGCCTGTTCCTGATGGTGGTGCTCTGCATCGGGTACTACGTCTCGGTGTCGATCCGCAGCCAGGTCGGCGCCAGCCAGCTCGCATTGATCCTGACCATGCTGCCGACCACCTTGCTGTCCGGGTTCTCGTTCCCGATCGACCAGATGCCTCGCTTCGTCCAGGGCGTGACCTACCTGGTCAGCGCGCGCTACTACGTGACCATCCTCAAGAGCGTGTTCCTGAAGGGCTCGACGGCCGCGGAGCTGGCGATTCCGATCGCCAGCCTGGCGCTCTACGCCGCGGTGCTGATCACGCTGGCCGCGCGATCGTTTCGCAAGACGCTGGACTGAGCCATGTTCGCGCGCATCGCCCGGCTGCTGGTCAAGGAATTCCTGCAGCTCAGGCGCGACCGCTCGGCGCGCTTTCGGCTGCTGATTCCGCCGATCATCCAGATGCTGCTGTTCGGCTATGCCGCCACCTTCGAGGTGTTCAACGTCTCGACCGCGATGCTGGACCAGGACCACACGCCGGAGAGCCGGGCCCTCGTCGCGGCTTTCGTTCACAGCAGCCGCTTTCGGGTGACCCTCGCCGCGCCCACCCACCAGAAGGTCGAGGATGCGGTGGCCAGCAGCGACGCGCAGGTGGGCATCGTGGTGCCGGCGGGCTTTTCGGAGTTGCTGCGCAAGGGGCGGAGCTCGCCGATCCAGGTGCTCGTGGACGGCACCAACTCGAACACGGCGCTCATCGCGCTGGGTTACGTCGGCGAGATCGCCGGATCGTTCGGACAGGCCAGCGCGCTCGACCTGGCGCAGCGCACCGGTCGCGCGCTCGGGCAGCCGCTCGTTCGCGTGGATGTCGCGCGGCGCTATTGGTACAACCCGAACCTCAACAGCCGGTGGTTCTTCGTGCCCGGTGTCATCGGCACGCTGGTGCTGGTGACGATCGTGAACCTCACGGCCTTCGCCATCGTGCGCGAACGCGAGATCGGCACCCTGGAACAACTGCTGGTGACGCCGATCCGGCCCTTCGAGTTCATCCTCGGCAAGACCGTGCCCTTCTTCGTCATCGGCCTGATCGAGGTGGCGATCGTCGCGGCGGTCGGTCTCCTGTGGTTCAAGGTGCCCTTCGCGGGGAACCCGCTCGTGCTGGTGGCGGGGACCTGCCTCTTCCTCCTCAGCGCGCTGGCGATCGGGTTGCTGATCTCGACGATCTGCACCACCCAGCAGCAGGCATTCGCATCGAACTTCTTCGTGCTGAATCCGATGTTCATCCTGTCCGGATTCAGTTTTCCGATCGCCAGCATGCCCCCATTCCTCCAATGGCTCACGCTCGTGGATCCGCTGCGCTACTACCTGATCATCATCCGCGGCACCTTCCTGAAAGGGGTGGGTGTCGAGGTGCTCTGGCCCCCCATGCTGGCCCTGGCCGCGATCGGGCTCGGCTTGCTGACGGTGGCGACCATCCGCTTTCGCAAGGCGCTGGATTGACCGCGGCGGTGCGGGGGAGCGCCGCGAAAGGCCCTCCGCGGTGCCTTGGCTATCATCTGCGCATGACCCCTCGGCACCTCGTGAGATGAACGGCCCTGGCGCGCGAGGCGCTGCGGAGCGCCTCGCGAATGCGCTGCGCCGGGGCCGCGACCGGGTGAGACGCCTGGTCGAACAGGGCTCGGACGCGATCCTCGCCACCCTGCGCCGTGTGAGCGCCTCTTCGCCCGCGCATCCGGCGGATCGGCGACTCGCGTCCATGTTCGCCGAAGCCGCGACCGGCATCGCCGTGGCCACGATCGACGGCCGCTTCGTCGATGCCAACGCGGCCTACTGCCGGATGGTCGGCTACACGCGCGAGGAGTTGCGCGCAATCGACGTCCGAACCCTCACCCATGCGGAGGATCGCGCCGAGAGCGAGCGGCTCGTGCGCGAGGCCATGACCCGCGATCCGTCGAGCTTCAACTGGGAGCTGCGCTGCGTCCGCAAGGACGGGGCGGTCGTGGACGTGCGCGCGAGCATGTCCATCGTCCGCGGCAAGGACGACGCGCCGCCTCAGGTCGTCGGCATCTTCGAGGATCTCTCCGAGCGCAAGGCAGTGGCGGCGCAATTGCGGCACAGCCAGTCCCTGCTCGAGATCGCCGGGCGCATGGCCCGCGTGGGCGGCTGGTCCATCGACCTGCCCGAGCGGCGGCTCGTGTGGTCCGACGTCGTGGCGGCGATCCACGACGCGCCGCCGGGCTACACGCCCTCGCTGAACGAAGGCATCGATCTCTTCCTGCCCCAGTATCGCGACGCCATTCGCTCGGCCGTCGAGCGCTGCATGGTCGATGGCACGCCCTACGACATGGAAGTCGAGAAGTTCTCGGTGCTCGGGCGCCGCTTCTGGACGCGAACGATGGGAGAGGCCGAGCGCGACGCGCAGGGCCGCATCGTGCGCCTGCAGGGCGCCTTCCAGGAGATCTCGCAACGCAAGATCGCCGAGGAGGCGATGCGGGAAAGCGAGGAGCGCTTCTCCGGGGCCTTCGAGCATGCGCCCATCGGCGTGGCCCTGGTGTCGCCCGAGGGCCGCTTCCTCAAGGTCAACCGGGCGCTCTGCCGCCTGGTGGGCCACTCCGAAGCCGCGCTCCTCGCGCGCGACTTCCAGGCCATCACGCATCCGGAGGATCTCGAAGCCGATCTGGAGAACGTGCGCAAGATGCTCGCCGCGGAGATCGCCACCTATCAGATGGAGAAGCGCTTCATCCACGAGCGAGGTCACTTCGTCAGCGTGAGTTTGAACGTTTCGCTGGTGCGCGACGCCCAGGATCGGCCGCGCTACTTCATCTCCCAGTTCCAGGACATCACCGCGCGCAAGCAGTCGGAGCAGATGATCGCGAAGGCTCTGCATCGCCTGAACGAGGCGCAGCGCATCGGCCAGATCGGGGACTGGGAGTGGGACGCGGCGACGGGGCTGACCACGGGCTCGCCGCAGGTGTTCGCGATCGTGGGGAAGGATCCGCTGGCGGCGCAGCCGCCCGGCGATGCGCAGAACGCCGCGATCTTCGAAGCGGCAGGCGGTGCGCTGATCCAGGACATCGTCGCGCGCACGCTCGAATCGGGGGAAGCGCAGGACTATGAGCTGGTGGTGCGGCGGCCGGACGGCGAACGCGTTCACGTGCATGCGGTGGCGGTTCCCAGGAAGGACGAGAGCGGCAGATGGCTCGGCCTGCACGGGACCCTGCAGGACATCACCGAGCGCCGGCGCGACCAGGACGCGCTGCGGGCGATCAATGCGCAGCTCGAAGGCCGGGTGCTTGCGCGCACCGCCGAACTCAATCTCGCGCGCGACGAGGCCGAACAGGCGAGCCGGGCGAAGTCGGCCTTCCTCGCCGTGATGAGCCACGAGATCCGCACCCCGATGAACGGCGTGCTCGGCATGCTCGACGTGCTGCAGCAGACAACGCTGACGGGTGAACAGGCGGAGATGATGGACCTGATCCGCGATTCGGCGCTCTCGCTGCTCGGGATCATCGCGGACATCCTCGATTTCTCGAAGATCGAGGCCGGCAAGCTCGAGATTGCCCATGAGCTGATGGATCTGGACCGGGTGGTCGAGCAGGTGTGCGGCATGCTGGACCACCTCGCCGTCAAGCAGGGGGTGTGCATGACGGTGTTCGTCGATCCGGAGATCCCGGGCACGGTGTTCGGCGACGAGGGCCGCCTGCGCCAGGTACTCGTCAACCTGTGCGGCAACGCGCTCAAGTTTTCCGCCGGCCGCTCGCAGCCGGGGCGGGTCTCGACGCGGGTGCTGCTGGTGGAGCGCGACGCGCAGGCCGTGACGGTCGATCTGGTCGTTGCCGACAATGGCATCGGCATGGATTCGGCGACGCTCGCGCAGCTGTTCACGCCTTTCTTGCAGGCCGATGCCTCGACCACGCGGCGCTTCGGCGGCACGGGCCTCGGCCTGGCGATCTCCGACACGCTGGTGCGCCTGATGGGCGGCCGGATCTCCGTGCGCAGCGCGCCCGACGAGGGCTCGACCTTCACGGTGCGCCTTCGCCTGGCGACGGACCCGGCAGCCCCCGCAGGCGACGATGAAGGGCCCCCGCTCATCCACGCCCTGCGCTGCCGCATCGTGGGTCGCGAGTGGCCCCTGGCGGACGATTTCGCCACCTGGCTGGCGCACGCGGGGGCGATCGTCGAGCGCTCGCCGGATGTCGCCGCCGCCGCCGCCGCCGCCGCGCACGCGCCGGGCTTGTCGCTGTGGCTGATCCTGCCCGGCCAGGCGGTGCCGGAACCCGCCACATTGCGGGCGATGGCGCCTCAGGGGCCCGATGCCCGGGTCTGCTTCGTCGTGTTCGGGCAGGGACGGCGGCGCCGCCCCCGCCTGGAGGCGCCGGATCTGGTCACCATCGACGTGAACGCACTGTCGCGCCGCACGCTGTCGAAGACGCTGGGGCTGGCCTCGGGCCGCATGCGGCCGGATGCGTCGCACGAGCTGCGGCGTGCTCCGGCGCCCGATGCGCGCCTGCCGCCGCGGCGCCCCGAGGCGCCACGCGGCGGCCCATCGATCCTGGTGGCCGAAGACAACGAGACCAACCGCGCGGTCATCCGGCGGCAGCTCCAGCTGGCGGGCTATGCGGCGGTGCTCTGCGTCAACGGCCGCGAAGCGCTCGAATCCTGGCGCCGCGGTGACTTCGCCCTGGTGCTGACCGACCTCCACATGCCCGAGATGGACGGCTACGCGCTCGCCAGCACGATTCGCGCCGAAGAGGGCCCGAGCGGGCGGCGCACGCCGATCATCGCCTTGACCGCCAACGCGCTGCGCGACGAAGAACTGCGCTGTCTGGCCGTCGGCATGGACGCCTACCTCACCAAGCCCGTGCGGCTGCCGCAGCTCAAGGCCGCGATCGAAACCTGGATGAAGCCGCGCGCCGGCAGTCTCGTCGCCCCGCCCTAGGCGCGGTGCGCGATCACGGCGATCAATGCGGCCTCGACCCGCACCATGCATGTCGAGATGCCTTCCCAGGCCCCGATTCGACAGGCGTTCTCGAGTTCGGCGCACAACTCGCCCAGCAGCGTCGCGCCGACCGTGCGCGACGACGACTTGAGCTGGTGCGCGATGGCATCGATCTGGCGGACATCGCCCGCGGCCCCGGCGATGCGCAATTCCTCCGCGAGTCGGCGGGCCGAGTCCTGGTATTGCGCCAGCAGTTCGCGCAGCACCGGAGGGTCGTCTCCCACGAGTTCCTGGAGCACCGACACGTCGATGGCGGGCGCTGTCTGCGCGGGGGCGGGGGCGCCTGGCGCTCCGGCGGGGTCGATGGAGTTCACGGCTCTGAAGGCCCCCCGGTGTCTGTCGTCTCGTCGGCCTCGAAGGCCATGCGCACCAGGTCGGAGATATTCGCCGCCCCCATCTTGCCCATCACGCGGCCGCGATGGATCTCGATGGTCCGGAAGCTGCCGCCCAGTTCGTTCGCGATGGCCTTGCTGGTCATGCCGACGACCATGCGGTCGTAGACCTCGCGCTCGCGCGTGGTCAGCGTGCCCAGGCGCCGCGCCAGTTCGGGCCGGGCCTGCTCGCGCCGCGCCGCCAGCGCCGCGGCCTGCGCGGCCCGGCATATGCGTGCCACCAGGTCGTCCTTGTCGAAGGGCTTCTCGACGAAATCGAAGGCGCCATTGCGCATCGCGGCCACCGCCGTCGGGATGTCGGAATTGCCCGTCAGGAAAACCACGGGCAGCCCGACGCCGCGTTCGCGCAGCAAGGCCTGCAATTCGAGGCCCGACATGTCGGGCATCCTGACGTCCAGCAGGAGCACGGCCGGCGTGTTCAGGTCGCCGGCGGCGAGCAGCTCCCGCCCCGAGGCGAAGGTCGTGACCGGCATGTGGGCGTCGACGAACACACGCTCTATCAGCGCGCGCATGAAGCTGTCGTCATCGACGACGAGCACCCTTGGGATCGTATTCATCTGGATATTCTGGAAGAAGGCGCCTCGCCGAGGTGTCGGCGACCAGGCCGCACTGACCGAAGGCATTTGGCCGACCAGCGGGCACGGGGGGCCCCGAGCCTGCGGAGGCAAAGCTTCTTGCGCATCAGGAACTTTCTATCTTAGCGAAGCGGGGAGAGCGGCCCCGCCGCCGCCAAGTAGGGCTTTCGTGACGAGGTTCCGCGGAGTACGTGTGCATACGTATTAACCGTGGAGGGTCGACCTCCTACGCTTGCCTGCATGTCGGAGAACTGATGGGGCCATGCGGGATGAATGCAACTGAACTTCTGGAAGTATCGAAAGCGCTCGGCTCGATCGGGCTTGCGCCTGATGCGCTGCTTCATTGGGAAGACTACATGCTGCGCGGGACGGAATCCACGGATGCCAGGAGAGCGGCCTCTGGCGCAAGAACGCTGTGCAACCCGGACCTGGAATCGATTGCACGGGCCCGCGCCGTGATCGAGAACATCGTGGCGTCGCGCTACCTGGGCGTCCAGGCCGACCCCGCGTTCGCATTCACGGACTTCGACCAGCTTCCCGCCCACGTGCAGGAGGCCGAACGCCAGATCGCCCAGGACAACGACCACGGCAACCGGATCCGCGTCGCCATTCACATGTGCCTCAGCGCCGCGAGCGTCGCCCTCGAAGTGGGCGAGGCACTGATGAATGGCCTGGCCGAGCTGCCGCCGGCGCAACGGGCCGAGGCGCTCCTGAGATGCGGCGAAGACGCGTTGGCGGCCAGCGATGCGGCGCGCCATGCATCCTTTGTTCTTACAGGCGAGGAGGTGCCGGAGACCGACGCCTTCTTCGAGGTCACCCGAGTCTGATGTTCCGCTGCACGCCTTTCCCAACCCTCACTCCGGAGAACAGCCTTGTACTCTGACGCATTGAAACCCTCCGATCGGGCCGTCACGGATCTTGCCGGGATCTCGGACCGGGATCTCATCGCGGCGACCAACCGCTGGCGAATCCTGGCGTCCGAGGGCGCACCGGGCGCCGCGCGATTCGTGCGCGAGCACGAGGACGAAATGACGCGCCGCTTCGGCGGCGCCACCACCGTGAGGGCGCCCTTGGCACCCTCCGCCACCGACGACAAGCGCGCAGCCAGGCCATGGTGGTGGTTTTGAGCAGGGATGAAGCATGGAGCTCCGCGCGAGCGGGGCAGGAGGCAACTGATGTCATATCTTCAAGGCAGGATCGCCGACGATGACTTCGCTCGCCGAATGATTGGTTCCGAGGCGGCCACCGCCGATCGGAGCGCGCCCCTCGCCGACGAGTCGATGAGCGACGTGCTGCGCATCCTCCGCGAGGTGCTCGCGATGGATGTCGAATTCGTGCCCCGGCTGGAGATGGGGCAGCGCGTGCCCGACGGACGTTCCGTCGGCTCGCTGCTGAGTACGCCGATCCTGCTGGCCGACGGCAGCCTTCACGGCTTCCTGTGCTGCCTGGGCTCGGCGGCCGACAGGGCATTGACGGCGGAATGTGCGCTGAAACGCCTGCGGATGGCCGCGCGATTCGCGGCGAAGCTGGTCGACCAGGCCAAGGCACGCGAGCGGGGCGCGTGACGCTCCCGGGGAGCACCGCGCGGAGCGGGGCCCTACGGCATATGCACGACGCCGGGCGGGGAGGTGTGGCCGCCCGAGAGCGGGACCGAGTACATCTCGAGAATCCGGAGCGCCTGAGCCGGGTCGGCGTCGAGGCGCTATCCCAGCGCCCGCAGTTCCCGCAACGCCACGGACAACATCGCCGCGTCGGGCGCCGGCACCGCGCGCAGTTCGCCCATCAGCTGTGCCGCGCGTTCGAGCGAGCGGCCGTTCGCGGCGTGCCACGCCTCGACCCGCGCCGCCGGCGATTCGATCTCGCCGCCCGCGGCAAGCACTGCCGCGGTGATCGAGCGTTGCAGGCTCGACAGGTCGTCGAGCATCGCGCCCTTCGCGAGCATCTGCCAATGCTGGTCGCCCGGCAGTGCCGCGATGCGCTCGCGCAGCCAAGGCATGCCCAGGCGGTTCGCGAGGTCGAAGTAGATCGCCGCCACCAGCTCCGCCGGCCACCGGGCGCTGCCGGCGATCTCGGCGATGTCGAGCGTGGCGTAGAGCGAGTCGAAGGTCACGACGTGCTCGGCCAGTTCGCGCGGCACGCCGCCGGCCACGTAGTGCGCGACCGCGGCGTCGACGCGGGCGCGCTCGTCGGCGTCCAGCAGCCCGGTCAGCCGCGCCGACAGCGCCTCGACGTTCGGCGTGAAGTGCGCGATGGTCGATTCCATGTCCTCGCTCAGGCGCCGCGAGCGCAGGAACCACTTGGTGCCGCGCTCCAGTTGCCGGCTGGTGTCGATCAGCAGGCCGGCCTGCACCGCGTTGTCGACGCGGTTGTCCAGCGCATCGATGGACCGCCACAGCGGCACCATGCCGAAGATCTCGCGGCTCATCAGGTAGGCGCGCACGACCTCGAACGCACGCGCGCCCGTGGTCTCGACCAGGCGATGCACGAAGGTGCTGCCCACGCGGTTGAGGCTGCTGTTGGTGACGTGGTTGGCGATGATCTCGCGCCGCAGCGGATGCCTGGGCATCCAGGCCGCGAACTTCTCGCTCAGCAGCTTCGGGAAGTAGCGCTCCAGCGCGGTCGCCACCCAGGGGTCGTCGGGCAGCGGCGAGGCCAGCAGCTCGTCGTAGAGCCAGATCTTGCTGTAGGCCAGCAGGACCGCGCGCTCGGGACTGGTCAGGCCCAGGCCCTGGGCGCGGCGCTCGGCCAGCTCTTCGTCGGAGGGCAGGTACTCGATCGCGCGGTTCAGCCGCCCCGCCTTCTCGAGAAACTGCATGAAGCGGGTCTGCGCATCCAGCAGTTGCGGCGCGATGCGCCCGGTGACCGAGAGCACCTGCGTCTGGTAGATGTTGTCGCGCAGCACCAGCGCGGCCACGTCGTCGGTCATCTCCGGCAGCAGCGCGTTGCGCTGCTTCTCGGTGAGCTCGCCTTCGGCGATGGGCAGGCCGATCAGGATCTTGATGTTGACCTCGTGGTCCGAGGTGTCCACGCCGGCCGAGTTGTCGATCGCGTCGGTGTTGATGCGCCCGCCCGCCAGCGCGAACTCGATCCGCCCCAGCTGCGTGCAGCCGAGGTTGCCGCCTTCGGCGAAGACCTTGCAGCGCAGCTCCCTGCCGTTGACGCGCAGGACGTCGTTGGCGCGGTCGCCGACCTGCGCGTGGCTCTCGCTCGCGGCCTTCACGTAGGTGCCGATGCCGCCGTTGTAGATCAGGTCGACCGGGGCCTTGAGGATGGCGTTGACCAGCTCGGCCGGCGTGAGCGCATCGGCGGCGATGTCGAGCGCCTGCTTCACCTGCGGCGTGATCGGGATCGACTTGGCGCCGCGCGCGTGGATGCCGCCGCCCTCGGAGATCAGCGCCGCGTCATAGTCGGCCCACGATGAGCGCGGCAGCCTGAACAGGCGCTCGCGCTCGGCGAAGCTCTTGCGCAGGTCGGGGTTCGGGTCGAGGAAGACGTGCCGGTGGTCGAACGCCGCCACCAGCCGGATGTGCGGGGACAGCAGCATGCCGTTGCCGAACACGTCGCCCGACATGTCGCCGATGCCGGCGACCGTGAAGTCGGTCGTCTGCGTATCGATGCCCATCTCGCGGAAGTGGCGCTTGACCGACTCCCAGGCGCCGCGCGCCGTGATGCCCATGGCCTTGTGGTCGTAGCCCACCGAGCCGCCGGAGGCGAAGGCGTCGCCGAGCCAGAAGCCGTATTCCTTGCTGATGCCGTTGGCGTAGTCGCTGAAGGTGGCCGTGCCCTTGTCGGCCGCGACCACGAGGTAGGGATCGTCGTCGTCGTGGCGCCTGACCCGCGGCGGCGGCACGATCCTGTCGCCCACGCGGTTGTCCGTGATGTCGAGCAGGCCGCGCAGGTAGTCCTGGTAGCAGGCCACGCCCTCGCGCAGGTAGGCATCGCGCTCGCTCGGCGCGGGCGCGCGCTTGAGCACGAAGCCGCCCTTGGAGCCCACCGGCACGATCACGGTGTTCTTGACCATCTGCGCCTTCATGAGGCCCAGCACCTCGGTGCGGAAGTCTTCCGGCCGGTCCGACCAGCGCAGTCCGCCGCGCGCGACGCGGCCGCCGCGCAGGTGCACGCCCTCGAAGCGCGTCGAGTAAACGAAGATCTCGAACATCGGCTTGGGCGCGGGCAGGTCGGGCACCTTCGACGAATCGAACTTGAACGACAGGAATGGGCGCGGCCGGCCCGCCGCATCGCGGCAGGCGTGGTTGGTGCGCGTGGTGGCCAGGATCAGCGCGAGGTACTGCCGCAGCACGCGGTCTTCCGACAGGTTGGCCACGTTCTCCAGCGCGGCCTCGATCTCGCGCACCTTCTCGCCGGCCAGCGTGTCGGCGCCGGCGGGCTGCGCAGGGTCGAAGCGCACCCCGAACAGCTCAACCAGCAGGCGCGCGATCGGCGCATTCGCCACCAGCGTGCCCTCGATGAAGGGCTGCGACAGCGCGAAGCCGATCTGCCGCAGGTACTTGGCGTAGGCGCGCAGCACGACGACCTCGCTCGCGGGCAGTCGCACCGCGAGCACCAGGCGGTTGAAGTCGTCGTTCTCGACCTCGCCGCCGAGGACGGCGGCGAACGCGCCCTCGAACACCGGGCGCAGCGCGTCGACGTCGATCTCGGTGTCGCCCAGGGCGCTGCGCAATCCGAAGTCATGCACCCAGATCGGCGCCGCGCCCTGCGGCGCGAGCCGGTAGGGATGCTCGTCGAGCACCTTCATGCCCAGGTGTTCGAGCATCGGCAGGCTGGTCGAGAGGATGAGCGGCTCGCCGCGCCGCAGCACCTTGAAGCGCAGCGTGCCCGGCGCTGCCTCGAGCGGGCGGTAGAGGTTCATGCCGATCGGCTGCGCGTCGCTCAGCCGTTCGATCAGCTCGATGTCGTGCACGGCCGCGCGCGCCGCGAACTCCTCGCGGTAGCCGGCCGGGAAGGCGCCGCCGAGCTGGCGCATCAGCTCGTTGCCTCGCGCCTCGCCGGTGGCCTCGATCAGCGCCGACTTCAGGTCGTCGTCCCATCGGCGGGCGGCGGCGACCAGGCGCTGTTCGAGCTCGCGCACCTCGACGGGCGGGATGCCGCCGGGCCGGGTGCGCACGGTGATCTGGATCAGGGCCAGGGCCGATTCCGACAGCTGCACGTTGAATTCGGAACTGGTGCCGTTGAAGGCCTGGACCAGGATCGCCTGCCACTTCTGGCGCAGCTCGGTCGTGTAGTTCTCGCGCGGCGCGTAGAGCATGCAGGCCACGTAGCGCTCGAAGGGATCGCGCCGCACGAACAGGCGGAAGCGCTGGCGCTCTCCCAGGTGGAGGATGCCCATGGAGGTGGACAGCAGCTCGTCGGCGCTGGTCTGGAACAGCTCGTCGCGCGGATAGGTCTCGAGAATGTTGAGCAGGGCCTTGCCCGAGTGGCTGCCGCCCGGGAGGCCGGCGCGCGCGACCACGTCGGCCACCTTGCGCCGCAACAGCGGAATGTCGGCCGAGCTGGCGCTGTAGGCCGTGGAGGTGAAGAGGCCGAGGAAACGGTCCTCGCCGCAGACCTGGCCGGCGGCATCGAAGCGCTTGACGGCGATGTAGTCGAGGTAGCCCGGCCGGTGCACGGTCGAGCGCGAGGTCGACTTCGTGACCACGAGCAATTCGGGCCGGCGCGCGTAGGCGCGCACCTCCGGCGGCAGCGCGGCGAAGGCGGCGGTCGGATCCTTGATCAGTTCGTGCAGGATGCCGAGGCTCGAATCCGGCACCACCTTGAGCGCGTCCTCGCCGTCGACCTTCACCAGCTCGTGGCTGCGGTGCCCGAGGAAGGTGAAGTGATCGTCGGCCAGCCAGCGCAGGAAGGCCTGGCCTTCGGCGAGTTCCTGCGGCGGGATCGGCGGCGCGCGCTCGTCGAGGCCCTGGACGATGTCCAGCACGCGCTGCCGCATCGCCTTCCAGTCGGTCACGGCCAGCCGCACGTCGCCGAGCACGCGCGTCAGGTCGGCGGCCAGCGCCTGGAGTTCGCCCGCGTCGGCCACGCGGTCCACCTCGACGTGGATGAACGATTCGCGGCGCGCATCGGGCGAGGGCGTTGCCGTCGCCAGGCCCTGCAGCGTGCCGTCGCCGTCGCGGATGACGGCGACCAGCGGATGGATGATCAGGTGCAGGGTCAGACCGTGGCGGTTGACTTCCATCGTCACCGAATCGACGAGGAAGGGCATGTCGTCGTTGACGATCTCGATGATGGTGTGGGTCGACTGCCAGCCGTGCTCCGCGATCGTCGGGTTGAACACCCGCAGCCGGGCGCGCCCCGGCTCGCGCCTGCGCGCGAAGCTCCAATGCGACAGCGCGGCGCCGTACAGGTCGGCCACCTGGCGATCGGCCAGGTCTTCGGGGTCCACCTGGCCGAAGTACTGCCGGGCGAAGCCGGCGAGCAGCTCCGCCTGGTCCGCGGGGACGCGGGTGCGGATCAGGTCGATGACCTCGCCCAGGCGTTCGCCTGGGCGTCCTGTCGCGGGTGCTTCGGTTTCCATGCGTGTCTCCTCATCGGCGCGTTGCCGGGCCATGGTGGAAGCGACTGTGAGGGGACACGCCGCCCTATTCGTAGAACGCGGGCGACAGCTTCTGTGCGTCGCGCTGCGCCTTGTCGTGGTTGATCCAGAGCTCGGCCTTGTCCCTGGCCATGATGTTCGCGAGCCGCTGCATCGAGGCGGAGGTCTGCCGCGCGTCGAAATTGATCGAGGGGACGCGCCGCTGGTCCCAGTTGTCCCTGAAGTGGGCGGCATCGCCGGACAGCAGGACGGCGCCGGTGCGTGGCAGCTTGACGAGCAGCGACTGGTGCCCCACGGTGTGCCCGGGCGTCGAGAGGATGGTGACACTGCCGTCGCCGAACACGTCGCGGTCGCCTTCGAGCAGGGTCACGGTCCCGACGGGCCGGGACCGAAGGGCGCTTCCGGTCGGGGACTCGTATTCGGCTTTCTGCACCAGCAGCATCGCGTTCGGGAACATGTCGACATTGCCGATGTGATCGGGGTGGCTGTGGGACACCGCGACGTACCTGATGTCCGACGGCTTCAGGCCGAGTTCATCGATCTGCGCCGCGAGTGTCCTGGGCCTGTGCCAGGTGATCGCGCGCGGGTCCGAGGGTCGCAAGCCCTCGGGCATGGCGGCGACCGCGTCGGCGAGGCCCGTGTCCCACAGCAGCCAGCCCTGCGCGTGCCTGATGAGGTAGCAGCTGTCGGCGAAGGGCATCGACTGGCCCACGTTGACGCCCGGCGACCAGCGCGAGATGTCCCCCGCCACGCCCTCGCCGCAGTTCAGGATGTAGAGACGCTGCACGCCGGACGGCGGCGCTTGCGAAACGATGGGCTGCGAGCAGGCCTGCAACAGCGAGAGCACCATCGCGAGGCCGGCCACCATCAGGCCGAGGCGCTTGATCGACATCCCGCGTTCCTTTTCCCGAGTTCCTTCTTCTTGTAACAGCTCGGCGTCGAGATGGCAACGTCGCCTCCCTCGGCCGCGATGGGGGCTATGGCGGGGTCCGTGGCTCGGACATCAGGCGGTACACGTAGAGCGACAGGTCGGCGATCAGGCGGTCGTCGTGGGTCGAGAAGTCGAGCCCGGTGAGTTCGGAGATCTTCGAGATGCGCGCGCTGATGGTCTTGCGGTGAACGCCCAGGCGCTGTGCCGCGGCTTCGTGCGAGCAGTTGGCGTCGAAGAAGACGCGCAGTGTCTGCAGCAGCTGGTCCCGCAGTTTCGCGTCCTCGCGCAGGAGCTGGCCGAAGTTGAGTTCCAGGAAGCGCTGCATGCCGGCCTCGTGCCGCAGGCTCAGCAGCATGCCGACCACCCCCGCGCGGTCGTAGACCACGGCGCCCGTGCGCTTGAACTGGCGCGCCACATCCATGGCGATCATGGCCTCGCGATAGGCCACCGGCAGCCCGTGCGCGTGGGCGCAGCGGCTGCTCCCGCCGACGAGAACGAGCCGCCCGCCCAGTTCTTCAGTCAGCCGCTGCGCGACACGGCGCGCCAGGCGCTCGGCATCGTCGAGCGGCTCGTCCGCGCAGAGGATGGCCAGCATCAGGCCATGGGTCGCCACCGCGCGCACGCCGTTCGGCTTGGCGCCCTGGATGACACGGGCGATCTGGCTTCGCACCGCCGAGACCGCGCGATCGGGGCTGCCGGCTGCGGGGCCCACTTCGCAGATGTACAGGCGCAGGGGGCCGCCCAGGTCCAGCCTGACGTCCGACGCCCGGTCGAGGGCGGCCGCGCGGGTTGCTTCGTCGGAGCGCAGCAGGTCCCAGACGATCGCATCGATGGTCTCCGACCGCGCCCGGCTGGCGGCCCGCTGTTCCAGTCGATGCACCGCGGCGATCATGGCCACCTGCGTGAGGGTCAGCTCGGTGATCTCCACGCTGCCGGGGCCGACGCGCCCGAGCACCCATCCGACGTTGTCGCCCTCGACCAGCAGCGGCTGGGCGCACCAGCGGCCGTCGTCGTTCTCGATGACGAGCCGGTCGGTGGTGGCCGATCGCGTGCCCGCGGATGCGTCCAGGGGCAGGTGCCGGACGATTCTCGGCAGCACATCGGCCGGGTCGCTGGCCTCGCTCCAGGCCAGCGAGACGCCTTCGCTGTCGACGATGGCGACTTCCGCCTGCAGGAAGTTGCCGGCGCTGGCCACCATGGCGGCCAGCCCACCTCCTTGCAGCAGGATCTGCATCAGGTTCTGCGTCAGGTTCGACAGGCTTCCGACGGTGTTGTAGCGCTGGCTCAAGGCCTCGTTGGCACGGCCGAGCTCGTCGACCATCTGGCGCTGCGAGGCATAGAGCTCGGCGTTCTCGATGGCGATGGAGGTCAGGTTGGCCAGCGCGACCAGGCGGATGTTGTCCAGTGCCGTGAAGGTCGAGGGCCTGCGGCGCCAGACCTCCAGCACGCCGATCACCGCGTCGCGCCCGAGCAGCGGCGCCGCGAGCGCGGAGCGCACCATCTCGACTTCCGCGAGATGGAAGAAGTCCCGGCTGATGTCGTCGCTGGTGAGGTAGTCCTCGACCGCGGAGGGCTCGCGCCGCTCCAGCACGCGGCCCGCCAGACCCTGGCCCGGCCCCATGCGCAGGCTCGCCGTCTGGGGCGAATGGTTGCCCACGCAGCGCTTCATCACGATCTGGTCGCCTTCGCCGAGCAGGACGCCGCAGATGTCGGCGGACAACAGCCGCTTGGCCTCCTGCGTGATGTGGAGCAGGATCTCGCCGAGGTCGTGGCTCTTCAGGATGCGCGTGGCCACGCGCTGCAGGGCCTGGACTTCGTCCAGGTTCTGCGAGGCGATGCGCTGGCGTTCGCAGGTCTGGAGGGCCAGCGCGACGCACTGCCGCAGGACCCCGATGTCCGCCGATTCCTCGATGCCGCCCATCGGGCCCTCGACCATGAGGCCGAGGGCGCCCGTGACGACGGGAATGAACACGCGCTCTTCGAAGCGGCGCGGACGGTCCCACTCGGACATGCCCTCCGGCGTGGGCGCGCAGGGCCGATCGGCGCCGTCGTCCAGCGCGGACCACTCCCGCCAGCTCCCGCCCGCGTGCAGCAGCACGCGCGCCCGCACGCCCGGGAACATCTGCGCCACGGCGCGCTCGGCCTCGGAGAGCAGCAGTTCGTACTGGCCTCGCATCGCCGCGGAGATGATCGGCTCCAGCACGACGGAGAGGGCCGCGCGCTGCGCTGAGAGTTCGGTGATGACGGAGGCGCCCATGTCGAAGGAGTGTCCCCAATAGGCCGCGGGTCGGCTATGGGGTGACTACGGCCTTCATGAGGGTCTGCGCCGCCAGCTGCCGGTAGAAGCCCGGCGCGTCGGCCAGCGAGCCGCGCGCGTCGATGACCACGGTCGGGTCGAGGGCGCCGCCCGTCACCAGTCGCAACAGGCGCCGGCGCAGGCGGATGCCGTCGCCGATGGCGAAGCTCACCGTGAGTTCGTCGCGGAAGCCGCGCCCGACGGGGAAGCCCCACGTCTCGGCGACATGGGCACCCACCGAGACGATCCTCGCGCGCGGCCGGGCGAGTCTGATCGCCAGGTCCAGCGGCCCGTTGCCGCCCACGGCCTCGAGCACCACGTCCGCGCCGAGCTCGCCGGTCAGGCGGCGCACCAGGGACTCGGCCTGGTCCGGGTGGACGGCCAGCGAGCCGTGCGCCTGCGCGAAGTGCCTGCGCCGCTCGTTCGGCTCCACCACCACCACGATGCCGGCCGCCGCGGCCTGCGCCGAGAGCGCGCACAGCTGTCCCACCGCGCCGCCGCCGATGACCACGACGCAGTCTCCGGGCTCGGTCGCCGCGCGTTCGACGGCGACCCAGCCGGTGGCCAGGTTGTCGCCGATCAGCAGGGCCGCCTCCGGCGAGCAGTTCGCGGGCAGCAGGCCGAGGGTCGCGTCCGCATGCGGCACGCGCACGTACTCGGCCTGCGCGCCGCCCAGGGGCGGGCCGAAGGCCGTGCCGGTGCCGAAGAAGGCCCGGTCGGCGCAGTGCCAATGGTCGCCGCGGTCGCACCAGCCGCAATGGCCGCAGGCCGAGAAGTCGGACGACATGACCCGGTCTCCCAGGCGGATCCTGCGGAGCGCGGAGCCCGCCTCGACCACCTCGCCGACGAATTCATGGCCCACGACCGAGCCCGGCGCCATCCCGGGGAAGTCCCCGCGCACGACGTGCAGGTCGGTGCCGCAGATGCCGGCCAGCGTGACCCGGACGAGGGCATCGGTGGGCTCCACGATCACCGGCCTGGAGACCTCCGCGACGGCGACTTCGCCGGGACTCTTGTAGATCAGGGCGCGCATCGGCCGGCTGCCTGGTTCACGGATGCACCTCCAGTTCGGCAATGCGTTGCGCGATCCGCGACGCGGCTTCGCGCAGCGCCTGCTGTTCCTGCGGCCGCAGCGCGAGCTGCACGATCTCCTTGAGGCCGTGGCGATCCAGGCGCACCGGCAGGCCCACGCGCGTGTCGGCGATGTCGTACGCGCCGTTCGAGCGCACGCATACCGCCATGACCTCGCCCGTGTCCTTCGCCATCGCGCGCACCATCGCCGCGGCCGACTCGGCGGGGGAGAAGTAGGCGCTGCCCTTCTGCAGCAGCTTGACCACTTCGCCGCCCGATTCGCGGGTGCGCTCGACGATCGCCGACAGGGTCTGGGCATCGAGCACCGATTCGATCGGCTTGTCGCCCGCGAAGGCCTGGCTCAGCGGGATCACCATCTCGGGCCCATGGCTGCCCAGCGCCATCGCGCGCACTTCCTGGGGCCGCGCGCGGCCGGTCAGGCCGACCAGCGAGCAGAAGCGCGCCGAGTCGAGCACGCCGGCCATGCCCAGCACGCGCCGTTGGGGGAAGCCGGTGTAGGCGGCGGCCAGGTGGGTCATTTCCTCCAGCGGGTTGCTCACCACGACGACGGTGGCCTCGGGCGCGTGGGTGCGGATTCCCTTGCAGACCGTCTCCATGATCGCGGCGTTGACCGCGGTGAGATCGGTCCGGCTCATGCCTGGCTGGCGCGGCTTGCCCGCCGTGATGACGACGTAGTCGGCACCGGCGAGGGCCGCCAGGTCCTCGCTGCCCGTCAGCGGGGTGGAGAAGCCATAGAGACTGGCGCCGTGCCACATGTCGAGCGCCAGCCCGGCCGCAAGACCGGGCACCACATCCACGAGCACGACGCGGGAGA
This sequence comes from Variovorax sp. 01T432, assembly GCF_056398605.1. Lineage (NCBI taxonomy): Bacteria > Pseudomonadati > Pseudomonadota > Betaproteobacteria > Burkholderiales > Comamonadaceae > Variovorax > Variovorax sp. 01T432. The sequence goes on from NZ_JBFTPS010000022.1 coordinate 63,775, forward strand.
ACAGGTCGCTCTCGGCCAGCCGCAGCGCGGTCATGGCGCCGACGTGGCCTGCGCCGACGACGGCGGCCACGGGGCGCTGCCCCGGCTGTCCCGGCCGCGCCGGCGCACCGGGTGCCATGGCGCCGCGGCGGTACAGCGCGCCGGAGGGAGGCAGGACGAAGGGCGTCCGGCCCGTCGCGGCGGGTGCGGGCTTCGCGCCGGGGGCGGGCATGGCGGCGGGCGTGGCGGCTGGCCGGCTCGCGGCGGCCGGCGGCGCATCGCCGACCACCAGTTCGACGCCCAGTTCCCTGGCGCGGTCGCGCGCCAGGGGCGTCAGGCGGTCGCCCCGCGCGAGCACCAGGCGCGGCCCGGCGGCCTCGACATCGGCGGCAGTCAGCATCTTCATGGCCGGCCCTCCATCTGTTCGATCGCGGCCTTCGCCGCCTCGGCGGCGGCCTGCACGTTGCTCTCGGTGCCGGAGATGAACAGGCGACCGAAGCGGCCGAGCGCGCGCACCTCGATGATGCTGATGTCCGCCGCCTTCTCGGCCTCGTTGGCCGCCAGGCTCACATACGCCGCCGGCGAGAGTTCCAGGACGTAGAGGCTCTGCCCGGGAATCAGCAGGTTGCCCTTGCGCCACTTGTTGATGAGTTGCGCCTGGTAGGGATTGACGTTGGTCACGAAGGCCGAGGAGGCGATCTTCGGCTTGATGCGGTCGCTCGCCTTGAGCTGCAGGTACTCGAGCACCGCCTGCCCGGCCGCCAGCACTTCGGCCTGGGTTCGCGAGTGGATCTCGAGCAGGCCGAACTCGCGCTCCACGACCTGCAGCGCGGGCCGAACGTCGGCCGCCTTCAGCGCGATGTCGGCGCACCGGAAGATCTCGTTGCCGGGGGCCACCTCGATGTAGAGCTCGGACATGCCGGCCACCGGAACGTCTCCCTGGCAGGTGGCCGCCACGTGCGCGGCCGCCTGCGGCTGCATGCGGTCGACGAAGGCATACGTTCGGAGTTGAAATTCCATCTAGCTCACCGCGATTCCAAAAGGTGTGATCAATTCGGCATGGCCGTAGGCCCGTACCGGCCAACCGAGATAGCGCTCGATGACTTCCCCCGCGCCCGGAAGCTGCAGCGCGCCGCCGGCCAGGTGGACGACGCCGGGCCGCTCGCCGCCGCACTGCCGCGCGATGGACGCGGCGATGCGCTCGATGCCGGGGCGCAGGATCGGCATCGCCTCGGCCCCGCGCTCGCGCTTGCGGACTTCGGCTTCCTCGATCGTCAGGTGCAGGGCGCCCGCGAGGATCAGGTCCAGGTGATGGCCGCCGCCCGCGCGGTCGCTGAGCGAGGCGAGCGCGCCCTTGCGGAAGACGCCGACCCCGGTCGAGCCGCCGCCCACGTCGATGACGGCGCCGTCGCGCACGCGCAGCACGGCATTGGCGGCCGTCACCTCGTCGACCAGGTGGCGGCAGTCGATGCCGGCCTGCTGCAACACGAAGGCGCACGCGCGGCAGTCGCTCGGCGGCACGGCCGGCGGATGGGCGGTGGCTGCTTCGCCGACCGCGACGCCCAGCGCCTGCTCGGCCCTGGCCTTGAGTTCGCGCACCGCCTGCGCGGCGCCGTGGAAATCGACGACCACGCCGTCGCGCACCACCTGGGCCCGCAGGAAGTCCCAGTAGACGGGCTGCATGGCTTCGTCGACGGCGCTCAGGACGATGGTGGCGGTGCCCAGGTCGACGCCGAAGCGCAATGCCCCGCGTGCCTCGGCCGGCTGCCGCAGGCGCGACGCGGCGCCGGCCAGGAAGCGCTCGATGCGCTGGTGCTCCGCGGCGGCTGTCTCCGGTGGGCGTCTGGGGGTGGGCTCGGTGCGCATCGGCATCACAGCCCCATGGTCGGAGAGTAGATGTCGCGCCACGGGCGGTTCTCGTGGGCGATGCGCTTGATGTTGATCAGGTGCATCGCCGTCACGTTGTCCGAGACGATGGAGCCGCTCCAGGTGCCGGTGCCCAGCATGAACGACGGGTCGGTGCCGGCGCTGAAGCCCATGCCGCCCAGCAGGCTGGGCGAGTTCACGATGATGCGGGACGCCGGCAGGTCCGACATGCGGGCGATCATGTCCGGGTCCTGCCCGTGCAGGCCCAGGGTGTGGCCCTCGCCGCCGAAGGCCAGCACCTGGCGGCAACGCGCGTATGCCTCCTCCAGGTCGCGCGCGCGGTAGAAGGACAGCACCGGTCCCAGGATCTCCGCCGACAGCGGAGTCTGCGGTCCGACGTCGGTCAGGACGGCGCCCAGCACCTTGGTTCCCGCGGGCACGTCGAGCCCGATGCGCCGGGCGAGCTCGATGGCCGACTGGCCGACGGCGTCGGGGTTCAGCGCGCCGCGTCCCATGAACAGCAGCTCCGACAGGCGGCGCTGGTCGTCGGGCGACAGGAACACGGTGCCGTGCTGCTCGAAGGCCTTGATCGCCGCATCGGCGACGGGCTCGTCGAGCACCACGGCCTGTTCGGCCACGCAGGCCGTGCCGTTGTCGAAGGACTTCGAGACGACGACCATCAGCGCGGCCTCGGCGACGTCGGCCACCGAGCGGTGGATGTAGACCGGCACGTTGCCGGCACCGACCGCCAGCGTCGGCTTGCCCGAGGAGTAGGCCGCGCGCACCATCGCCGCGCCGCCGGTGGCCATCACGAGGGCGATGTCGCGGTGCCCCATCAGTTCGCGGGTGGCCGCCAGCTGGCCGCCCGAGAGGCAGTCGAGCAGGCCGCGCGGCGCGCCGGCCTGCTCGGCCGCGGCCGCCATGAGCTCGACCGTGCGCGCGCAGCACCTGGCGGCGCGCGGGTGCGGCGCGCAGACGATGGCGTTGCCCGCCTTCACCGCGGAGAGGCACTTGAAGATGGTGGTGGAGGTCGGGTTCGTCACCGGGATGATCCCGGCGATCACGCCCATGGGCACGCCGATCGCCGTCACGCGGTTGACCTCGTCGACCCACAGCACGCCCAGGGTGCGCATCCGCATCATCGCGTGGGCGCAGAACCTGGCGTTGAACAGGTTCTTGAGGATCTTGTCCTCGTAGACGCCATAACCGGTCTCGTCGACGGCCAGGCGGGCCAGTTCCTTGGCGGCGTCCTCCGCCGCCCGGGCCATGGCCTGGACGATCTGGTCGGCCTTCGCCTGCGTCACGCCCTGGAAGGCTTCGAAGGCCTGGCGCGCCGATTGCGCCTTGAAGCGCGCCTCGCCGATCGCGGCGAGCTCGGGGTCCATGTATGCCGCGCTGCTCACGTCTTCACCCGCCCTCAGCGCTGCTTCGGCAGGATGGCCTCGACGTCCTCGTGCGGACGCGGGATCACATGGACGGACACGATCTCCCCGATCTTGCCCGCCGCGGCCGCGCCGGCATCGGTGGCGGCCTTGACCGCGCCGACGTCGCCCCGAACCATCACCGTGACCAGTCCGCCGCCGATCTGCTCGCGGCCGACGAGGCGGACATTGGCTGCCTTGACCATCGCATCGGCCGCCTCGATCGCACCGACCAGGCCCTTGGTCTCGATCAGGCCCAGGGCGCCGCGCGGGCCGTCGAAGTCTGTGTTGCTGGGGTTGGAAGTGGTTGCCATCTGGGAGTCTCCGTTTGCGGGTTGGGGAAGTGGGTTGCGTGAAGGGGGCGTGTCAGTGCTTGACGAAGGTGGGCTCGCCGTCGAGCTGCACCGAATCGACGATGGCGATGACGGCCGCGTCGGTCGGGGTCGCCTGCCCGTCCGAGGCCACGCGGGCCGCGCTGCCCAGCGTCACGAGCACCACCTCGCCGACGCCGGCGCCCACGAGGTCGACCGCCACATAGACTGCGGTGGACAGGGCGCTGTTCTCGCCGGCGGCCGTCGGGTTGGCCGCGGCCACCGGCTCCAGCAGCAGGAGCTTGTGGGCGGCGAGGCCCGAGGCCTTGATGGACGCCACGACATTGCCGCGTACGCGAGCCAGTTGCATGTTTGTCTCCGTGATCCCCGGGTTCGGGGCACGACGCAACGGTAAGCGGGCGGCCCGCCAAAGTCATTGGCCATGCTGGCGCAATCGAGGCGCCCTCGATGGCCAGTGTGGCCATGGCGGCGGCAGCGCGCACTCCTTAGAGTTCGATGCAGCGGCTCACGGCAGGGCCGACCATAAGAGAGACTGGAGACAACCGGTGATTCAAGACAGCGACGCGCAATTCCACGGCACCGATGCCGATCCCACCTGGGCCGAGACCAACTTCTTCGGCTTCTACAACGCCGGCGAGCGGCTCAACGTCGGCGTCTACGCGCTGTTCCGACCCAACCTCGGGGTCGTCAGCTCCACCGTCTGCATGAACTCGCGACGCGCCGTCACGCCGTGGGAGGCGGACTTCTGCGACATGCGCGCGGCCATGCCCATTCCCGAGCCGCGCGACCTGCTGGACTTCGAACTGCTCAACAGCCTGCGCATCCGCTGCCTGGTGCCCAACCGGGTCTGGCACATCGCCTACGACGACCGGCAAGGCACGCGCATCGACGTGAACTACGAGGCCCTGATGCCGGCCTTCGACATCCACGACCCGGCGATGGACCCGATGTGCGGCTCGCAGTCGGCCGCCGGCAAGTTCGCATGGGGCACGGCCTACAACGGCCACTTCGACCAGACCGGCCAGTTCACCGGCAAGGTGGCGATTCGCGGCCGCGAAGTGCCGATCGACTGCGTCTCGACGATGGACCACAGCTGGGGCCCGCGCCCCGAGCGCAACAAGCCCAACATGAGCTGGCTGCACGCGCATTTCTCCAGGGACCTGGCGGTGCACGGCATCTTCGGCTTCGACCCGGCGTCCAACGGCGCCGAGCTCTGGCTGGCCCATGGATACGTGCTGCAGGACGGCAAGGTCCACGGACTCAAGGCGGGCACGGGCCGCGTGGCACGGCCCCAGGAGCGCTACCCGGAGCACGTCGTCCTCGAACTGACCGACGCCGCCGACCGCGTCTGGAAGGCCGAAGGCCGCGCGCTCACCACCTTCCCGTGGCAGTGCTGGCCGAACATGGTGTCCTTCAATTCACTCTGCGAGTGGACGATGCAGGGGCGGCAGGGGCACGGCGAGGTGCAGGACTTCTTCGAGCTGCCGCAGCTCAACGCGCTCAACAGCGCCGGCGCGACCGCGCGCCCCTCGCGTCCTCTCTAGGACGCAGGGACCCAAGGCCATCCCATGCCGCGCGCCATCCTGTTCGACCTGGACGGCACCCTCGTCGATACGCGGGCGGCCTCCTGGGAATTGTTCTCGGAGACGAACCTCGCCTTCGCGCTGGGCATCGATTCGCGCGAGGCGTTCTTTCGCGCCTTCGAGGGCAACTTCTTCGAGTCGCTGGCGCGCCTTTGCCCCGACCCGAAGCGCGGTGCCGCGGCCAAGGCCCACTTCATGGAGCTGCTGCGGACGCGCTATCACCCGGCGCTCATCCCCGGAATGGTCGACGTGGTGCGGGCGCTGGCGCCGCACTGCACGCTGGCCGTGATCTCGACCAACGGCATCGAGGCGATCCGCCGGATCCTGGTCGATGCCGGCATCGCCACCTGCTTCTCCCACGTCTTCTCGGGCGATGTCGAGCCGCGCAAGGTGAACTCGATGCGGCGCTTCCTGGGCGACCAGCGCTATGCGGCGCAACGGATGTGTTCGCCGGCCTACCACGACGGGCATGGCGCGGACGGCGCGCTGGGGGCGGATGACGTGGTGCTCGTCACCGACACCGTAGGCGATGTGGTCGAGGCACGCGAAGCCGGCGTGCGGGCCATCGGCGTGGCCTGGGGCATGCACACGGAGCGGCAGTTGCTGGACGCCGGCGCCGAGCGGGTGGCCCTGTGGCCCCAGGAACTGGTCGCGTGGCTGCGGCCGGCGGACTCGGGCGGCGCATCGTGCGCCTGCACCGTGGCCAGCCCGCGGGGCGCGGAAGCATCGGCACCCTGCGCCGCGTGTGCCCCGGCCCCGGCCGGCGCCGCCACCGGCGACCCCGTGCTCGACGCGGGGCGTCTTCGCCGTGACCGGCAGTTGCAGGCCCGCAAGGCGCCGATCGGCACGCTGGCGGGCGCGGTCCCGGCCGCGCCGCGCAAGCCGCGCCTGGAGGCGGATGCGGGCCGTCGCGAGCTGCTGCAGGCACTCCATCGCATCGTCGGGAGCGCCGCGTGAAATGCATGGCGCCCTCGGCTGCCGGCCGGCTGCACGCGCGGAATGCGCCGCGCCGCGCCCGCATCCGCTCCCCGTGACACCGCGCTCCCGGTTGCGGCGGTTTCACCCATTCCCCAGCTGAGTTCAACACAAGGAGACGAGTTTCATGAAAGCCATTGCCGAAGGGTTCAACAGTTTCGAGACGAGCAAGAAGCCGATCGGAAGCATCAAGTACCTGCCCGACCCGAAGTCGGTCATCGCCTTGATCCAGAGCGGAAAGCTCAAGGAGCACATCGTGCTCGCGCAGGGCGGCACGACCACCTTTCTCGCGCCGGCGCTGAGCATGGGCGCCATCGGGGTGATCACCTTGTCCGGTGCGCCGGAGTCCCACCTCGGGATCCTCTCGCGCGAATTCCAGATCCCCTGCGTGATGACCGCCTACCTCACGGACAGCGACTCGCGCTACGTCACGGGCGGCGACAACAAGGCCCACTTCGAGCTGATGATCAAGGCGCTCGACGGGAAGAAGGTTCAGCTGAGCTGCGACGGCGCCGAACTGGGCCAGATCCTGCTGGTGGATTGACAACACAACACGGAGACAACGAACATGGACTATCAGAAACGCTATCAGCCGGGCGACGACGGGCTTCGGTTCCAGGACCTGACCTACGTCGGCAACTTCAAGGGCCTGCCGCCCGTGCCCGACGGCATCCTCGGCGACCGCATGATGAAGGCGCGCGCCAAGAGCAAGGTGCTCGAGAAGGTCAGCAAGGAGGACGTGCTGAGGGACCAGTTCAGCATCGCCGAGCTGAACGATCTCAACAACTACCTCGCCTGGAACATCTGGGACGTGCTGGTGATGCGCGCGACCGAGGGCGCGTCCGGCATGATCCCGCGCCAGGAATACGAGATCCTGGCCTTCATGCACGAGTTCTATCGCTGGCCCGAGATCCTGCGCATGACGACCGACGAGGTCGGCGCGCAGGGCATCGTGGACATCGGCGCGACGGCCCGCTCCGAGGTCGGCACCAAGATCAACTGCGTGCATGACTGGTGCATCGGCGCGGTGGGCTTCGGGATGGGGCGCTGCGGCCTGCTGGCGCTGGAGGTGATCCAGCCCAACGACTACATCGAGGAGAGCAACGAGATCCTCAAGTTCATGCAGCGGGTGCTCTGGGGCAAGCGCCAGGATGGCTGGATCCTCAATTCGCAGGACGCCTATCGCTGCCAGATCCACGAGAAGGCCCTGATCGAGCGCCTGACCTCCCAGCTCGACCGCATGGATTCGGGCTCCGCCGAGCATGAGAGCGTCATCAAGTTCAACGCGGCGGCCGAGCTGCTCTCCTTCCTCGACCACTACGATTGCCGGCTGGGCCTGGGAGACACCGGCCCCTATCCGCTGCCCAACGGCAACCTGCTGATCATTCGCGACCTGTTCACGAACGAGGAAGCCTTCGAGTGGAGCGACGTCTGCGATCACGAGAACGTGCCGCACTGCTACACGATCGTGCTGGAGATCGACCCGAAGCAGATGGGCCTGGACGAGATCCGCGTCAACGACATCTCGACCACCTTCACGCGCCCGAAGAACTACATTCCGGCGATCAAGGCGGCCGCGGTCTTCGTGCGCGAGAAGTGGGACACGCCGATGGCCGAGGTCTACAAAGTGCCGGTCAAGGACCTCGGCAAGCGGCTGGAGGGCATTCAGCAGGCGACCTTCAAGCTCTACTCCAAGCTGTCGCGCCAGTCGCGCCGAACGCTGATCACCAACGGCATGTACGTCTACTACATCGACATGATCCTGCCGCATCTGCGGCGTGCCGGCACCTACGAGAAGGCCTGCACGGACTACCAGTTCTGGGAGATCGACCAGCGCGTGTCCAACTACTACTACGACATCACCAAGCGCGGCTTCGCGCAGGCGACGGTGCCGCAGAAGATCTTCTCGGGGGAGGGGTATCTGCCTTTCGGCGACAACGCGGATCGCCGCCGCTCGAAGTACTTCTGGTCCTGACCGACCGGGCCGACGGGCCGCACCCCGCCCCGATGGGCAGGGTCCGGCTCCCACGTGCAACCCCCTGGGACACCCTGACATGCTGTCTGACACCGACTTCACGACGCTCAACGCGATCTATCTCAAGAAGATGGCCACCGAGGCGACCATCGCCGATGTCACCGGCCTGCCGGCCGAGGTGGTCGAGCAGCATCTGGCGGCCGCGGACGACCACGGCTGGATCATGCGCACCCCCGGCGGCGTCATGCTGCTCACCGAAGGCGCGGCGGAGGTGCTCGCGTACTACGACGCGGCCTATGCGGCCGTTCGCGCCGACCCCGCGCTCGGGCAGTGGTACGAAGGCTTCGAGGCACTCAACACGCGCTTCATCGGCGCGGTGACCGAATGGCAGCAGACGGAGGGCGACGAGCGCGTCGAGCGCCGGCTGCTGCAGGCGGCGGAGAAGCTGGCCAGGGACATCGGCCAGCTGGTGCCCCGCATTCCGCGCTACGCCGCCTACGTGCGGCGGCTGGAGCACGGCATGGATCGGGTCGACCAGGGCCAGCGTGAGTACGTGTGCAAGCCGACGATCGATTCGGTGCACAACATCTGGTTCGAGTTCCACGAGGACATCCTCGCCGTGCTCGGACGCCCCCGGGATACAACGTGACTGGTGCACAACACGCGAACGCAATGGTGGCGGCCCTGATGGCGCAGACATACGCTCAACCCGTCGAGCACATCGACGCGGACGACCTGGCGCGCTTCGGCGGCAAGGCGACCGGCCTGGCGCGAATGGCCGCCGCCGGTATTCCGGTGCCGCCGGCATTCGTGATCGGCACCGACGGCTACCGGGCCTTCCGCGCGGCCGGGTCCTTGCCCGCGGCGATCGTCGCGCAGGCGAAGGAACAGATGGCCCGCCTGGAAGCCGCGACGGGCCGCCGCTTCGGCGCGCGCGATGCGGCCCCGCTGCTGGTGTCGGTGCGCTCCGGCGCGCAGGTGAGCATGCCGGGGATGATGGACACGGTGCTCAACCTGGGCATCACCGCGGGCGGCGCCCTGGCCATGGCACGCGAGACAGCCAACGCCGGCTTCGCGCTGGACACCTGGATGCGCTTCTGGCGCATGTTCTGCGACATCGTCCTCGCCATCGACGGCGAGGCCGTGGCGCGCTCCCTGGCGGCGCAGCTCGACGCGGCGAAGGCCGATCCCCAGGCCGGGACCTTCGAGGCGCTGGAGGCCGCGGTGATCCATGCGATCGCCGACCAGGGCGCGGCAGACGTGCAGGCCGATCCTCATTGGCAGCTGGAGCGCGCCATCGCCGCGGTGTTCGAATCGTGGGACAGCCGCCGCGCACGCGCGTATCGCGCGCATCACAGGATCGCCGACGACCTGGGCACCGCCGTGACGGTCCAGGCCATGGTGTTCGGCAACCGGGACGCCCGCTCGGGCTCGGGCGTCGCGTTCACGCGCGATCCGAACACGGGGGAGCGCAAGCTGTACGGCGAGTTCATGCTGTGCTGCCAGGGCGAGGATCTGGTCTCGGGCGCGGCGACGCCCGCATCGCTCACGCAGCCCGGCGCGCTGAGCGAGCAGCACCGGCGCGAACTCTTCGAGCACGGCCAGCGCCTGGAGCGCATCTACCGCGACGCGGTGGACATCGAATTCACGGTGGAGGGCGCGCGGCTGTACTTCCTTCAGGTACGCGCCGCCAAGCGCACCGCGCAAGCCGCGGTGCGCATCGCGGCCGAGCTGGTGGACGACGGCATCATCGCGCCCGAGGCGGCCTTGCAGAAGGTGTCGGCGGAACAGCTCAAGCGGCTGCTGCGGCCCTCGTTCGAGCCCGCCGCGCTGGCGGCGGCGCTGGTCCTGACCCGGGGCATCGCCGCGTCGCCCGGGCATTCCTACGGCGTCGCCGTGCTCGACGCGGATCGCGCGGCGGCCCTGGCGGCCTCCGGCGAGCGCGTGGTCCTGCTGCGCCCCACCACCAGCCCGCAGGACATCCGCGGCATGCTGGCCTCGCAGGCCATCGTGACCGCGCGCGGGGGCGCGCTCAGCCATGCGGCGGTCGTGTCGCGCGCGCTGGACGTGCCCTGCGTGGTGGGTTGCGAAGCCATGGAGATCGAGCCCGACCACCGGCGATTCAGCGTCGGCGGCCAGGTCTTCGAAGAGGGTGCGCCGCTGTCGGTCGACGGCGCCACCGGCCGCATCTACAGCGGCATCCTGCCGCTGGAGTCGGTGGCCCATGCGGTCGGGCATATCGATCGCATCCTCGCCTGGGCCGATGCGAAGTCGCAGGCGCGCTTCTGGATCGCCGGCGTGAACGGCAGCGACGCCCGCGCGGCGATGCGCCAAAGTCCGGGCGGGCTGGGGGTGATCGCCCTCACGGATCTGCTGATCGGCGCGGGCACGCTGGGCCAGTTGATCGACGCGATCAACGATCTCAGCCAGCAGCCGGAGCACAAGGACACCCAGGACCGATTGACGCGCCTCACCTACGACGCCTGCCGCCACCTGATGCTGGAGTCCTCCGGCGCGCCGATCGATATCCGCCTGCCCAATCTCGGGTCGCCGCGCGCGCAGCGCCTCATCAGCACCTGGGCGTCGCTGGCGCCGCGCCTGTTCCTGCCGCTCGGGCTCAAGGGGCTGTACATCCCTTTGTTGCGCGGCATCGTGGACGCCGCGCGAGACACGGGGCACGCGCAAGTCACGCCCCTGGCGGCCGCCATCACCGGCGTGGAGGAGTTCACGGCCTTTCGCCAGGCTGCCGCCGCACTGGGACTGGCGCGCGTGGGCGCGGCCTTGCAGAGCCCCGCGGGCCTGGCCGCGGCCTCGGACCTCGCGCGGGCGGGCGCGGCCCTCTGGATCGACATCCGCGAGGTGATCCGCACCTACTACGGCTACCCGAGCGCGCTGTCGTTTGCCGACGATGTGTTCGAAGGCTATGTCGTCGACGGCTATCTCCGGTACAACCCGCGAAGCACCCTCGGGCCCCATCTGCGCAGACACCTGGGCGAGCTGGTCGCCGGCGTCGGATCGGTGCCGGGGGCGAGGCTGGGTGTCGAGTGCGGCGACGGCACCGCGCTGTCGCTGCTCGAGGACCTCTACCGGGTGGGAATGCGCACCTTCTCCGTGCCGGCACCGAGCACCGCCGGCATCCGGCTCGGACTGGGCCAACTTGCTGTAAGGGAACCCTCATCATGACTGACTTGCGAGGTAGCGCGCTCGGCTTCGTCGAGACGCTGGGTAAGACGGCGGCAACGCTGGCCGCCGATGCCATGGTCAAGGCCGCGAACGTGCGCCTGGTCACGATGCAGCAACCAGGCGGCGGCATCATCACCGTGGTCGTGCGCGGCGATGTCGGCGCCGTCAAGGCGGCGGTGGACGCCGGCGCCGCGGCGGCGCAGACGGTGGGCAAGGTGCGCTCGGCGCACGTGATCCCTCGGCCGCATGACGATGTCGAGGACCTCCTCGAGCGTCCACCTGTCCGCTGAGGCGCATCGGCGAGACCCATGAGCGACGGCTCTCCCGGGCGGCAGGTGTCGCCATTGCGCGGCGCCTTCAACTTCCGCGACCTCGGCGGCCTGGCAACGCGCGACGGGCGCCGGACGCGGCCGGGGCGGCTGTTTCGCAGCGACACCTTGCAGGCGCTGACGCCGCAAGACATGGCCTATGTGACCGGCGTGCTCGGCCTCCGGGCCGTCGTGGATCTGCGCCTGGCGATCGAAGTCGCGCGGGAGGGACGCGGCCCGTTGGCCGCGTGCGAAGACATCCGCTACGTCAACGCGCCGCTGGGCATGGCCGCGGCGCAAGGCCTGCAGCCTGACGAGGTGCTGAACTCGCTGTATGTGGGCTGCCTGGGCGGCGGATCGATGCTGGCGCATGCCCTCGAGCATCTTGCCGCCTTCGCTGACGCTCCGACCGTGTTCCACTGCGCGGCGGGGAAGGACCGGACCGGCGTGCTGTCGGCGCTCGTCCTGCGGCTGCTGGAGGTCGATGACGACGCGATCGTCGCCGACTACATGGCCAGCGCCCACAACATGCCGCGCATGCTGGAGCGCTTCGCCACCTGGCCGCGATACCGCGACCACCTGGCGGCGATGCCGCCGCAGGTCTATGCGGTCGAGGAGCAGCCGATCCGGCGCTTTCTTTCCGAACGCGACGCACGGCATGGAGGCGCGCGCGCCTGGGCGCTCGCCAACGGCGTGCGCGCGGAGTCGCTGGCCCGCCTGGAGCGCGAGCTGCTGAGGGCTGCGTAGGCAGACTCGGTCGATGGCGGCCCTGTCCTGATCGGCAGATGGCCCGCGGATCGGTGAACCATTTCACGAATCGTGGCGCGACGCGAAGCGGCGTTGCCGTCTCGATACGTTCGGCCAGAGTTGCTCTGCCTAAGATGATTTCCTCATCCCCTCTCTGGAGGTCATCATGGACAGAGTTCCCGCCAAGGCGCAGCCGCAAGACCCCGTCGCAGCCAGACTGGGTGAATACATCTCGCGAGCCGGAGTCCTTGTCGCCGTCGTCATCGGCCTCGCTTCCTTCTTCCGGGGCTAGACACAAGGAGAGGGCGCGCGAGGCATATCGGCAAGAGGTGTGAGGCCATTGCTTGTGGCAAGCCCGAATGCTGCCTAGACTCGCCCTCATGCCAGCCAGCGTCCTTGCCTTCACCCACCTCGCCATCGCGGCGCTGCTCCTCGCAGCGACGCTCGCGCGCGCGGTCGCGATGAACAGGGCGCGTCGCCAGCTGACGCCAGCACATTCCTGAGCCCGGCGGTCCGCTCTCCCCCCTTCAGCGCAACCATCCACCGCCGGGCCTGACCTTCGCGCGGTCGCGGCCGCTGCCTGCAACAGGGCAGCCCGCATTTGATGGAGTGCGTCCATGCATGCAACGATTCACGGCGAGCGCACGCTCACCGATCTTGATTTCGCCCGTCTGAGCCGACTGCTCGGGCGCCACCTGCCACCCAGCCTGGCGGACCTTCTCGCGTGTGCGGAGGTCACCAGCTCGAGAGCCGTTCCCGCGGACATCGTGACGATGTACTCGCGCGTCGAGCTTGTCGACCTGCACACGCGCCGACGGCAGACGCTGACGCTGTGCTATCCCGCGGACGCGGAGCCTGCGGCCGGCTTCATCTCCGTGCTGTCGCCGGTGGGGAACAGCCTGCTCGGGCTGAAGGCCGGGGACATCGCGCGGTGGCAGACCCCGACAGGCGAAGCGTGCGCCGCGGAGATCGCGGCCGTCCTGTTCCAGCCCGAAGCGACGGGCGACTACGCCACGTAGCGCCATGACGCCTCGATCCATCCTCGCCGTGACCGACCTGGCCGCCGGTTCGGCGCACGTTCTCTCGCGCGCGGCCCATCTGGCCGCCGAGCACAGGGCAACCCTCAAGTTGCTCCATGCGGCCACGCCCGGAGAGCCGTCGACCCCCGATGCCGCATGTCGATTGGCGCAGCTGGCCTTGCAGCTTGGCCAGCGCCACGGCCTGTGCGTGCGAACGGCAAGCCGGACGACGAGCACCCTCGCGGACCTGGCGAGCGAAGCGCGCTGTGCCGATCTCCTGGTCGTGGGCACGATGGCGCAGCGCAGCCTGTGGTCCTTTCTTCGCGGGCAGCCCTCGGAGCGCCTGCTGCGGATGACACGACGGCCCCTTCTGGTGGTGCGGCAGGCAGCTGTCCGGCCTTACCAGCGCGTGCTCGTCGCCGTGGACTTCACGCCAGCCTCCCGCAAGCTGGTCGAGCATGCGTTGGCGATCGGCACATCGGCGCAGCTCGAACTCTTCCATGCCATCAGCACCGCGAACGAGGGCAAACTCCGCCACGCGGAGGTCTCGGAGCAGGCCATCAAGGCCTATCGGCACGAATGCAGGCGCTATGCCCAGGACCGGATGTTCTGGCTGACGGATTCCTCGGCCGCTCGTCGCAACCGCGTGTACTCTTCCATCGGGCATGGGGACCCGGCCCGCCAGATCGTGGTTCAGCAGCAGCACGGCGGCGCCGAACTCATCGTGGTCGGCAAGCACCCCGCATCGGCGCTGGCGGACTTCGTCTTCGCGAGCGTGGCACAACGCGTTCTGCGCTACGCCGCCGGCGATGTCCTCGTCGTGCCCCACGATGCCCAGCCTGCATCAGGGATGGCTGCCGTCCGCCGCCTGCAGCCCGAACGCGCGGTCACGCGGCGAATCCGAGCCGGCGCGCCCCCTTCACCGGAAGGCCCGGACGATTCCCGTCGACGATCCTCCTCATGGTGATCACGGTGATCACGGCGTCTGGAACGTCAAGTCCGCCCGCTCATTGCCGTTGACGACGAAACGCGTGACCTTGAGGGAAACGAATTGCAGGGTGCCGCTGATGTCGACGCGAAACGTCGTCTGCGCATCCGCGGTCTTGACGTTGTTGTCGTCGAAGTCGGCCTCGATGAAGGTGACGAGCAGGCTGCTCGTGGTGTCGGCTGCGACGCTGTAGGAAAGGCTGATGCTGCCGATCCTGCTGGTCTGGGCACTGCTGGAATACTCAGTGGCCGTCATGAGGGGACCCGCGTCGCCCGCCCTCACCGTGGATGGATAGACGTAATCGGGGAAGACGATGTAGGCACCGGCCATGTCTTCGGCGATCTCGGCGCAAGTGGCGGAATTCCGGTAGATGGTTCTCGCGGAAGAAAACGTGGCCGACGTTCCGTTGGCCATGAGGGTCCCCGAGAGATGCTCCGTCGTCTTGAGCACGGAGACTCCGTTGAGTGTGGCGGCGACAGCCGGGTCGTCCGCCAAGGTGCCCGATCCGGTCACGGCGGCGCCCGCGACGGTGCCGGAGACTGAAAAGCCGACGGTGATTCCCTTGTTGACCTGGTTTGCAACGGCAGTCTGCAGGGGGACGGACAAGCCTTGCATTGCCGGAACGCTGGCCGAGCCGCCGCCTCCTCCGCCTCCACAGCCGTCGAGCAGCATGGTCAGGAGGAGGGCCGCCCCATAGAGCTTCTTGTTCATGGTTTCTTTCAAATCGTCTCGGCATCATTGTTGGCGCCTCATGATGGGCAGTCTTGATGCAACGCAAGCAATGGGCATGGCGGACGGCTTCGACTGCAGGCTGTGCGACGTTCCCGCGATGTTCGCCACGCCACTGCAAGGCTTCGCAGAAGATGTCCGCCGCTCCGTGCCTTCGCCGACGCCGTGCTTCTGCACCGCGCTGCGCTGCTCGCGATGCGCAGTGGCCGGAGTCAGGGGGATTTCGCGCTTCTCTTCGGCCATTCGATTCTTCGCTCCCTGCCTTACGCTCTGCTCTGAAGAGATCAAGCACGAGACGAACCACGAGACAAGCCGAGAACAGCGCATGAGGTCCATCCTCCATCCGATCATCCGCGACCAGGCCGGCGCGCCGGAGCCGCTCTCGGCCGCGATCGCCGCGATTTCCGGCCAGCCGCTGAGCGCCGTCACCCGGGCGCTCAAGGCCGCCTGCCGCGATCTGCGGGGACTGGCGGGCATTTCCAGGGCGGTCGCGATCGAGGACGCTGCGCACATGGTGCTGGCTCGCTTCGGCTTTTCTCCTTCCCGGCTCTACGCCGATGCCCGGCGACGGCCGGCGCTCATCGAGCTGCTGCGGGTGTACGCCCGCGCGCCCGGCGCCTCGCCGCAGCGCCTGCTGGTCCTGTGCGAGGGCGGGGCCGCCTACGCGGTGCGCGGTGGCCAGATCGCGGCCTGCGGGTGCGCAGCACCGCGAGAGCTGGACACGGCGATTTCGGACGGCCTGGTCGATCCGCAGGCGCGGGTCAACTTCGCGCTGACCTTCGTCGTCAGGGCCCGGGTGCCGGTCGCGCAGCCAGACCATCGTTTTCTCGAACAGGCCGCCATTGCCGCCTACGCGCTCGCCGAGGCGTACGGCATCGAGGTCGTGCCCTTCGACTGGCCCTATTGGAGCATCAGCTTCCCTGGCGAGCTCAGCGACGGCGCGCCGGGATCGGAAACCACGCTCGTGTGCGGAGAGCACGAACTGCTCTCGGCGATCAGCGGCCGCGTCTGTCAGCATGAAACGGCAGCCGAGGCGACCAGGCTCACCCTGCAGCGCCTCTCGTTGTGTTGAACACCTCCCGCCCGACGCCACGCGCATCCTTCGGGCGCCTCGCTGGGTTTTCTGGTCGTTTGACCATGCCGGTGACGAAGTCGATACTGCGCGAGTAGATCGCAGGTCCACGACTGGAATCGCTGCCGTTGAAAGACCCAACCGTCAAACACAGGCTGACGGCGATCCTTGCCGCGGACGCCGCCGGATTCTCGCGCCTGATGGCGGTCGACGAAGGCGCGACCGTCGCCGCCCTCGATGCGGCGCGCATTGTGTTCCGGCAACACATCGAGGCTCACCACGGGCGTGTCATCGACATGGCGGGCGACTCGGTGCTCGCGGTCTTCGAGACCGCCGCCGGCGCCGTCGACGCCGCATTGGCGATTCAGCAGGGCCTGGCCCGCGCGGACGATGGCGTTGCGCAAGACCAGCGCATGCGCTTTCGCATCGGCGTGCACCTGGGCGATGTCGCCGAGAAGGATGACGGCACCGTGTACGGCAACGGCGTCAACGTCGCGGCGCGGCTTCAGGCGCTCGCCGATCCGGGTGGCGTCACCGTGTCGGACGCAGTGCGCGGCGTGGTCCGGGGCCGTGTCACCGCCACCTTCACCGACCGGGGCGAACAGCAACTCAAGAACATCGCCACGCCGATCCACGCCTATTCGATCGACCTCGCCATCGAAGCCGCACCTGCCTCCGCGCCGGCGCCGCGCCCGTCCAGGCGTTCCTCGAGCCTTTTCGTCGGGCGGCGGCAGGAGATGCTGCAGCTCACCAGGGCGCTCGACAGCGCCCGAAATGGGCGCGGGCAGGTCGTGCTGCTGTCCGGCTCGGGTGGCATGGGCAAGACGCGGCTGGCGCAGGAGATGGCCGCGCACGCTGAACAGGTCGGAGTTTCCGTCCTATGGGGTCGCTGCCTCGAAGAGCCTGGCGCTCCACCGTACTGGCCCTGGCGCCAGTTGATTCGCAGCTACCTGCAAAGCGCGGGCGACCCCCATCCGCAAGAAACCCTGGGCAACGGACTCGCCGACATCGCGAGCATCGTTCCGGAAGTGGGCGAGGCCTTCGCGTCGCAGCCACCGGGCGTCGAAGCGGCCCACAACGCGCAGTCCCGCTTCAAGCTGTTCGATGCGGTCGCCGGCTTCTGGCGGCGTGCCTCGCGGCGGCTCCCGCAAGTGCTGATCTTCGAGGACCTGCACTGGGCCGATGCCACCTCGTTGCGGCTGTTCGCATTCCTCGTCGCCGAGTTCGAGGACAGCGCCCTGCTGCTGGTCGGCACGTATCGCGATGCGGAGCTGTCGCGCCAGCATCCGCTGTTCGACACGCTGGCCGAACTCGGGCGATCGTCGGCATTTCGCCGGATCGAACTCTCCGGCCTGAGCGAGCGCGAGACGGCGGAGTTCATCGCCGCGGCGAGCGGCGGCTCCGCGAACGCCAGGCTGGTCGACGCGATCCACCTGCGCACCGAAGGCCATCCGCTCTTTCTCGAGGAGACGATGCGCTTCATGACGGAGACGCGCGCCCCGAGCGCCCCGGGCACGGCCGACGACGATTGGCGGCTGCTGCAGAAGGTCCCCACCGGCGTGCGCGAAGTGATCGGCAAGCGCCTCAACCGCCTGAGCACTTCCGCCGGAAGGCTGCTCTCCATCGCGTCCTGTATCGGGCGCGTCTTCGGGCTCGACCTGCTCGCGCAACTCGACACCGACAAGTCCGAGGACGACGTGCTGGTCGCGCTGGAGGAAGCCATGGCGGTGCACCTGATCGAGCCGGTGCCGCAGACGCAGCAGTTCAGGTTCAGCCATGCCTTGATTCGCGAATGCATCTACGACGAGATGCTGGGACTTCGCCGTGCCCGGCTGCACCTGCGCATCGGTGAAATACTCGAAGAGCGATCGGGCGCCGACGACCCGATCGTGCTCCCGCAACTGGCCTACCACTTCAGCGAGGCCGGACCCGGCGCCGTCGTCAAGGCGCTGGCCTATGCGCGACATTCGGCGGAGCACGCCGCGAAGTTGCTGGCTTTCGAGGAGTCGGTCCGCCTGTACCGGCTGGCGCTTCACCTGCAGAAGCAGAACTTCTCGAAAGACCTGGCCCAGCGCTGCGAATTGCTGCTCGATCTGGGAGAAGTCGAGTGGCTGGTCGGCGCCGGCGAACTGGCGCGCGCGGCCTACCAGGAGGCAGCCGAGCTGGCGCGCGACGAGGGCCTTGCCCTGCTGTTCGCCCGCGCCGCGGTGGGCTATGAAGCCAGCAACGTGGCCGCCGCGCGATCCGGCGAGGTGTCGGTGGCCCTGTTGCTGGAGGCGATCGCGCTGCACCAGGCCGATGACCCCTTGCGGGTCGAGTTGCTCGCGCACCTGTGCCGCGCCTATACCTACTGCAATCGCGCCGACGATGCCAGGCAGGCGCATCGGCGCGCCGTCGCCCTGGCCCGCCGTATCGGTGACAGCCGTGGACTTTGCCTGGCCTTGACCACGATCGCCTCGGCCGTGTATTGGCCCGACCAGCTGCATGAACAGTTGTCGGTCGCCCAAGAGGCCTGGGGCATCGCGGAGCGCATGAAGCTGCACCGCTTCATGCTGCAACTGCTGCCGTATTTCATGATGAACCTGGTCCGCGCCGGCGACATGCCCGCGCTCGCGCGCCTGAAGGCGCAGGGCTTGCGGATGGCGCGGCAGGAGGGTTCGCTGCACGACCAGGCGATCTGCAACTTCGTCGAAGGCGTGGTCGCCATCAACGAAGGACGCTTTGCCGACGCCGAGGCGTGGGCCGGCAAGGCCCTGGCGATCGGCCGTCGCGTGGCCGAAGATCTGGCGGTCGGCGTCTATGGAACACAGATGTTCTGCCTGCGGCGCGAGCAGGGCCGGCTGCGCGAGACGCTGCCTCTGCTGCAGCACTTCGTGCGCACGACGCCGATGTCGCAGACCTGGGTGCCCGGCCTGACCCTGCTCTATGCCGAACTGGACATGCGCGCCGAATGCGCAGCCCAGTTCGAGAGCCTGCCCTGGCAGCGCGCTTCGACCGCGCCGACCGACGCCAGCACGATGACGGTCATGATGTTCGCCGCCGAGGTCTGCGTCTATCTCGGCGACGCCAGGCGCGCGGCGCTGCTGTATCCGTTGCTGAAGGACCATGCCGGCGCCAACCTGGTGGCCGACTCGGGCGGGCCGTGCCTCGGCTCTGCCGACCGGGTGCTGGGCAGCCTGGCCACCGTCATGCGCCAATGGGTGGTCGCGCAGCGCCATTTCGAGGCCGCGCTGGCGATGGACCTCAAGACGGGCTCGCGCGTCTGGCTCACGCACAGCCGGTACGCCTATGCGGTGATGCTGCAGCGGCGCGCGCTGGCCGGCGACCTGGACCGCGCGCGCGCGCTGCTCGCCGAGGCACTGGCCGAAGCCACCGCGCTGGGCATGAGCGCCCTGGCGCCGCGCATCGCGGCGCTGGCCGACCGCATTGCCGCGCCGTCTCCCGCCTTTCCCTGCGGCCTGACGGAGCGCGAAGTCGGCGTGCTCCGGTTGATGGCGATGGGCCGCAACAACCGCGAGATCGGCCAGGTGCTTCAGATCAGCCCGAACACCGTCGCCAACCATGTCCGCAGCATCCTCGAGAAGACCTACACCTCCAACCGCACCGAGGCCGCCGCATTCGCCAGCCGTGAGGGCCTGCTGAAGGACTAGGCGCGACGCCTTGCGCTCACTGCGGCCGGATGTTCTGGTTGACCCGGAACAGGTTTTCGGGGTCGTACCGCCGCTTGATCTGCGCCAGGCGCTGGTAGTTGCCGCGATAGGCGGCGCGGATGCGCTCGTCGCCTTCGTCCATCATCATGTTCACGTAGGCACCGCCGGCCGAATACGGATGCAATGCGTCCCAGTAGTTCTTGGTCCAGGCGGTGATCTCGGCACTGTCCTTCGAATCGGGGCTGACGCCGACGATCACCTCCGCCCAGGACGCGTCGCGGTAGGCGAAGGGGGTGTCGGCGGCCTTGGGCCGATGCGCCGCGCCGTCGATCGGATAGAGATGCATCGTGGACTGGCCCGATGGCAATTGCGCGGCAAAGCGCTGATGCTCGGCAATCGCGGCATCCGAAAGTTCGTTCACGAAGTCGGCGCGCCAGTACCAGTAGTGGCCCGGGGGATAGAGCCCGTCGAACGCGGCCTGCAGGGCCGGGAACGGCATGGGCTGCACGCCGTGCATCAGCGGCGTACCGAACTCGCGCACCGGCTTGAAGACCGCGTCGGCCGCCTCCACCGCCCCGGTGTAGCACCACACCACGCCACACACCTTCGTGCCATGCAATGCCTCCGGAAACGGCGCCACCGGCGGCACCGTGAGGAAGGCGAAGAAGCCGTTCAGGTCTTCGGGCGCGTTGACGATGAAATCGCGGTACCAGCGCATCACTTCGCCCGCCTTCTCCAACGGCCAGAAGGTCGGGCCGGCGACCACCATCGAGACCGGATGCAGGCGGAACAGGAACGACGTCACGACGCCGAAATTGCCGCCGCCGCCGCGCAGCGCCCAATAGAGATCGGGGTTTTTGGCGGCGCTGGCGGTGACCAGCGAGCCGTCGGCCAGCACGACGTCGGCTTCCAGCAGGTTGTCGACCGAGAGGCCGCACTTGCGCGTCAGATGGCCGATGCCACCGCCCAGGGTGAGGCCGCCGACGCCGGTCGTGCTGATGATGCCGCTGGGCGTGGCCATGCCGAAGGCGTGCGTCGCATGGTCGACGTCGCCCCAGGTGCAGCCGCCTTCGACCCGCACGGTCCGCGCCTCGGGGTCGACGCGGATGCCGTCGAGAGCCGACAGGTCGATGACCAATCCGTCGTCGCAGGTGCCCAGGCCGCCGCCGTTGTGCGCACCGCCGCGCATCGCCAGCAGCAGCGAATGGTCGCGTGCGAAGTTGACGCTGTTGATCACGTCGGCCACGTCGCGGCAGCGCACGACGAAACGCGGGTTGCGATCGATCATGGCGTTGTAGACGCGGCGCGCCTCGTCGTAGTCGGCGTCTCCGGCCTGAACCAGGTGGCCGCGCAAGGTGGAGGAAAACCGGGCGATGGTGTCGGGGGTCAGCATGGCGTATCTCCAGGAATGGTGCGTCCGGTTGGACGCGAATCCACTGCGAAGTTGTACGCATCACCCCATCGCGGCGGAATAGTCAGTTCTGACCATCGCGACGCCGGCGCCGCCTTCGAACGCTCAGGCGGCCGCGGCGAGCATCAGTTCCGGACGGAACTGCGACACCTCGATGATCACGTCGGCCGGCACGTCCGCACGTCGCGCGGCCTCCCGGATGGCCTCCGGGTTGGCCGCCTCGTAGAGGCAGTAGGACTTCCGCTTGTCGGCACTCAGGAACGAGAACAGCCAGTTGACGCCTTCCTCGCCGTTGATCTTCGAAATGGCCGACACGCCGGCGTGGTTGAGCTCAAGCTTTTCCGCGAAGTTGCGCTCGATAAGGAACAGCGGCATAGGGGTCTCCATGAACGGGTTGCTGGCGGTACGCCACTGCGAAGCGTTGTAGCGGGTGCATCTGCCTTTGGCAATTTGCCGGAGAGCCTAGCCAACTCGGCCAGGACCGACGGCCAGCCTGTGTCAAGGAATGCACGAGCACGCGGGAGCGACGCGACTCCTTTGGCGTCAACGTCGGATCCATTTGCGAGCAGTACGCCTTACAGCGCCACCCACTCGCCGATGGGTTGGGCCCTGTGCCTATATGCCCAGCAGATTGCGTCGAACGTGTACGAGATGCGCGAGGGTGGCTTGCTTCGCTCCTGACGCGTCGCGATCGCGCAATGCCTCGACGATCTTCCGGTGCTCGGCTTGATAAGCAAGGCGTCGCTCCGGCGTCACACTGCGCTTCTTCAGCAGGCCCCACTCGCCCTGCGCGCGTGCTTGATTCATGAGGCGAAATACATTCAGGAAAAAGTCGTTGTGCGCCGCCTCGGATATGACTTCGTGGAGCATTCCATCCCAATGCTCAAACTCTTCGAGCGAGGTTGCCGCTTCGGCCTTCTCGCAGCAAACAAGCATGCGCGCGAAATCGGCCTGGGTTCCCTTCCCCACCACCAGCTCGACGATCGCTGGCTCGAGGACGAGCCGCGCTTCCATCAAATCCGCAGGGCTTGTCGCAGCCGCATCCTCGCGCGCCACATCGCCGCCGAGTAGGCGCGCGATGTCGTCGCTGACATATGTGCCGCTGCCAACGAGTTGACGAATTAGATTTCGCTTCTTCAGTTCGCCAAGGACACGGCGAACGGTTGAGCGGCTCACGCCGAAATCCTCGCCAAATTGCCGCTCGGTGGGCAACTTCTCGCCGGCGCGCCAGCACCCGGTGCGTAGCTTCTCTTCGAAGGCGGTTCGAAATGTCTCGGCAGCTTTCATGGTGAATGGCTCGTTCAGGACAGAAAAGAATGATACCAAGTTCAACCAATTCTTCGACCAGCCAGGAGCTCTCTCGTCGGGCGAGGACAACGTTCTGGCGATTCCTGAATGACCAGGGAAAATCCCGATTAATTGGTATCTTCTGATGCATGCCACTTGGTATGTAAATCGACCCATTATGGATACCATTCGAGGCCACCAAGTTATCACCTTCAGGTCAATTCATGAGTCTTCTTCGCCTGCCTTCATCTGCCATCGACATTCGCGGCCAGGGGCAACCCGTGGTCATGGTTCACGGGCTAGGAGGAACGCTGAATGTGTGGGAACCGCAGGTGCGCGCATTGTCGTTTGAGTATCAGACGGTACGTTTCGACCTTCGGGGCTCGGGGCGCCATCCCTCTGAGGGTCCTTTGTCCGTTGAGGCATGGGCGGAGGATCTGGCCGGACTCATGGACGAATTGCATTTCGAACGCGCCCATTTGATCGGTCATTCCCTTGGCACTCTCGTTGTTCAGACCTACGCCGCGCGCAATCTCGAACGAGTCGCCTCGATGTCACTGATCGGCGTCAACCGGGCGCCGCCAGACGCGCGCCGCGAAGCGGTCCGCCGCCGCGCGGCGGAAGTGCGCAGCAACGGGATCGCGTCCGTGGTGGACGGTCTGTTGGATTCCGTGCCAGCGCCGCGCACGCGTTCCGAGCAGCCGGTCGTCATGGCGGCGATCCGGGAAATGATCATCGGTCAGAGTGACGAGGGTTACGCGGCGACTTGCGAATCCATGGCGGCATCAACGCGGCCTGATCTCCACGCCTATGCAGGCCCCATGTTATTGATCGCGGGCGAACAGGACACTGTGAGCCCACCCGATCTATCGCGCGCAATGGCTGCCGAGTTCAAGAGCGCTGAACTGCTGGTCCTGCCCGACTGCGGGCACTGGATTCCTCTCGAGCAGGCGGCCGCTGTTAATGCCGCTCTCGCCTCATTTCTCCGCCGGACCGGCGCGTCGGCATGTCAATGACACGTCCCCACTTCAGACACTACAGGAGCACCTCCCAATGACAACCGCCTTTACTCCCAACGCCAAGAATCACGCGAACCTCGGGCCCTTGGCCTCTCGTGTCGTCCAGGCCAACGACATGCCGTGGGAGCCCATCAACTACCCCGGTGTGTATGTGAAGACGCTAATGCTCGACAAGCAGAGTGGCCTGCTGACCGTGTTGCTCAAGATGGATCCGGGCGCCGAACTTCCGGATCACGAGCACGCCCTGATGGAGCAGACCTACGTGATCGAAGGTCGCCTTGTCGATAGGGAAGGCCCCGAAAAGGGCCTCGCCGTCGGCCCCGGTGAATTCGTGTATCGCCCGGCGGGCAGTCGGCATTCAGCCTACACGCCCGAGGGCGGACTGATGGTTGCAATCTTCCAGGTTCCCAACAAGTTCTACGAGAAGGATGGCCGGGTCATCGACTTGATCGGCAACGAATGGGGTGCCCATTGGGGACACGTCCCGCTGAAGAACGAATGAGTCGCTGGCAATCGCAGCAGACACCGCACGAAAACAAACAATAGGAGACAAACCCATGAGCAGTTCCGCTTCAGGCGCACATTCATCGTCGCCCGCTATCGATGCTTCCGCGAATCAGTCGCGCGGGGGCGTATTTGGCTGGTACCGCGAGCTCGGCCAGAAGGAGCGAAAGACATTCTGGGCCTGCTTTGGCGGCTGGTCGCTCGACTCGATGGACGTGAACCTCTACAGCTTCGTCATTCCGACGCTCATGGTGCTGTGGGGCATGACGCGCGCCGATGCAGGCATGCTCGCCACGGGTGCACTGTTATCGTCCGCACTCGGCGGCTGGCTGATCGGGATCTTGGCTGATCGGATCGGGCGGGTGCGCGCGTTGCAAATTACGGTACTTTGGTTCGCGGTATTCACGGCGTTGAGTGCTTTCACGAACTCATACTCGCAATTGATGGTCGTCCGCATCCTGCAGGGCTTCGGCTTCGGCGGTGAATGGGCGGCAGGTGCGCTGCTGATCGGCGAAATCATTCGCCCGGAACATCGTGGCAAGGGCAGCGGAGTGGTGCACAGCGGCTGGGCAGTTGGCTGGGGTGTTGCCGCTCTCTTGTACACGTTGCTGTTCTCCGTGATTCCGCCAGAACTCGCATGGCGCGCGCTGTTCGCCGTCGGCGTGCTGCCGGCCTTCCTGGTGTTCTTCGTTCGCCGGTTCGTCGATGAGCCCGCCAGTTTCGTCGCGATGCAGAAGCGCTACGCCGCGGGCCAGCAACGCCGAAGCAGCCTGGAGATCTTTTCGCCGCGCTACCTTCGCATCACGGTCCTGGCCTCGTTGCTGGCCGTCGGCGCACAAGGCGGCTTCTACGCGATCATGACGTGGCTGCCAACCTATCTGAAGACCGCGCGCAACCTCTCAGTGCTGAATACCGGCGGCTACCTGATGGTAGTCATCGTGGCGTCATTTCTGGGCTATGTGGTGAGCGCCTACCTGACCGACGTCATCGGACGCCGTAGAAGCTTCTATCTTTTTTCGATCTGCAGTATCGCGACGGTACTCGCCTATACGTTCCTGCCGATCAGCAACGCTGCAATGCTCTTCCTGGGATTTCCGCTCGGCTTCTTTGCCTCTGGGATCTACAGCCCGATCGGTGCGTTCTTCAACGAACTCTACCCGACGGAGATCCGCGGCTCTGGAGTCGGCTTTTGCTTCAATTTTGGCCGCGCGGTGGGCGCGTTGTTCCCTGCGCTGGTCGGGCTGTTGAGCGCGTCGATTCCGCTTGGCGAGGCGATTGGATTTTTCGCTGTGGGCGCCTACGGCCTGATCATGATTGCAGCCCTCATGCTGCCCGAGACTTTGGGTCTGGCGCTGAAGGACATGAATGGCAGGCCTGCTGCCTGAACGGATGCCTGCAACAACTTTGGAGACTCGACTTGAAACTAGTCACGTATCGGTACCAAGATCGCCCCTACTTCGGGGCGGTCAGTTCAGACGGTCAATCCGTTCAACCTTTCGATGTGCCTGCCCACAAGGCGGAGCGCGCTGCGCTGGAATGGATCGAATGCACGAGCCGGGGAGACAAGCGGCCCGATCCGCTGAAGCAGGAAAGTGTCGCGATCGGCGACGTGACCCTCATGTCGCCGATCCCGCGCCCACGGCGCAACGTCTTCTGCGTGGGCCGAAACTACCACGCACACGCGAAGGAATTGTCCGCGTCCGTGTTCAAGGATAACGATGCGAATCCTGAATCCTGGCCAATCGTCTTCACCAAAGTGCCAGAGTGCGTGATCGGCGCCTTCGACGACGTTCTGATCCCCGCAGGTGTGTCGGAATGCATTGACTACGAAGCGGAACTGGCCGTGGTCATTGGCCGCGGTGGCAAGAACATCTCTCGCGTGGACGCCATGAGCCATGTCTTCGGCTATACGGTGGTCAACGACGTGACCGCGCGCGACGTGCAGATGCGCCACCAGCAATGGGATCTGGGCAAGTCGTTCGATACGTTCTGCCCGATGGGCCCGTGGATCGTGACCGCCGATGAGGTGGATGGCCAGAACACGCGCGTTCGTTGTTGGGTGAACGATGTCCTGCGCCAGGACGCCAGCACACAGGACTTCATCTTCGACATCCCGGCACTCATTGAAGCCTGCTCGCGTGGAATCACGCTCTACCCAGGGGACATCATCGCGACAGGTACGCCATCGGGAGTCGGCCAAGGCATCAACCCGCCGAGCTTCCTGCGTGCCGGCGACGTGGTGCGTGTCGAAATTGACGGCGTCGGGGCGATCAGAAACCGCTTCGTCTGACGCCCGACATCGGGATTCCAGGGGTGGACGGCCGTGGCGGGCGAGGGCGGCGAACGACAATGACGCCCCCAAAGAAGCATCGCATCGCCGGATGCTTCGGACGCGCGGGACAGCGACATCAGGCGTTGTCCGACACGCGCGTTCTCGTGGCCGGACAGAGTTGGCGACCATGTCAAACGTAACCAACGCGATCAAGCGGCGCCTTCCTGCCCCCATCCTCCACGCTCTGCGCACCTATCGCGGGAGGTCCAAGCTGAGAGAGTTCTCGGGCCTCTCGACGAAGGCCGTCTTCACCAAGATCTACGAGGACGGGGTCTGGGGCGGCGATGGCGACCCCGATCAGAAATACTTCTCCGGAAGCGGATCGCGCGATGTGGCGGTGGAGAGCTATATCGAAGCGGTAGGGAAGTTCCTTCGATCGCTCGGCCGCAAGCCCGACGTCGTGGACCTCGGTTGTGGCGACTTCCACGTGGGGTCCAGAGTGCGGCCCCTGTGCGCCAGCTACATCGCCTGCGACATCGTGGACTCGCTGATCGCGTCCAATGCCGAGAGATACAAGTCGATGGGCGTCGACTTCAGGACGCTGGACCTCACGCACGATGAACTGCCGGCCGGGGATGTGGTCTTCGTTCGACAGGTTCTTCAGCATCTGTCGAACGCCGAAATCGCGCGCGCGGTGCGGAAGATCCCGGCGAAGTATCGGTATCTGGTCCTGACCGAGCACGTGCCGCCCGAAGCCTTTCCGCACAATCTCGACAAATCCGCGGGTCCGGACAACAGGCTCGCGATCAACAGCGGCATTGTCTTGACGAGCGCGCCGTTCAACATGGAAGCGATGGAGCAGACCGTCCTGTGCGAGGTCGAGGAATGGGGCGGGATCATCCGGACAATGGCCTATCGATTCAGGTAGATCTGCTCCTGGCACGGATGGGTCGCCTCGCTTCGCCACGCGGCAGGCGCGCGGGCGCGCGCGGCGCTATGCCTGGCGCTCTTCGATCCAATGGGTGTCGGGGCCGAAGAGGCGGTTGCCCATGTAGGCGGCGAAGGCCAGTCTGTCGCGGTTGCGCGGCGTATCGGGGTGCCACAGCCCGAGCGGGATCACCGTCTTGTCTTCCTCGATCACCTCGTCCGTCCAGCGCAGCCGGAGCTCCATCAGGACACGTCGTGATTGCCGATACATCATTCGACTGCTCCATGAACGAATGGCGGGCGCACCTGGCGACTCGCCTGGGCGCCCGCGCTCAGACTGCCTTGTGGAAGTGCCGGCGAGATCGTGTCTGTCACGACCGCTCCTCGTCCCAATCGATTCATCGTCCAGGACTTCCACCACCGGGGCCGCCGCCACCGGGGCCGTCGCCGCCGGATGCGCCACCACCTGAAGCAGCGCTACCGGAACCCGCGCCGGGTCCGACGCCAGAGGAACCGCCGCCGCTACCGCCGGGATCCGCGCTGGCAATTCCGACGGTCCCGCCCGTGGCAGAACCCTTGGCGACAACGGCCGAACCGGCCGCGCCGGGGAAGCCGGTGAGCCCGGGAGGAGCACCGGAGCCGCCGAACTGCTGCGATACCGCCAATGGACTTGCCGGCATGCTGTTGAAGCAAGGCGCCTCGCCGAAGGGGTTGTATCGGTCGCAGGCGGCGGGGCTTCGTGTTCCCGCAGGAGCCGTGGAGGCCTGCACCCGGGTCCCGGAGCGCGCCATCGCACGCGCGTCGCCGACGCTGGGGCGCGCATCCGCATTCGCAACCGTCGACCTCGCCGGCGCCGGCGCCGGAGATGGTGCCGCAGGCGCGGCGGCCCTGGCTTCGAATGCGTCTGTCCTGGGGGAGGCGGGCGCGGGGAAGCGCCGCACTCCTGGCATCGGTGCCGGCATCGGTCCTGGTGTCGGCGTTGACGCGGGCGTTGGTGTCGGAGTCGGCGCGACTCGCGCTGTTCTGGGCGCCACGTCGGCGGTCACCACGACGGTTCGGGCGGGCTCGGCAACGAGGTCGTCCTCGGCGATCGAGTCGGACGGTGCTGCCTGCGAAGGCAGGCTGGAAGGAGCCAACAAGGAGCGTCGTGCCGGTTGCGCCCAGCGCGGCTTGCTCCCGGTGGTGTCGAAGCTCGTCGCGCCCGTGCGGATGCCCGAGAACTTGCCCGCACAGCCGCTGCAGTACTTGGCGCGATCCCTGTTGGCGGTATGGCACGACTCGCAAAACTTCGTCATGGCGGTGTTCCTCCGGTCGGGACATCATTTCCTCCGTGAGAAGGCGCCTCGATGTGAAGGCTTCACATTCGCAGTCGTGCTCTTGTCCTCTGTTGGCTTGCGTTTGTTTGTAAGACAGCGACTGATGTCGTTGTCCACGAGGTGGTGTGCCCCACCGGGGTCATCCATCCTCTATATCGCCAGGGCCTGAACCCGTCCGGCGCCCGGCCCCTTGAGGCGGCGGACCATCTCGCTGACGATCTCGTCCTGCTCGGGCGGCAGCAGGCTGGCCCGCAGCAGCTGTTCGCGCTCGAACTCGCGCATGCGCCACTCCATCTCGCCCACGAGCGTCATGATTTCCACGTACACGCGCGGATCGCGCAGCGCGGCGAGTTCCATGATCAGGGGTTTCGGGTCATGGGTATCCAGGCCGGTGCTCGTGAACGAGGCCTGCATGCGCAGCATGCGTTGCAGCCCGAGCTCCAGTACCTTGCGCAGTCGCTCATCCGCATCGGCGATGTGCCCCTCGATCCAGGCACGCGATTGCCCGAACCTCTCCAGCGCATCGGCCAGGCGCCCGATGCGAGAGACGGCTTGCTCCAGCGGCGCGGCCATGGCGAGTTCGACCGGCTCGTCCGGCGCCTCCTGCGCCGCCGAGGAGACGATCTCGAGCAGGGCAGGGCTGAACTCGCCGGGGATGAGCCGTCCGGCCATGCGGGCGCGGGTCACCGGCGAGCGGCCCGACTCGACGAGCCCCATCAACCATTCCGCGGCGGCGAGGATCTGACCATCCATGGTGAACGCGCTTGCGGAGATGCCGCGCGGGTAGCCGAAGCCATCGAGCCGTTCGTGGTGAAGCAGCACAGCGTCCGCCACCGCCTCGCCCGCGCCCACCATGTCGCGCAGGACGCGATGCCCCGTGATCGGATGCGCCACGATGTGGCGCCATTGATCGGCGGCCAGGCGCGTCCCGGGGCGCAGATAGTCCGGGTCGATGTAGAGCTCGCCGACATCGTGGACCAGACCCGCGGTCGCAAGCACGCGATGATGCTCGGTGTCGGCCGGCCGCAGCCGGCGCGCCAGGGACATCGCGAGCATGGCGACGCCCACGGTGTGATCCAGCCGGTCTTCCTTGAAGCGCGCGAACACGGTGAGCAGCGATTGCATGGACGGCGACAGCGTGAGCGCCGCGACGGATGCCGCCGCGCCTCGTTCGCCATCCGATGCCGCGCACAGCGCGCGCAGCAGCGGATGCCTTTCGAGCAAGGCCTCCCCGACGGGCTCGAAGCGCGCCGGAACGACGCCGCCCATGACCTGCACGCAGTTCTCCAGGGGCTTGCGCAGCTTGTGCAGCAGCAGCCGTTCGCGCGAATCGGCGTCGATGCGCGCGCCCTTGGCCAGCAGCTTGATGCCGTTGCCGGTGACGATGTCTTCGGTGGTCTCGACCTCGTGCGTGCTCGCCGTGGCGACCACATGGTCGAGGTAGTGGGCGTTGACGCCCTCGGGCAATTCAGGCTTGTTGTTCATGGAGGTGGCAAGGGTCATCCGGGCGCATGGTCTTCGAATGTGCGCGATCAAGCTGCCCGGTCCGGGATGGGGGCCGCATCTGCGCACGCGCTTGCGTGATGTTTTGCATGTTCGCCCGCGCGATGCGGTACCAGATCGCGCCGAGGCGCGTCCGAAGCGGCGCCCCCTCGACGAACGGATCGCCGTGCCGGGCCGGAGCTAGGCCGCTTGCGCGCGCGCGCGCAGCGCATCCAGGCGCGCCAGCAGCGCCTCCGGGTATTCGATCTCGACTTCCGCGGCCCCGGCGTAGACGGCGCCCTCGTTGCCGTCGAGCGTGAGCAACTCGCCCTCCCGCAAGCAGGTGCCGCCGATCCGGATGGCGCGCGCGGCCTCGTCGACAGAGAGTTCCGCGCAGCCGACGAGACAGACCTTGCCCAGCTGGCGCGCCACGACCGCCGCGTGCGAGGTGCGGGCGCCGCGCTGCGTCAGCAGGCCCGTGGCCGCATCGAGCGCGGCGAGGTCGCTGGTTTCGGCGTCGCGGCGCACCAGGACCACCGGCACGCCCGCGCCGTGGCGTGCGGTGGCGCGCGCTTCGTCCAGGGCGATCTCGCCGACGGCGACGCCGCTGCTCGCGCTTGCCGCGCGGCCCAGGGGAAGCAGCGCCGCGCCGCCGCTTCGAGTGACCACGCGCGGCCGTGCCAGCGTCTGCCGATCCAGTCCGGCGGTGCGCTCCAGCGCCAGGTCGCGCCCAATCAGCCCCTCGTCGAGAAGATCCAGCGCAATGCGCGCCGCCGCCTGCGGCGTGCGCTTGCCGGCGCGGGTCTGCAACATGAACAGGCGCCCGTCCTGCACGGTGAACTCGAAGTCCTGCATGTCGCCGAAGGCATGCTCGAGCTGCTCGGCGGCTTCGGTCAGTTCGTGCCAGACCTCGGGCAGCACGCCGGCCAGTTCGTCGTGTCCGTTCGCGCTTCGCCGCCCGGACACCACGTCTTCGCCCTGTGCGTTGAACAGGAAATCCACCCACGGGGCCGGCTCGCCGCTGGCGGGGTCGCGGGTGAAGCCGACGCCCGCGCCGGACTGCCCGCCCGCATTGCCGAACACCATGCACTGCACCGTCACGGCGGTCCCGATGCCGTCGTCGATGCCGTTGAGGCGCCGGTATTCGCGCGCCTTCGGGGACTGCCAGGAGGCGAAGACGGCCTCGATCGCCCCGGCGAGCTGCTCGCCCGGATCCTGCGGGAAGGGCTGTCCCGCGCCCCGCGCGTAGACCTCCAGAAATCGCCGCGTGAGCGAGCGAAGATCGGCGAAGTCGAGCTCTCGTTCGTCGCGGCCGTCGAAGAGCGCCGCGGCGGCTTCTTCGAAGACCTGTGCCGGCAGGCCGGCGACGACCTCGCCGTAGGTGGCCACGAGGCGCCGGTAGGCGTCCCAGACCAGGCGCGGATTGCCGGTCTGGCGCAACAGGCCGCCCACGGTGCGCTCGCACAGCCCGATGTTCAGCAGCGTCTCCATCATGCCCGGCATCGAGACCGGCGCGCCGGATCGGACCGAGACGAGCAAGGGGTGGCGCGCGTCGCCCAGTGCCAGGCCGGCCGATCGTTCCAGCGCGTGCAGGGCGGCCTTCCACAGTGCCGGCCCGCCCGCCAGTGCCCGCGCCGCCGGTGCCACGCAGTAGCGCGTTCCGATGACGAAAGCGGCCGGAACGGGCAGGCCGAGCCGGGCCATGCGCAGCAGGTTCCAGGCCTTGAAGCCCATCGTCTGCGCCGATGCCGAGGCAGCGTCCGCCGCGGCGCCCGCGCAGCCGATCAGATAGACCTCCGGCGGCAAGCTCTCCGGTTCGCTCATCCTCGAACTCCGGCCTTGTCGAAGGCCAGATCGCGAAGCGCGTAGGCCGCCGCCAGCAGGCGGTCGGAGGCCTGTTCCAGGGCGATCGCGAGATCGTTGGCGAGCATGAGCGAGGGCGCGTCCTGCACCGTGCCGAGGATCACGCGGCGTGCTTCGCGCAGCAGGGCGTCGCATTTCCGCTCCGCCTGCAGCACCCGCCAGGTCGCGCCGAGAAATGCGTCGTTGTCGGCCGCTTCGCTGTTGGTGCCCAGCGTGCGCGCGATGGCGAGCGCCTTCACCTGGTCCTGGGTCGCCTGCAGCACCGTGGCCGCCAGGCGGGCGAGCGCCTTGCGGACCTCGTCGTTCCAGCCCTTGAGATGGTGGTCCGCGATGAGGCTGATCAGGAAGGCCGCCTCCTCCAGCGCATCGGCCACGTCGTCGGACTGCTCGATCAGCCTGGCCACGGGCCGCCAGCGCGCCTGGCGCTCGGCCTTCTCGCGCGCCTGCATCACCAGGTGGTCGGCCTTGCGCTCCCACGCCTTCGAGCGTGCGGCCAGTTCCACCGCGGCCTTGCCCGAGCGTTCGGCACCGTGCGCCAGGCCATCGCTGACCGCCTGCGCCAGGGCCTGGCAGTACGACGCATGCTCGGTCAGCAGATCGAACTCGCTGGTGCGCTGGCGCACGTGCTGCGCCAGCAGCATGCGCGTCTCGTCGGCCACCAGGGCGGCCGGTTGACCGCGGCGCAGGGCATCGCAGGCGAGCCGCATGACGGCGACCAGAAATGCGTGCGCATCGGCGACGCCGATGACTTCGTCCAGCCGGTCGCCGATGCGGAACGCGCCTTCGCCCGCGGCCTGCATGGCGGCGAAGATCAGGCGCTCGCCCCCCACCTGCAGCCAAGCCCGGTGGCCGATGTCCAGCCGGGCCGACTCCGCCAGCACGGCGATCGCGTCCTCCTTCGCGACGAAGGCCTGCAGGCGCTTGCGGGCGTGGTTCCAGTCGATGAGGAACACGATGCGCGAACCGATGCCTTCCAGCGCCGCCTCCACGGCGGCGTCGTCCGCGCAATCGAAGCGGGCCGTGCCCACGGCGTAGGCCTCTCCCTGGTTGAGCTCGGCGTTCGTGCGCGATTCCAGGCCGGACCACCGGGCCCCGAAGGGCTCCAGCAGCGTCCGGAAGAAGTCGAGGCGCACACGGTGGAGGTCGGAATAGGTCAGCGTGATCTCGCGGTCGGCCACCTGCAGCACCAGCACATGCGCGTCGTTGGTGCCGATGTCGTTCTGCAGCAGCAAGCGCGCGCCGTCGCGCGTGGCGGCCGTCTCCAGCCCGGGGTGGTCGAACTTGAGCATCGCGGTGCGGCGCAGGCCGCGCATGAACGCGGCGACGCGCGGGCGGTCCTGGGGCTGCAGTTCCCACACGTGCGCACCGTCGATGACCTCGCTGGCCAACTCGCCCGACAGGGCGTTGATCTTCTTGTGAAGGTCCATCACCAGCAGATGCAGGCTGTCGGCGCCCC
The DNA here is from genome assembly GCF_056398605.1 of Variovorax sp. 01T432. Lineage (NCBI taxonomy): Bacteria > Pseudomonadati > Pseudomonadota > Betaproteobacteria > Burkholderiales > Comamonadaceae > Variovorax > Variovorax sp. 01T432. The sequence goes on from NZ_JBFTPS010000022.1 coordinate 97,139, forward strand.
CATGCCGGCCATCGGTCAGCTCCGCGATCAGCTTGTCGCTCAGGCGATCGGCAGGCAGCGCGTGGAGCCGGTCGAGCCAATGCTTCACGCGCGCATGAGGCTGCGCGCCGGTCGCCGTCGTCTCGAGCACCGGGCGCGCCATGGTCGTCAGATCCTCCTCGATGCTCCCGACCAGCTTCGGCATGTCCGGGATGAGAAGGTCGTCGTCGACGCGGCGCGCGGCGGCCACCATGTCGTGCAGCCAGGCGGCGTTCATCCCGGCCGCGGCGATCTCGTTCGCGAGATCGGGCAGCTCGCGCTTCGGGTGCGCGGCGCGGGACGAGGCCGCCTGGAGCACCGTCAGGTAGACCTTGAGGCGGTCGTTGGCGGACAGCGCGGCCTTGACCCAGGCCGGCAGCATGAGTCGGTGCTGGCCGAGCGCGGCCACCGCCTGGGTCTTTGACATCGAAGTGTTCCCTTGCCGATTCCAGCGCCCGACGGGGCACCGCACGCTGGAGGCTCAGGACCAGTGTGGGAAGCGTTTGTGACGAACGCGTGACACGAAGACCCTGTCGAGCCGCGACTTGACCTGCGTCAAGTCATCGGCCGGCGATGGCCTGCTTCGAGGCGTTCTCGTCGCGCCCGATGCGTCGCGAGATCTCGAGCGCGCACTGGCGCAAGGGTGTGGCGATGGTGCCCTCCCACTGGCTGTCGAAGGTCGCCGCCGGTCCCATCACGAGGAGGCCGAGCACGATGTGTCCCTCCGAGTCGAACACCGGCGCGCACAAGGCGTCGATGCCGGGGATCGGCTGGCCCAGCGTGCGCGAGAGTCCGTGCCTGCGGGTCTCCGCAAGGGCGGCTTCGAGCGATTCGTGCAGGGCGGCGGCCGCCTCGGCAGTCCCGTGGCTCAGGCGCGCGAGTTCGTCGGACAGCAGGCGTTCAACCGTCTTGGGGGGCATGTAGGCCGCGAAGAGTCGACCTGTCGCGGTATTGGTCAGCGACATGACCGTGCCGGTGCGCAGGTTGACGTGCAGCGGCTCGATCGGCTCCTCGAGCCTGACGATGGTGGGGCCCATGTTGCCCCACACCGCGACGGCAACGCTCTGGCCGGTGTCGGCCGCGAGGGCCTCGATCAGTTGCGAGGCTTCCTTCACCGGGTCCATGCGCCGCAGCCGGGTGAGGCCGAGCTGAAGCGCCAGGGGGCCCAGCTCGTAGTGCCCGGCCTCCGTCTGCGTGACGAACCCCACCTTCAGGAAGCTGACCATGTATGGATGGGCCTTGCCGGCCGTCATGCCGGCCGCCTTGGCGAGATCCTTCAGCGCGAGCGGCCGGACATGACGCGCGAGCTGCACCAGCAACCCGCTGCCGAGCTCGATCGATTGGATGCCGCGCCGGCTTTTTTCCATGGGGGGGACCGCAAGACGAGAAGCTTGGAGTGTATCCATCAGGGTTTTCCATGACCATTGCAGATTACTTCGATGTAATCATACGGTTAGATAATATCGAATCTACTGACAATGATCAGATGACTCTGGAAATTCGCCACCACCTACCGAGCTTGGAGACTTCGTGACTCAGGAAAACATCACAGTGGACGTTCTCGTCGTGGGCACCGGTGCCTCCGGCATGGCGACGGCGGTCACCGCGGCATCGCAGGGACTGAAAGTGCTGGTGGTCGAGAAAGAGGCCCGTTACGGCGGAACGACGGCCCGCTCGGGCGGATGGCTCTGGATCCCCGGGACCCGGCTGGCGACCGAGCAGGGCATCACCGAGCCGCCCGGCGCCGCCAAGGCCTACCTCAGGCACGAAACGACCACCCACTTCGACGAGAAGCGCGTGGACGCCTTCCTCGAGAACGGACCGAAGGCAATCGACTTCTTCACGAAGAACACCTGCGTGCAGTTCGACATGCCCGCGGTGTTCCCCGACTACCACGCCGAAGCGCCTGGCGGGCAGCCGGGCGGGCGTTCGATGGTGACGCGTCCCTTCGACGGCAGGGAACTCGGTCCGCGCATCAAGCAGCTCGCGCCGCCGCTTCCCGAGCTCACCGTCTTCGGAATGATGTTGGGCTCGGGGCCGGAGATCAAACACTTCATGCGGACCTTCAAGTCGCCGACGTCCTTCGTGTATGTCGCCAGGCGCTTGACCCGGCACTTCCTCGACGTCATGGCCAACGGCCGCGGGATGACGCTGACCAATGGCAATGCGCTCGCCGGGCGGTTGGCGAAGGCGGCCATGGACCTGGACATTCCGGTGTGGCTCTCGTCCCCGGTGGAGAAGCTGGTCGCCGAGTACGACGGCGTGGCCGGCGCCCTGGTGCGGCATGAAGGCAAGACCGTCCGCGTCACCGCGACGCGCGGCGTGGTCCTGGCCTGCGGCGGCTTTCCCCACGACGTCGAGCGCCGGAAACAGCTGTTCCCGCACGCGCCGACCGGCAAGGAGCATTACTCGCCCTCGCCGGAGTCCAATACCGGCGACGGCCTGCGCCTGGCCGAGTCGGTCGGCGGCCGGGTCGACCCGAGCATTCCGCATGCGGCGGCCTGGGTGCCGACGTCGGTCACGACCCGGCCGGACGGTTCCAAGGGCGTGATGCCCCATTTCATCGACCGCGCGAAGCCGGGTGTGATCGCCGTCACGGCCAAGGGCCAGCGCTTCACCAACGAGGGCAATTCGTACCATGACTTCGTCCAGGCCATGGTCAAGGCCTGCGAAGGCGAGCCCGAGGTCTGCGCGTGGCTGCTGTGCGACCACAAGGCGCTGCGCGCCTATGGCCTGGGCTGCGTCGCGCCGGCGCCGCTGCCCATCGGGCGTCATCTGCGAAGCGGCTATCTCAAGCGCGGCGCCACCGTGGGCGAGCTGGCCAGGCAGATCGGCGTCGCGCCGGCCACGCTGGAAGCCACCGTGGCGCAGTTCAACGCGTCCGCCGGCAGCGGGCAGGACCCGGCGTTCGGCAAGGGCAGCAAGGCATACAACCGCTACCAGGGCGACGCGCTCGTCGCGCCCAACCCCTGCGTGGCACCGCTGGCGCACGGCCCCTTCTATGCGATCAAGCTGGTCGTCGGCGACATCGGCACCTTCGCGGGCCTGGTGACGGATGAGAACACCCGCGTGCTCGATGCGGCGGGAAAGCCGATCAAGGGCCTCTACGCCGTCGGCAACGACGCCGCGAGCGTCATGGGCGGCAACTACCCGGGTGCCGGCATCACGCTCGGCCCGGCCCTGACCTTCGGCTACGTGGCGGCCATGCAGTTGGCGAAAGCCGAGGCGGCAGCGGCGGTCGCGCTGCAGGCCGAGCGGCGAGAACCGGTCACGGTCGGCCGTTCGGCCTGACGCACCGATCCACACCCAAGGAGACAACATGATGTATCCAGAGACGGTCGCCCCCCGGTTGCTCGCGGGACGGCTGGCCATGATCACCGGCGCGGGCCAGGGCAACGGGCGCGCGCTCGCGCTGGGCCTGTCCCAGGCCGGCGCGCGAGTGATCGTGACCGACATGAACGAAGCCACGGTCGAGGAGACGGCCGCGCTGGTCAGGCGCGAGGGCGGCGAGGCATGGGCCTTCGTGCTCGACGTGACCGTGTCCGACGCCTGCCGCGCCCTGGCGCGGCGCGTGGGAGAGGAGATCGGGCAGGTCGATCTCCTGGTCAACAACGCCGGCATCATCATTCGCGAGACGACTTCCAGCGACAGGGCCGAGGCGAACTGGAAGAAGACCATCGACGTCAACGTGCACGGCACCTTCAACGTGACGATGGCCTGGCTTCCCGCGATCAAGTCCACGAAGGGCTCGATCATCAACATCGCCTCGATCGCCGCCTACGCGGGCCAGGGCGCGAGCCTGGGCTACGCGCCCTCGAAGGGCGCGATCAAGATGCTGACCCAGTCGCTCGCGCAGGAACTCGCGCCGGCGGGCGTGCGGGTGAACGCGCTCGCGCCCGGCGTCATCGAGACGCCGATGACCGCGGCCACCAGGGACGACCCGGCCCGCCTCGCGTCCTTCATGACGCGCATCCCGATGGGCCGTGTCGGCCAGACGGAAGACCTCGTGGGGCCGGTGATCTTCCTCGCCTCCGACATGTCCCGCTACGTCACGGGAATCACGCTGCCGGTCGATGGCGGATTCCTCGCGGTTTGATCCCGACCGATTGCTTTCAACACTGAAGGAGACAACATGAAACTGACCCGCCTGTGCGCCGGCTTCCTGGCCGCCACTGCATTCACCGCCTTCTCAATGGGCGCCTCGGCCCAGGAGATCAAGCTGGGCTACAACGGGGATCTCTCCGCATCGCCTTCCGCCCAGAGCGGCCAGGCGGCCGTCCTGGGGATGGAGGCCGCCATCGCCGACATCAATGCGGCCGGCGGCCTGCTCGGGCGCAAGCTCGCGCTGGTCACGCGCGACGATACCTCCGCGCCTCCCAAGTCGATCCAGAACATGAGCGACCTGATCGACAACGAGAAGGTCGTCGCCGTGTTCGGCCCGACGAACTCGGGCAATGCGATGGCGTGGAAGCACATTGCCAACCAGAAGAAGATCCCGGTGCTGGGCAACGTGGGCTCCGGCACGGACATCACCAAGCCGATGAGCCCGGGCGCGGACAACTACATGTTCCGCGTCTCGATGGTCGACCGCGAGCAGGTCGCCGCGCTGATGGCCTACGTCAGGAAGAACGCCGCCACGTCGAAGGTGATCGGCCTCATGGCGGAGACCACCGGCTACGGGCAGGGCGGGCTCAAGGACATGCAGGAGATCGCGGAACTCCAGGGCATCAAGCCGGCGGCGACCGAGCGCTTCGGGGTGGGCGACACGGACATGACCTCCCAGCTGAGCAAGATGAAGGCCGCCGGCGTGGACACGGTGGTGGTCTGGGCCCAGGGCACGCCCATCGCCCAGCTCGTTCGCAGCATGGAGAAGATCAACTACTTCCCGCTGACCCTGACCTCCTGGGCCGCCGACAACATCACCTTCTTCGATGCCGCCGGAAAGACCCTGGCAGAGAAGCCGCTCTTCATGCGCACGGTGAGCGAGACGCGCACGCCCGCGCAGCAGAAGCTGTTCGACCGCATCGGCTCGAAGCTGAAGGCGCCGGGCTCCTTCTCGTTCGCGCTGCACGGCTACGACTCGGTCCTGCTCTACGCGGAAGCGGTCAAGCAGGCCAGGACCACGGACGGATCGGCCGTGCGGCTGGCCCTGGAGGACCTGAAGACGCCGGTGCAGGGCGTGCTCAAGAGCTATGACAAGCCTTTCAGCAAGACCAACCACGAAGCGCTCACCGCCAAGGACCTGGTCTGGATCCGCTGGAAGGACGGCAAGCTGATGCCCTACAGCGACGCGCTGATCGCCTCGCTCGCGCCGGCCGACTTCAAGCAGTAAACCGTTCGACAGCGGCCCCGGGCTGGCGACAGCCCCGGGGTGCGACAGGAGACACAACATGGCGGAAGCGCTCTTGCAGGCGATCATCAGCGGGCTGGCCGTGGGCGGGGCCTATGCCCTCGTGGCGCTGGGTTTCAGCATCACATTCACCACCACCAAGACCCTCAACTTCTCCCATGGGGAATTCGTCTCGGCCGGCGCCTTCATCGGGATGAGCGCGCTCTTTCTGGTGCTGGGCCTGCCGGTCACGGCGACCAGCTTCGGCGAGGCGATGCCCGGCGCCGGCGCCCAGCTGCTGGCGCTGGCCGCGGCGCTTGGCGTCATGGGCCTGCTCGGCTGGCTGCTCTACGTGATCGGCGTGCGGCCCTTCGCCGGGCGGCCCGGCATGGCATGGGTCATGAGCACGCTGGGCTTCGGGGTCATCCTGCAGAGCATCGGACTGGCGATCTGGGGCCCCAAGCCGGTGGTGGTGCCGGGGCCGGTGGGGGACGCGGTGATCCGCCTGCTCGGCGTCGGGGTTCGTCCGCAGGAGCTGCTGACGCTCGCCGTGGCCGTGGTCATCATGCTCGGCTTCGACTGGGTGATGAACCGCACGATGGTGGGCAAGGCCATGCGTGCTGTGGCCGCCAACGGCGACGTCGCCAGCCTCATGGGCATCAACACCAACGCCGTCATGATCGGCGCCTTCGTCGTCAGCTCCGCCCTGGCCGGGCTCTCGGGTTTCCTGCTGGCGCCGATCGCGCAGGCATCGCTCTTCATGGGCCTCACGGTCGGTCTCAAGGGCTTCTCGGGCGCGATGATCGGCGGCCTGAGCAATCCGCGGGGCTGCGTGATCGGCGGCTTCGTCCTGGGCGTGTTCGAGTCGCTGGTGAACCTCTGGCAGGCGCAGTGGCGCGAGGTGGCCGTGTTCGGCCTGGTGATCCTGGTGCTCGCCTTCCGCCCGACCGGCCTGTTCGGCAAGAAGCTGGTGGAGAAGGTATGAAGCGCGGCTCGCAGGCCCTGGGCGTCGTGGGGGTCGCCGCCGTCCTGATCGGCATCACCTCCCTGCTCGCCAACGACTACTACCTGCGCATCGTCTTCATGATGTGCGTCTACTACCTCTGCGCCGCCGGCATGAACGTGCTGGTGGGCTACGCCGGGCAGAAATCGCTCGGCCAGGCGGGCCTCTTCGCCGCGGGCGCGTATGCCGTCGCCCTGCTGACGACCCGCACCGAGATGAACCCCTGGCTCGCGCTGGCGGCGGCGGCGGCGATTTCCGGCGTGTGCGGCGTGCTGATCGCCTTGCCCTCGCTGCGGGTGAAGGGCCCCTATCTCGCGATGGTGACGCTGGCCTTCGGCATCGTCGTCGAGAAGCTGGTGGGCGAATGGACCGAGGTGTTCGGCGGCGCGCAGGGGATCTACGGCATCAAGGCCCTGACCTGGAACGACCAGCCGCTGAGCTCGCAGCAGTGGGTGTGGCTCGGCATCGGTCTTTGCGCGCTGGCGCATCTGCTGCTGGGCAACCTCCTGCAGGGCCGCTTCGGCCGCGCGCTGCTCTCGCTGCAGGCCGACGAGATCGCGTCGGCATCGGTCGGCGTGCGCGTCTACCGCGCCAAGGTGATCGCGTTCGTCGTCGCGGCGGTCACCTGCGGCATCGCGGGCGCGCTGGTCGCGCAGCAGAACCAGTACATCAACTCCGACTTCATCACCTTCAACCTGTCGATCTTCATCCTGCTGCTGGTGCTGTTCGGCGGCGCCGGCTCGAAGTACGGGCCGCTGGTCGGCGCCGTGGTCCTCACGGTGGTCGATGCGCTGCTGGCGCGGTGGCCCTCGGCGCAGCACTTCCTGTACGGCTTCCTGCTGCTCTTCGCGCTCTATGTGATGCCCGGCGGGGTGGTGGGGCTGTTCTCCACATGGTTTCGCCGGCCCGCCGGTGCCCCCGCGCCTTCGAGCGCTGCCGCCGGGCCCACGCGCATCGGCCCCGGGGGCAGCGGGGACCTGCTGGTGGTCCAGGGGGTCACCAAGAACTTCGGCGGCGTGAAGCCGGCGCAGAACGTCTCGTTCCGGCTCCAGCGCGGGCACATCCATGCGTTGATCGGGCCGAACGGCGCCGGCAAGAGCACGATGATCAACATGCTCACAGGCCTGATCAGCCCGACCGAAGGCTCGATCCGGTTCCTGGACCAGGAGGTGTCGGGCCGGCCGGCGCACTCGATCTGCTGCATGGGCATGGGCCGGACCTTCCAGAACCTGCGCCTGTTCGCCGAGCTGTCGGTCCTGGACAACGTCATGCTGGGCCGTCACAGCCGGATGACGAACGGCTTCTTCGCCTCGCTGCTCGCGCTGCCCGGCGCCCGCGGGCAGGAGGCGGCGACGCGTGCCCGCGCGCTCCAGTTGCTCGAACTGGTCGGCCTCCCGCACCTGGCGCATCACCCCGCCGGCAGCCTGCCGTATGGCCTGCAGCGTCGCGTCGAACTGGCGCGCGCGCTGGCCACCGAGCCCCAGCTCCTGCTGCTCGACGAGCCGGCCGCCGGGCTCAATCCGCAGGAGACGGCCGAGCTGGGCCAGTTGCTGATCCGGATCGGCAAGTGCGGCGTCAGCATCCTCATGGTGGAGCACCACATGGATCTCGTGATGTCCGTGTCGGACCACGTGATCGTGCTGGACTACGGCATCAAGATCGCCGAGGGCAAGCCCGCCGAGGTGCAGGCGAACCCCCGCGTCGTCGAGGCCTATCTCGGTGTCGACGAGCCCGAAGCGCTCGCGGCCTGAAGCGAAAGTCACACATGCTGAAACTCGAATCAGTCAAGGTCGCCTACGGGGCGATCCAGGCGGTGAAGGGCGTGAGCCTCGAAGTGCGCCGGGGCGAGGTGGTCACGATCATCGGCGCCAACGGGGCCGGCAAGAGCACCCTGCTCAGGAGCATCTGCGGACTGGAGCCGGTCGCCGAGGGCCGCATCCTGATCGACGGCCAGGACCTTGCCGATGTCCGGGCGCACCAGCGCGTGGGCCTCGGACTGGCCATGTCGCCGGAAGGCCGCGGCGTCTTCGCCGACCAGACCGTTCGGGAGAACCTGATGCTCGGTGCCTATACGCGCAGGAAGGATGCCGCGGCGACGCAAGCGGCGATCGAGCGCGAGTTCCGCCGTTTCCCGCGGCTGCGCGAGCGCCAGGACCAGTTGTCCGGAACGCTCTCGGGCGGCGAGCAGCAGATGCTGGCCATCGCGCGCGCCTTGATGAGCGAGCCGCGCCTGCTGCTGCTCGACGAGCCCTCGCTCGGACTGGCGCCCCTGATCATCAAGGACATCTTCAACGCCATCCGCCAGCTGCGCGAATCCGGGCTGACCATCCTGCTGGTCGAGCAGATGGCCAAGCAGGCCCTGGGCGTGGCCGACCGCGCCTACGTGCTGGAGACCGGCCACATCACCCTGGAGGGCTCGGGCCGCGAGCTCCTCGACGATCCCAAGGTCAAGGCGGCCTACCTGGGCACGCATTGACCGCCATCCCACCATCCACAGAGGACCACGCCATGAACCCCACCAAGACATTCGCCAGCCAGGCCGACCTCGAAGAGAAGAAGATCACCTTCAGCCAGATCTCGGAGCACGCCTGGGCCTACACGGCGGAAGGCGACCCCAACACCGGCATCGTCATCGGCGACGACTGCGTGCTGGTGGCCGACACCCAGGCCACGCC
>NZ_JBFTPS010000023.1:0-105913 GCF_056398605.1 Variovorax sp. 01T432
CCTGCATGCCTACTTCGTGACCGGTGCACGCGTTCAGAGCGGCAGCGTCGAAGCCACTGTCGTTCCGCTGAAGAAAGGCTGAGCGCCATGGCCTTCGGAACTCAAGACGAACCCGATGAGGTGATGAACGAGATCAATATGACGCCGCTGGTCGACGTCATGCTCGTACTCCTGATCATCTTCATCATCACAGTTCCGGTGATGAAACACGCGGTCAACATCGACCTGCCTCGCGCCAGCAGCGAACCTGAGCAAACCAAACCCCAGAACATCCTGTTCAGCGTCGCTGCGGATGGCAGCTACTACTGGAACGACCAGAAGATCGGGGATGCTGAACTCAAGTCGCGGCTTGCCGCCGAGGCCGCCAAGGAACCCCAACCCGAGTTGCACATCCGCGGCGACAAGGCGGTGCGCTACGAGCGCGTCGCCCAAGTTATGACGGCGGCGCGCGAAGCTGGCGTTCGCAAGATCGGTTTCGTCACGGAACCGGAGCCAAAGTAAGGGGCGGGCGCAAGGCTCAAGGACGGGCTTTGCCGATTGACTTTCAAATGATAATGATTATCATTTGATCACCGCCCAAAGCGCAGAAAAGGATTATTGATGCCCGCCACCTCCAACGTCTTCACTGTCTTGAGCCGTCCTTCCGTTGACCCTGGCGGCGCTGGCTGTTCGCCAAATGAAGCATCCCGTCCAACTGCACTCCTCGAAAGTGCAGAGCTCCTGAAGGGAAGTAAGACCGTGGGCATCCTGCACAATGGCTCGCTCTACCGCCTCCAGGCCACCAAGCTTGGCAAGCTGATCCTCACCAAGTAGCAAGCGATCAGCCTGACTCTCGCGCAAGTTCATCGTGGGCGACTCGAGGAGATTCATCTCTGAAGGGTCGATTTTGCTAGCCAACGGTTCGCCAACTAGCCAAGCCTTTTTTCACCTTGTGCCATCAGAAATGCCAACCTTCAGGTTGGCGTTTCGCTTCCAGCGCTCACTGGATCAGAGGCCGAGCGCGGCAATACCGGCCTTTGCAATCTGAGCGTCTTCGTTCGATTTGACGCCACTGACGCCAACCGCACCGATGACGTAGCCGTCCTTGACGATAGGCACCCCCCCTTCTAGCAGCCCCTCAACGGCAGGCGCTGTCAGGAATGCGGTGCGGCCGCCATTGATCACGTCCTCATAGGTCTTGGTTTCGCGGCGTCCCATTGCTGCCGTGTGGGCCTTGGCGGGCGCGATGTGCGACGACAGCGCCGCCGCGCCATCCAGTCGCTGGAGCCACAGCAGATTGCCGGCATCGTCGGCGATGGCGATCGTCACGGCCCAGTTATTCTTGACGGCTTCGGTTTCGGCTGCCGCAGCGATGGTCTTGACGTCGACGAGTTCGAGGAAGGACTTGGTCTTCATGATCTTCAAGGAAAGTTGTGTAATCTTGAAGCATAGCGTCCGCCCCCGCCAAGGGTGGCTCCGACGCGTAGGAACGTCCCCGTGCGGGTCTTTGTCGAGCCCCCTCTTGCGCGCCCTAGAATGCCCCCCAACTGCATCCTGCAGTAAACATCAGGAGCTTCAGCAATGGACGACCGCGTCAACACCCTCGACACTTCCGTCGGCTATGGCCAGACGCTGCCGCAGGCAGAGCGACAGCGCGTTCTGCGCAATACCTACTGGCTGCTCGCCCTGAGCCTCTTGCCCACAGTGATGGGCGCGTGGCTCGGTGTCGCCAGCGGCGTGACGCGTTCGCTCACGGGTGGACTCGGTCTCGTCGTCTTCATGGGCGGCGCCTTCGGCTTCATGTTCGCCATCGAAAAGACCAAGAACTCCGCCGCCGGTGTGCCGGTTCTCCTGGGGTTCACGTTCTTTATGGGGCTGATGCTGTCCCGGTTGATCGCAATGGTGCTGGGTTTCAAGAACGGCTCAGAACTGATCATGACCGCGTTCGGGGGCACCGCAGGCGTGTTCTTCGTGATGGCGTCTCTGGCGACAATCATCAAGCGAGATTTGTCAGGGATGGGCAAGTGGCTCTTCGTCGGCGCGATGGTGCTCCTGTTTGGCGCGATTATCAATGTCTTCATCGGGTCTAGCGCCGGCATGATGGCCATCTCGGTTGCGGCGATCGGCATCTTCTCCGCTTTCATGCTGCACGACCTCAAGCAGATCCTGGATGGCGGCGAGACCAACTACATCAGTGCGACGCTCGCTCTGTATCTGGATCTATTCAACGTATTCCAGAGCCTGCTGGCCCTGCTTGGCATCTTCGGGGGCGAGCGCGACTGAACGCGCAATATCTCCCAGCAAGAAAAGAAGGGCCAATGGGCCCTTCTTTTCTTGCCTCTTCATTCCCGATCAAACACTGCGATCGATTCAATATGGGCCGTGTGAGGGAACATATTGACCACGCCCGCAAAAGCACAACGGTATCCCGCCTGATGTACGAGAAGCCCAGCATCGCGCGCAAGCGTTGATGGGTTACAACTCACGTAGACGATACGTTTCGGCGGCGCCCATCCATCCTTGTTCGGCTCCGCCTGCTGATGGAGATCGGCGAGCGCCTTTGCCAAGGCGAATGCGCCTTCGCGCGGTGGATCGACCAGCCACTTCTCGGCCGCCCCGTCCGCCACCAGCATCTCTGGCGTCATCTCGAACAGGTTGCGAGAGACGAAGCTTGTCTGGGCCAGCGCGCGACGACCAACTGCTGCCGGACGATTTCGCCCAAAATTCTCCATCGCGCGTGCGACCAGCGTGTCGCTCCCCTCGATGCCCAACACCTCCCGCGCGCGGCTCGCGAGCGGCAACGTGAAATTGCCGAGCCCGCAGAACCAGTCGATCACTCGTTCGTCCGGCTGCACGTCGAGAAGGCGCAGCGCGCGGCTGACCAGCATGCGGTTGATGTGCGGATTGACTTGCGTGAAATCAGTGGGCTTGAACGGAATCGTGACGCCAAATTCCGGTAGCTCATAGGAGAGCGTCGGTCCGCCTTCCTCAAGAAGCCGGACCGTTTCTGGACCCTTGGCCTGCAACCACCACTGGACGCCTCTGTGCTGCGCGGCGAAGGCCTTGAGCCGTGCGATGTCTGCGACCGACAGGGGCGCGAGATGCCTCAGCACCAGCGCAACGACGCCAAGGTCGGTGATTCCGTCGAGGGAATCCCCACAGGCTAATTCGATCTGCGGACAGGTTTCGCGCGCGTCCATCGATCCAATCAGCTCGCGCAACGGCATGAGCATCCCGCTCACCTGCGACGGCAACACCGGGCACACTTTCATATCCGCCAGGTAGCGGCTCTTGCGCTCGTGAAAACCGATAAGGACCGTTCCCTTCTTCGCGACATACCGCACGGAAAGACGGGCCCGATAGCGATAGTGCCATGCGGGTCCCTCAAGTGGACGCAGCATGTTCTCTGGACGCACTTTGCCAAGGTGCCAGAGGTTGTCTTCGAGCGCGCGCTGCTTCACCGCGACTTGCGCAGCCGCATCGAGGTGCTGCATCTTGCAGCCGCCGCAGGCGCCGGTGTGCAGGCCGAAGTGAGGACAGCCTGGTCGAACGCGCTGCGACGATTCGCGGCGAATCTCGGTGACCGTGCCCTGCTCCCAGTTGTTCTTCCTGCGATGCACGTTGAAGCGCACCTCTTCGAATGGCAAAGCACCTTCGATGAACACCACCATGCCATCTGCCTTGTGCGCCACGCCTTGAGCGTCGAGATCGAGCGACTCGACCTTCAGCCATTCATCAAGAGGTTGCGGGGCTTCTCTAGTTTCTGTCAGATCCGTCATGCCCGGATTGTCTCAGGGCCGGGGCGCTCATCCCGCGCCAGCCCTAAAGCAGCGCGTCGCGCCCTACCCCTGCGCGGGTCAGTTGCCGCCGCATCTTGGCAAGCGCCTCGTTCTGGATTTGGCGAACTCGTTCGCGCGTGAGGCCCAGCCGCACGCTTAACACTTCAAGCGTTTCCGGATCGCGATCGTGCAAACCGTAACGGCCTTCCAGCACTTCGCGCTCGCGTTCGTTGAGAACGAGGATCCACTGGTCGAGAAGCTTCTCGACCTCATGCGTCTGCGTGACCTCCGTGGGGTCACCGCCCTCATCTTCCGAGGCGACCGTATCCGCGAGCGTGAAGCTCTCGTCGCCTCGCTCGCTGGCCGCGTCGAGCGAGCGCGGCGCTTCGGAGAGCGCCATCAGTTCTGCGACCTCTTCCACCTCACGCCCCAGCAGAGCCGCGACATCCTCGACTCGCACTCCATCGGGCCGGCGGGCTATGAATTCGGAATCGCCTTCTAGTGTGCGCCGTGCGCGAATGACTTGTTGCAATTCGCGGACCACATGCACCGGCAGGCGAATCGTGCGCGCCTGCATCATTGCCGCTCGTTCGATCGATTGCCGGATCCACCAGGTCGCATATGTCGAGAAACGGAATCCCCGCTCCGGCTCGAACTTGTTGATCGCATGCATCAGGCCCAGGTTGCCTTCCTCGATCAAATCTGCGAGTGGTACCCCTCGCCCTAGATAGGCCTTGGCGATATTGACGACGAGCCGAAGGTTGTGTTCGATCATCGATTGCCGCGCTGCGAAATCACCACTGCGCGCCGCACAAGCGGTCCGATATTCCTGATCGGGAGTGAACAGTTGAGTGCGGCGGATCTCGCGCAAGTAGAGCGTCAGCGAATCACCGCCTTCGCTTACGAGCTCGGCCGGGACCGGATCGCGCGGATGCTGTTCGGGAAAGAACTCTTCGCCAATGCGATCTGCCGGCTCGTCACTGGGGATGGCGGCAGGCGCCGCAGGCCACGTCGTCGCCTTGAACACTGCTGCGCCACCGTTGCCCGCCCCGCCCCGCACGACCGGGGTGCGACGCGGGCGGGAGCCGGCCATGGCACTAGCGCGCGGGCAGGTAGCGAGCCGGATCGACCGGCTTTCCCTGGCGGCGGATTTCGAAATGCAGTTTCACCCGATCGGCATCGCTATTGCCCATTTCAGCAATCTTCTGGCCCTTCTGCACGGACTGGTCTTCCTTCACGAGCAACGTGCGGTTGTGCGCATAGGCAGTGAGGTAGGTGTTGTTGTGCTTGAGGATGATCAAATTGCCGTAGCCACGCAAGCCTGCTCCGGCGTAAACCACGCGGCCATCCGCAGCGGCGAGTACTGAATCGCCAGCCTTGCCGCTGATGTCCAGCCCTTTGTTCTTGGCCTCGTCGAAGCCCGCGATCAGGGACCCCTGCGCCGGCCAGATCCAGCCCACATCTTCATCGCCCGAAGTTGCTGCGGCTGCGGTTGCCGAGGGTGCAATCACCGTCGGCGTAGGCTTGGACTGCGCACTTGCCGCGGGTGCGGGCGCCGTGGCCGGCGCAACCGTCGTCTGCGTGACTGGCCGAGTCACGACGCCCGACGAAGTTTCGGTGGTGCTGGGAGCCGTCGCAGGAGCCGCCGCGATGCTACTGCCACCGACCGGCGGAACGACGCGCAGCACCTGCCCAACCTCTATCAGATCGGGATTGTCCAGATTGTTCCAGCGCGCAATATCACGCCAGTTCTGGCCGGTTTCGGTCCCAATGCGGCGGATCGTGTCGCCCGGTCGAACGGCGTAGTAGCCAGGCTTTCCATAGTTCTCAATGCCTGGCAGGGGCTTGCCGTTGGCATCGGTGGTGATGGGAGGCAGCCCAGCGCCGTTCGGCGCGGTACCAGGTGCACGGGCCATGGTGCCACGGTCCTCGACCGGCACAGGACCGCGTGGTGCGCCGCACCCCGCAATCACGAGCGTCACCACCAGCGTCACGCCGGCAAGCCAGCTCCGATTGCCAATACCCTGCATGTGTTCTTCCTTCAAGCGATTCCCGATTTTAGGGGGACAAAGTGGACCGCCTCAAGAATGCGACGCTCCAGCCCCCGTGTGGTTTTGTCTATGACGACCAGGGCTTGGCCGCCTGCCGCCGAGTGCGTCGGAGCCACGATTCGCCCTCCTACTGCGAGCTGATCGATCCATGCTTCAGGCACCGCCTCTCCACCAGCCGCAGCGATGATCGCGGCGTAGGGTGCGCCCTTCGGAAAGCCAAGCATGCCGTCCCCGAGGAGCAGATGAACCGTCGCGAAGCGGAATGGACGCAGGTTGGCGCGCGCCCGCTCGTGCAGGCCGCGCAGCCGCTCGATGCTGTAGACCTCCTGCGCCACATGGCTCAACACCGCTGCCTGGTATCCGCAGCCCGTGCCGATCTCCAGCACTCGGCCCAGACGATGGTCAGGTTTGTTGGCCAGCGCGGGGGCACCGAGAAGCAGTTCGATCATGCGTGCCACGACATTCGGCTTCGATATCGTCTGGCCGAGTCCGATCGGAAGACTGGTGTCCTCGTACGCCTGATTGACAAACGCGCTGTCAACGAAAAGGTGGCGTTCGACCGCACCCATCGCCCGCAGCACCCTGCCGTCGGCAATGCCTTGCGCCGCGGCGAGCCGTTGAACCATGCGCGCGCGCACAGCATCTGAAGCCATCGGCGGCGTGCTATGGACGATCGGCTTCGCAGGCACCGCTGGCATCCGCCCTCGCGTCGCGGCGGACGCCGTGGGCGTCAACTGCACGGGAAATCCGGGACGCTGGCTCGCCATGTCAGGAGGGCTCACGCAGGCGAGCCACCGTCTCGCGCCACTGTCCAAGATTGGCGTGGTCGGTCAGGTCGATCTGCAATGGCGTGAGCGATATGTGGCCCGCTGCGGTCGCATGGAAGTCAGTACCTTCGCCGCTGTCCTTCGCACCGCCTGCACCGGCGATCCAGTACATGGTCTCGCCCCGCGGACTGTCCTGCGTGATCACCTTTTCAGCGGCATGGCGTCGACCAAGTCGGCAGACCTTGAGCGCCTTCAGCTCGTCGAACGGCAGGTTGGGCACATTGACGTTGAGGAGAAATGCGCCGCCCTCGAGCATGCGTTCGCGTTCGATCTGCTCGACGAGGCGGCGGGCGGCGCGCGCTGCTGCATCGATGTGGGCCCAGCCTTTCTCTATCTGTGAAAACGCGATGGCAGGAATGCCGAACAGGTAGGCTTCCATGGCTGCGCCAACGGTGCCCGAATAGATCGTGTCATCACCCATATTTGCACCGTTGTTGATGCCGGAGACGACGAGGTCGGGCCTGTAGCCAAGCAAGCCTTTCAGCGCGATGTGCACGCAATCCGCCGGAGTGCCGGTCACATAGCGAAATCCGTTGTGCGCGGAATGCACGTAAAGCGGTGCCGCCAGCGTCAGCGCATTCGACTTGGCGCTGTTGTTGTGCTCGGGCGCGACCACCTCGACCTCCGCCACATCCTTCAACGCATCATGCAGCGCAACAATGCCGGGAGCCTGGTATCCGTCGTCGTTCGAAATAAGTATCTTCATGGCGTCTGTCAGTGCGCGCGATTGTAGGCGGCAGGGACGTCACGACAGGGACAATGCCGCTGGAACAGCCCGCCTATCATGGCCCGCCTACATTGCCCCCAGACCCGTCCAAAGGAGACACGAAGCATGCATGCATGGCTCTGCGAAAACCCCATCGGCGTCGACGCGCTGACCTGGAAGGAACTCCCGACACCGAAGCCGGGCCCCGGTCAGGTACTGATCGAAATCAAGGCCGCGAGCCTGAACTTCCCTGATCTTCTGATCGTGCAGAACAAGTATCAGATCAAACCTCCATTGCCCTTCGTTCCAGGATCTGAGTATGCAGGCGTCATCGCTGCCGTGGGCCAAGGCGTGACACACCTTCGGGTCGGCCAGAACGTCGCCAGCCTTTCGGGCACAGGCGGTTTCGCGACCCACACGCTCGCGGCGGCAGCGCTTTGCATGCCATTGCCGGAGGGATTTGGGTATGTCGACGCCGCGGCATTCATCATGATCTACGCGACGTCATGGCACGCGCTGATGGACAGGGCGCAACTCAAGGCGGGTGAAACCGTATTGGTGTTGGGCGCCGCGGGCGGCGTGGGGACCGCAGCAATCCAGATTGCAAAGGCGGCGGGTGCCAAGGTAATCGCGGCTGCATCGACCGATGAGAAGTGCGAACTTTGCAAATCCATCGGCGCCGATCTGACAATCAACTACACGACGCATAAGTTGCCCAATGGCTTCCGCGATGCAGTGAAGGAGGCAACGGAAGGCAAAGGGCCGGATGTCATTTACGACCCGGTCGGCGGTGAATTTTCTGAACCCGCGTTCCGCTCGATTGGCTGGCGTGGGCGCTATCTTGTGGTCGGCTTTGCCGCAGGCCCGATCCCATCGCTGCCTTTGAATCTGATGCTGCTCAAAGGTGCTTCGCTCGTGGGTGTGTTCTGGGGTGATTTCGCCAAGCGCGAACCCAAAGCCAATGCGCAGATGATGAACGAATTGGCGAAGTGGTATGGCCAGGGCAAGATCAAGCCAGTGATCGATCAGACCATGCCGATGGCTGAGCTGAGAGCAGCCTATGAGCGAATGGGTTCGCGCAGCGTCAAGGGCAAACTCGTCCTGATCAACTGAAGGCCTGCACCAACGCTAAAAAGCCCGCAAAACGCGGGCCTCTTGCTTTGAGCGCCAAAGCGCTACTTGATCTCGAAGTCCGACAGCGATTTGCCGGCCGCGATCGCCTCGGTAATCCAGCGAGGCTTGCGACCGCGGCCGCCAGACCATGTTTCCCCCGTCGGGCTGCGATACTTGGCCGCCGCTTTTGTGGGGGTCACACTTGCGCTGCGCTTTCCGCCACGGGCGGAGAGTTTAAGGTCCGCCGCAGTCAAACCATATTCGGCGATCTTCTTGCGGAGCTCCTCGACCACGCCCGCGCGCTCTTGATTGCGCAGATCCTCGGCTTGCTTGCGCAATTGCGCAATCTGCTCGTCATGCTTCTTGATCTGAGAATTGATGTCGGCAAGGGTTGAGGCCATTGGTGCGGCTCCTCCAAATTGGAAAGTGAAAATTTTAATTCAAAATTCAATTGTCGCAAGTACTTGCCCCCAAAAAAGACGGCGACCGAATGGGCGCAGCGCATTTGCTCAACGCGGTTTGAGGGCGTCCAGCCGGGCACGAATCCACCACAACCCGAATCACGAGCCAGGGCAAGAATCGAGGCCTCATGCAGGTCGGACCGATGTGCATTCCACGGGCTTCGGCCCAATGCCCTGCAGCTGTTCGTCATTCGCCCGCCTGCGGAATTTGCCACCGAGAGACCGCAGTTACGCTCAAACCCACGAACTGACCAGAGCCCGACGCCAACGCAGCTATAGCCAACGATTGCCCTCGCCATGCGAAATATTAGGGGTCAAGGAAGGCAGCGCGGGCCCGGCACGGGCTGTCTTTCACAGCAACAGCCAGTAGACGTCGGAGGTATCAGGAAACTGGCTTGATCAGCCGGACGATCCCAACATCAATTTGAAAGGCGTGAGGCGGACACAGTCATGGCGGTGCCGTAGGTTATCGCCGACTCCAAGCGGCCGCAGAAGAAGGCCCGCGACTGAACCAGCGCCCCAATGAAGTAAATGGCATCAAGTGGGAAGAATCGCAAACATGGTCCACCATAGAGTGGCCGCGCCTCGATTAATGCCCCCCCTATTCGTGAAGAGGCCGTGCGGGGGAGTGATGAAAACGACGAACAATCGGGATTGCAGAGACGCAAATTCCGCTTCACCAGACGAGCAGCCATAGCTCGACTGCAAAGGCTCTCCACGTGGGCGAACTGCCCGAATTGCACGCACCGCCAAATCGCTATCAGCTTGATAGTGAAGAATTGGGCTATACGTTGGGGTGGCTGATGGGACTCGAACCCACGACGACCAGAATCACAATCTTAGCATCGAACCCAGCATCCATGCGGGTTTGCGCGGTGTTCGTGGGAATTTTTGACCTCCCCCGAGCCACGTGTGCATGCGGTCTGTCGCGGTGTCGTTCCCACGCGATGAGGGGTTGGAAAGCCCCCTCATTCAAATCGGACACCCTCAACAGTAGGGTATGCCATGTTGGGGGATTGGAGCAAGGGGACCAAGAAGCGCACAGCGTTGGCTTGGATAGTCGGGATCTACATCGCGTTGCTGCATGCGGCCGTCGTCGCCCTGGTCGTGCAGTTCGACGTGCTGCCAAAAGCGATCGAGCGCATCCAAATGGAACTCGCGCGCCGTCGGCACGCGAAAATCATGGAGCGCTACAACAAGGTAATTGACCGGCCAGTGGTTCTGCTGGGCGATAGCAATATCTGGCTCTTCGGGCCGACACCGCACAGCGTCAATTTCGGCGTCTCCGGAGAGGTCACGGAAGGCCTCCTCCGTTCGATGCCGCGCTACGCGCCATCGGTGCGCAAGGCCGGCGCGGTGCTGCTCATGATCGGCATCAACGACCTGTGGGCCCACAAGACGAACGGCCTTGCAGAGCGCTTCGGCCGGATCGCCTCGGCGGTTCCCGCGGACGTGCCCCTGGTGTGGAACTCGATCGTGCCGGCCGAGGACTTCCGCATTGACCCGGCCGACATCAAGGCCGCGAACGCCGCCATCGCCGCGCTGTGCCGGGCCCGCAGTGGCTGCACCTACGTGGACACGTGGAGCTTCCTCGCCAAGGACGGCAAGCAGATCCCGGGCCTCTTCCGGGCTGATGGCGTGCATTTGAGCGCTGAGGGCTACAAGCAGTGGAGCGCGGCGCTCCGTGGCGCCCTGGTGGCAGCACCGGGGGGCAGCGCCGACCAATAGCCCCTACGGGGCGATCAAGGCGTCGTAGCTGCGCTCGCAGAGCTTTCCGGCGACTCGGGCACGGTCAGCATAGGCAGCCAGGAATCCCGCTCGGCGGTCAGCGCGTCCGAGCACGTCGGCCAGCACGCCAAGGGGATCGGCTCCTGCCGCGCTTCGCTCGAGAGCGGCGGCACGATCGCTCGCTGCACGGGCGGCGGCGGCGTAGCGCTCGGCCTGGAGGCGCACGCGCTCATGAGCAGCATCAGCGCGAGCGCGGCCAGCCTGGGCAGCACGGGTTTCATTCGCGGCTTCATCAAGGGCCTTTCGTTGGGCGGTGTTGCGGCGCGCCTCCTCGAGGCGCTCCGCGCGTTCAGCCAGGCGCGCCGTCTCGGCGGCCGTGGCCTTGTAGTTGGCAAGGTCGAGGCGCGCATCGGAGGTTGCAGCTCGAGCCGTACTGACTTGGACCTGCTTGACGCCGATCAGCGCCAGGGCGCCGGCCAGCAGCAGTGCCCATAGCGCGCCGGGCAGGAGGTCGAAGGCCCCCAGGAAGGCCTTCACTCGTCGTCCCCTGGGAGGTCGGGCCAGGAGAACGGGTCCATCGCGCACATCCACATCAGGGGCCAGAAGATGATCAGCATCAGGAGGGCTCCTTCTTCGAGGCAACGTAGGTGGCAACCCATTCGCCGGCCTTGGCCGTGACGTTGAAGCCGCAGTAGAGCCCGAAGATCCACTTCAGGTAGTCCACCAGCAGCGGCGTGAGCTTTCCGGCCAGCTCCAGGCCGACGCCGGCCGCCACCAGCAGCAGCGCAAAACGCCACTTGCGCGAGGCGTAGCGGCTCGCCGCGGGGTCCGGCTTGGCCGCATCAGTCACGGGGTCAGACATAGAGCCTCCTCTGCGGCGCGGCGCCGCGTCAGTCCTGGCAGGGTGATGAGCGCGCCGGCGACGGTCGCCTTGTCCCACCGCGGAAGCTGGCGGCAGGCCTCGAGCCACTGGCCCGCCTTGAGCAGGCGCGCGGCCGTCGACCGCTTCAGGTCGCACACAAGGTGGTCGCCCAGGTTGTAGATAGCGCTGGCCCAGGCCGCGAGCATGTTCACCGGCAGCCCGGGCACGCAGCGCTCCACGGTGACGACGCGCTCCCACATTTCCGCGCCGAGCAGCTTCTTGCACTCATCGGTGGTCTTGTAGTCGCCGAGCTTGACGCCCCGAACGCTGCCCATGCAGATCGTCGGGATGCCGGCCGGGTCGAGATAGGCGTAGTTGCGCAGGCCCTCGAAGCCGCCCGCGAGCGCGGTGGCGATCGCGAGCGCGGCAACTCCGCGTTTGCCTGGGGCGATCATCAGTCTTCGGCCCCGAGGTCTTCGAGCGGCATGCGGCCCGAGTCGCGCGCCAGCTTGCGCATGCGCGCCAGGTGCTCGGCCTGCTCGCGCTCGTCCTGGCGGCGCTGGAAGTCTTGGTCGCGCCGGTCCTGGCGCCGCTTGAAGTACCAGTTCACCAGCAGGCCGGCCACGCCGAGGAACAGGCCCGCCAGCACGCCAAACTCGGACGAGAGGATCCAACTGGCGACTGTGGCGCCGGCGCCGGTGTAGGTGACTTTGCTGCTGACGGCTGCCACGCCGGCCTCGATCGTGTCGCGGCTCATGGCAGAAACCCCCAGGGCTGGGGGTTGAGGTTGACGGATGCGGCCGTCGCCGTGGATTGGGTGGGCATGTGGGTCCTTGGTGGACCGCGTGCCCCGGTAGGTGTGCCCTGCGTTTATAGGTGCAGGGCTATGCCCCGATCAAGGGGGGTCGCTCTTGTCGGGCCAATACCACCACACCGCCCCCAGGATGACCGCCCCCACGGTGACGCGCCAATCGACGGTCACCGCCATCACGATTCCGAGTACCACGCTTGCTGCTGCCCACATCAGTTCGCCCCTTCTTGAAGCTGTGCCTTCACATCGGCCCGGATGGCTTTCGGCGCCGCGTGAGCGAGCCGGGTAGCGCGGTCCTGGCGCATCGCCATGACACGACGGCGGACGCCGGCCATGTCGATGGTCATCGGAGAGTGTGGGTTTTTGCGGTTCCACTCGCGCACTTCATCGCGCACCGCTTGCTGTGCTGCAGCATCCTTCTCATAGACCGCTTGCGCCATGTCTGCCGCGAAGTCCTGCTTGACCATGCGATTTTGCGACACCATCGTCTGCGTCGTAAAGGCCCTCTCGGATTCCTGCGCCACCGCGGCGGGCTGGAACCCGAGCATCTTGACGAGGCCCTCCGTCGGGGTCGCGTCCATCACCTTGCGGCCCTTGGCGTCCTTGTATTGCCCCTCCACCATGACCTCGAGGCCCTTGCGCACGTTCTCGGCCGCCTTGGGGAGCATCCCCACGACACCCTGCACCGGCTTTCCGTCGAGCACCATGCCGGCGCCCTGGTAGCCGCGCTGCACCAGATCTGCGGCCGGCCCGAGGAGCTCGGTGACGTCCTTGGTGTGGTCCTGCTTCTTCACCAGCAGGCCGGTACCGGGGATGAGGTTGCCCATGCCCAGCCGGCCGGCAACGTCGATCGGCACGCCCGGGACGCCGGACACGCCACGCTCCACGAACTCGGCCGCGCCGGCGCCCAGCGTGTCGATCAGGAACTGCCGGCGCGCCTGCTTGGTCGAGAAACTGTAGCCCAGGCGCTGCATGATCCCGTCCACGACGTCTTCGGCATCGCTCATGAACGGCACGCCGCCCGCGCCGGACATCAGGAAGAGCATCGCCAGGGCGAAAAGCGCCGCCTTCTTGCCCTCGGGCCCGCCCTGGGTTGCCATGCGGTGCAGGAGTTCGACGTAGCTGATGCTGTACTGCTTGAACGTGAAGACGACACCGCCGACAGCGCCGCGCGCCCACTGAGGCTTGTTCCCCTTGTTGTAGACGAATTGCGTGTCGGCGATGGCCTGCTCGGCAAACTTCGCCGGGTGGGGAATGCCCTGCTCCACCGCCGTGCGGTAAGCCGCGATGAAGGTCACGCGCCGATTGAACTGCTCGGCCAGGCTGAAGGGCTTCCCCCACGCCACCATGACCTTGGACGCGACGTTGCCGGCCATCGCCCGGGCGTCACCCAACCGGGTGCCGTCGCCGGCCTTGAGCGCGCCCTGGCCGCGCGCCTGCGCGAGCAGCTGATGCACTTCCTGCGGCGCCACGATGCCCTCGGCCTCGGCGTGCTTGAGCGCGGCGTCGAGGTTGGCGTCCCCGGTGGTCTTCTTGATCACGTCGGCCACGGCCTGCTTCATGCGGGCTGCCGACTTGGCGATGCCGCCGTACTGGCTCAGGTAGGGCATGGTCACGGCGAAGGGCTGCGTCATGTTCACCATCGCGGAGGCGATCGACCCGCCGATGTACTGCGCGAAGAGCATGCCCCGGATCTGCTGTGCCTCTTCCTGGGGGTTGCGCACGTAGTCGGAGAGCTTGACGGCCATGTCCTTGAGCTGCCCTTCGCTCTTGGGAATGTCCTGCGTGGCCTGCGCAATCTCGCCAGCGTGCAGGTTCTGCGACGTCAGCCGCGCATTGGAGTAGACGAAGCCCGCCAGGACCCGGCCGGCGTCCTCGTTGAAGCCGGCGATGCCCTTGCGCTCGATGAGGCGCTTCATGGCCGAGCGGTTGCTCTTCGCCAGCTTGAGGTACTGCTGGAACATCTGGTGTTGCACGTCGTCGCCGTCGGACTCCAGGCCCACCATTTCCCCGAACAGCTCGAGCGTCTCCGGCGTGATGCCGTTGAAGAGCTTGTAGCCCTGCTCGCTGACGGTGCCTTGGTTGATGGTCGCGTCGGGGAAGTTCTCGCGCATCTTGCGGGCCATGGCGCCGCGCTCGAGCCGGCCCTCGAACATGCCGAAGTAGACCCGCTCGCCGTTCGCGTCCACCACGTCGAGCGTGTACTGGCCATAGCGCGACAGCGGCGCGTAGCCGCGGTCGATCAGGGCCTGAATCTTGTCGCCCTTCTCCACCATCTTGTTGGCGGTGTCCATGAGCACATCCCGGCGCTCCGGCTGCTCGTCGGCGAGCGCCATCAGGTGGTCGCGCAGCAGGATCGAGGCGTCGGCGGCCGTGGGCGCGTCGAGCACCATGTCGCGCAGCGCGGCCGTGTCCTTGCCGCCGAAGCGCAGCATTTCGGCCACGCCCAGGCGGTTCAGGCTCTTGTCGATCGCGGCGCGGAACTCCTTGTAGAGCCCGATGTGCTGCGGGGTCGAGCCAAACGTGGCCTTGAGCTCGGCGTCGGTGAACACCACGCCGGGCTTCAGGAATTCTGCCTCGAAGCGGTTGCGCACCGCGCCCTCGTACACGTCGATCTTGGAGGCCTGCCAGCGTTGGAGCTGCTCGGGGGTCACGATCCGCTTGCGCAGCAGCATCTGCGCCTTTTGCTCGGTCGACAGCGCCTCGTAGCGCTTCTGCAGATCCTCCATCTTCACCAGCCGGCCGGCCTCGTCGCGCCCCCACACCAGCGTTCCCTCGAAGACCGGGCGGCTCAGGCCCTTCGTGTCTTCGGCGGACAGCGCGCCCTTCTTCAGGTCGCGGAGGGTTTCGAGCTTGGGCAAGATTCGCGGCGCCAGGTCGGCGGCTTCCGTGGCGTAGTAGCTCACGTCCTGAAGGAAGGTTTGCACCGCGTCGTAGACCCGCTTGAACGCGGGCGAGCGCTGCGCCAGATCGTGCATGGTGCCGACGGTCTTGTGCCACCAGCCCACCACGCCCGGCGACTTGAACAGGTCCGAGGCCAGATCGTTGGCCTTGGCGCGCCAGTCGCGCGTGTCGTTCAGGCCGGTACGGGTTGCCCCTGTTGCGCCCGGAACTGGGCCAGAAGCTCCTGCCTGCGCAGTGCGCCCAGTCGCCCGTGCTCCGTCCTCGTCGCCTTGAATTCCGCCGCCAGCCGCTTGGCTTCGGCTGTAGAAGATTCGTTCACGAGGCGCGTTGGATCCGAGCCCGGTCGCATGACGAAGAAGCCCCCCCAGTAGCTCATTGGGTCGCCCGTCAGAGCGTGCTCCCGCGCCGCCTTCTCCGCGTGCCAAGGCACGGAAGACAGCAGTTCGCGCGACAGTTCGCCAGCCAGATTCACCAGCTTCTGCCATGCGGCCTCTTGCAGCGCTTCCGTCGGCGTCGGATTCTCCCAATCCGGCAGCCAGTTGTCCTCTAGAAAGCGCTCTTCCGGTGTCGGTGCGTTGGAAAGTTCCATTTGCGGCGTCGAAGGTGATGCGTTTCGAGTTGGGATAGGCATTATCCATACCCTTCACCGAAGCGGCAATCATCCGCTCCACGTTGCCCACATCGTCCCCGTAGACCCACTTCAGCCCCGGGACGCCCTTGCCGCCGCGCACTTGGTCGGGGTGCGGCGCCAAGTGGGCCGTGGTGCCGAACTTGAGCGCGCTGGAAATCATCTGCTCCAGTCGCCGGCGCAGGGCATGGTCGCTCAGGCCTGCCGGGTCGCCGATGAAGATGCGCCCGGTGTTGTGAGCGTAGGTGGCCGCAATGTTGTAGACCTCGGACCCAAAGGAACTCCCGCCGCGATCGAGCAGCGAAACGTCGATCCACACATCACCCGTCGGCGGCACGTCCTCGGGGTTCTCGCCAGGGCGCTCGGTCAGCTGCCCGTTCATCTCGCCGTCGAGCACGTCATAGCCGTAGAGGCTCGGCCCGTAGGGGTTGGGCTCCCGCACCATCAGGCGAGCGGTCATGCCATCGGGCGCCGTCAACTGGTAGTCGGTGCGGCCGGCGAACGGCGGCAGCTTCCGGACCTTGATCCCAGGGTCGTTGTCGGCCGCGATTCCCTCCACGGTGGTCTTGTCGGACTTCGGCAGCGCGAAAAGGTCGTCGGCCTTGCTCAGTTCGGCCAGCGCGGCCGCGCCGGCAGCCGGCTCCTTGCTGTACGCGATCGTCTCGGTGCTCGGCGCCTGGCTGGCTTGGCCGCGCTCCACCCAGTCGCGCGCCGGCAGGATGTAGTTGCGCAGGATCTCCCCGTCGGTCAGCTCCAGGCCCTTGAACATCGGGACGTGGGCGCGCAGCCACGTCCGGATGGCGGCGATGGCACGCTGCACGAAGCCCGCTTCAGGGTGGGTCTGCGCCATTTCGGCGAGAACTTCCTCGGCAGCCATCAGCCGATCGCGCTCGTTGTTCATGTCGAGCCCGTACTGGCGGGCCTTCTCTGCCACGTCCCCACGGCGCATTGCCGCCAACTGCTGCAGGATCGGCTTCAGGTTCTCCCCGAACACGCCGCGCAGGCCGAAGTGCCCCAGGGCTTCGTGGAAGAGGACGCGCGCCACGTCCTCTTCGGTCGTCATCTTGTCGGCCAGGATGTAGACCGTCCCCTTGTAGAAGAAGGCCTCCGGCTCGCCCTCGGCGCCCTGGGCGTTCTGGCCGGCGTTGTGTCGGCGCACGGCCTCGGGCACTTCAGGATCGCTCATGCTCGCGGCGATCACGATGGGGGGCGGGTTCGTCCACTGCGACACCATCGCGTCCACCGCCCGCTTCACGCCGGTGACGGACATCCCGCTACCGTTGCCCAGGCTGAAAGCCGGCGCCGCTTCGGGCGCCGCGCCCCCGGGGGCCTTCCCAGCCAGGCGGCCGAGCACTTCCTTGTGCTTCGCACGGGCCTGCTCGAGCTTCGGCTGATCGGGCCATTCGCCCATGTCGTCAGTCTCGGCGAGGTCTGCCTGCTCCTTCTGCGCCTGCGCGAGCTGCCGCTTCAGGTAGTTGTGGTCGCTGGGGATGCTGTGCAGCATGCCGCCCACGAGGCTGACGACGCGCTCCGGCGCCTTGCCGGTGTCCTGCACGTGGAAGTCCCGGGTTGCGACGGTCTTCCCGTCCTTCGAGAGCGTCACGTCCATCATGACCGTGCCGGCCTTGTCCATGGAGCCTTCCACGGCGACGTCATAGCCGGCGATGGTGCCCACGGGCTTCTCGGTCTGGTCCGCGATCGCGTCGATCACGCCCTGGCGGATGGCGGTGCCGATCTTCGAGCGCCGGCGATAGTCCTCGCCGTTCACATTCCAGACGATCGGATCCACGTCACCGCGAAGCTCGGCGAAGGCGTCGGCCATCGCGGCGCGCGCCGTGTAGGTTTCCCCGTTGATTTCGACGGAGATAGGCGCGGCCCGCTCAACCTCGTTGCCTGCCTTGTCGACCGTCTTGACCGTCGATTCGTCAATCTCGCGCAAGCGCGCCGCGGCCTCGCGCCAGTCGGTGTATTCCTTCCCGTCGATGGTCGCCTTGAACGAGTCGAGGCGCGCCTGGGCATCTTGGGCATAGGCGTTGACCTGCTCGGCATTGGCCTCGCCCTTCTTGATCTTGGCCGGCAGCTCGGCCAGCCGCTCCGCGTTGCGCCGGCGCCGCGTCTCCAGCTCGTTGCGGTTGGCGTCGAAGGAGCGCTTGCGCTGCTCCAGCTTCTTCACGTCCGCGCGCAGCTGAATCTCGTGCAGCAGGTCGATATTGCCCGTGGCCGCAGCCTGCATTTCGCCGGCCGACAGCTCCAAATCCTCGAAGGCGTTGTCAATCTCGCGGCCCACCTTGCGGGTGCGCAGCTGGTTGATCATCTTCAGCTTCGTCTCTTGGACCTGCCACATGCGCATGTCCAGCGTGTCCTTGGTCACGTAGGCTAGGATTTCGACCTCGAAGTCTGCAAGCTCCTTCATCAGGGCATTGCCCTGGCGGATGATGCGGCCCTCGCGCTGCTCCACGTCCGACGGCCGCCAGGGCACGTCAAGGTGGTGCAGCGCCACAAGGCGCTCCTGCACGTTGGTACCGGCGCCCATCTTCGGGGTCGAGCCCACCAGCACGCGAATCTCGCCGGCGTTGACCTTGCGGAAGAGCGAGGCCTTCTGGTCGTCCGTGTTGTAGTCGTGGATGAAGGCGATTTCCGCCTCCGGGATGCCCTTCTCGATGAGCGCCGCGCGCAGGTCGTCGTACACGCTGAAGCCGCGCTCCGCAGCCTTCACGGCGTCCAGCCAGTCGGGGCCCTTGTTGTCGAGCTCTTCCTGGGCTGCCTCCGCATCCTCCGCGATCGCCATCGCCGCCTCGTTGCCGAGGGTCGCCGAGGCCAGCACATCGTCGGTGGCCAGCGCCACGCGCGCGCGCAGCGCCTCGTACTCCTTCAGTTCGGCCTTCGCATGCTTGATCGGCGTCCCCAGGTCGGAGAACACCAGCTGCGTGCCCTTCACGGCTTGGTACTTGCGGTACCGCTCCAGAATCGCGTCGCTCGAACGGTCGATGCGCCCGCCCGGCTCCCGCTCGGTGCGGTCGAGGTCGACCAGCCGGATATCCATGGCAGCCTTGCGGCCGTCGCCCATGATGACCAGCACGTTGTCCTCGCCCTTCTTCGGCGGGCCCTTGCGTGCCTCGAGGATCTTGGCGCGCTCGGCCAGCTCCTGCATGTAGGCTTCCTGCGCCGGCGTCTTGTCGAGCGACACCGGCGTGCGGCGGTCGCCCTTGAGCTTCGGGATAGGGAACTCGGCGCCGTCGTTCTCCTCGCGGTACGCCGCCTTGATGTCGTCCATCGTCACCGTGTCGCACACCTGGTCGAACATCTTCAGCAGTTCGGGGGTGTTGACGAAGTTGCTCATGCGGCTGGAGGCCTTGAAGCCGTCGCCGCTGGGCTTCTGCATCCAGACCTGCTCCACGCTCGCGAAGGTGTTGGCCCAGGCGTCGAAGCTCTCGAAGCCGAGCTCCTTCATGGCCGTGGGCATGAGGTACCGCATCATGTGGTACATCTCGGCCAGCGAGTTCGACACCGGCGTGCCGGTTGCCGCGACAAAGCCCTGGTCGCGCCCGTTCTTCGCGAAGATCTGGTTGATCTTCACGTACATATCGTAGGCACGCTGGCTGCCCGCCGCGTCGCCAAGCCCCTGGACGTTCTGCATCTTCGTGCTGAACATCAGGTTCTTGTACATATGGAACTCGTCGACAAAGAGCTGGTCGACGCCGATCTGCTCGAAGTCGAGCAGGTCATCCATGGGCTTGTCGCGCAAGGCCTTGATGCGGTTTTCCAGCTTCTCCTTCGCTGCCTCGAGCTGCTTGATCGTGCGCTTCTTCTGCGGCTTGTCGCCGTCGCCCTCTTCGACCGCGTTGATGGTCGCGACGATCGTCTCAATCTCGCGGCGATTGAACGCGGCCTCGAACTCGGGAGCAGGCTTGATGAAGCCGAACGACGAGTGCGCGATGACCACGGCATCCCAGTCGCCGGTGGCGATCTTGGCCAGGAATTTGCGGCGGTTCGCCTTCTCGAAGTCCTTCTTCGTGGCCGTCAGGATGTTGGCGCCAGGGTAGAGGCGATAGAAGTCCGCGGCCCACTGCTTCACCAGATGGTTCGGCACCGCCACCATGTTCTTCGCAGCCAGGCCCGTGCGCTTGAGCTCCATGGCGCTCGCCACGACGGTGAAGGTCTTTCCGGCGCCGACCACGTGGTCATAGAGCGCCGTGCGGTCCTGCACGGTGCGCGCGATCGCGTTGCGTTGGTGGCGGCGGAACTGGATGATTTCATCGGGCACCTTGCCCGGGAAGTCCATCATTGAGCCGTCGTAGACGCGCGTGACGTAGTTGTTGTTGGTATCGTTGTAGGCGCGCACCAGCTTCTCGGCGCGCTCGCCGTCGGCGAAGAGCCAATCCCCGAACTTGTCGCGCAGTTCCTGGGCCTTCGCGTTGGCGAGGTCGGTCGCCTCCACGTCGGTGTGGGTCTTCCCCTCCGAGTCGCGATAGGTGACCTTGATCGCGCGGTTGTTCATCAGCGCCGCGAGGATCTCGCCCCCGTTCATCTTCGGCGTGCCGAAGGTCGTGCGCCACGCGACGTCGTTTGCCGGCGTGATGTCGACTTGGAAGCTGCTGTTGAACTTCATGTAGCGGACGCGCGCCTTGGTGCCCTCGCCGAAGAGCATCATGGCGAAGTCCTCGTAGGCGGATTCGGGCACCCAGGGGGAGCCCACACGCGCGACGATCTGGCTTGCGCCCACGTCCTCGGGCTGCACTTCCTCCAGGGCGCGCGCGTTGGCCGACATCCCCGCTTCGCGGGCCTGGGCCAGCTTGGCGCGCACGTTGCCGGACAGATAGGCGTCCCGAAGCACGTACTCATCAGTCGCCGGGTCGCGGAAGAGCGCGGGTTTCTCGCCGTTGCTCAGTTCGCGCAGCACGTCGTCGGGGTCGCGGCTCAGGAGCTTGCCGATGTAGGCCGCGTCCAGCTTGCCGCGCTCGGCCATGGAGACGGCGAGCGCATCGGCGGGCGTCTCCACCTTGCGCACCTGGGTGCGGGCGGCGACCACGCGGCGGTCGAAGATGGGAGCCTTCTTCGCGGTCGACTTCGTGGGCTTGATGCCCTGGCGCTTCGCCGCGGCCGGGCCCACGCCGGGGGTGTAGTTGTGCTCGAGCGAGGCCAGCAAGGGGAAGTCAGGGTCATCGTCGAACACGCGCAAGGTGCTCGGGTCGTTGATGAGCCCGTGCTCCTTGCGGTAGGCGTCGTACTGCTGGTTCAGGGTGGCGCGCAGCTGGCCCATGCCCTTGTCGTCGTCGGCCATTTCCGCCGCGATCAGGCCGCGCAGGGTCGAGCGCATGTCGGCCAGCGCCTTGATGCGGGCGAAGCCGGATTCCCCGAGCGTGGTCTTCTCGGTCCACTGCGTCGACGGGGTAATTTCGGTGCCGCGCGCCTCGCCGCCCAGGTCGGGCAGGCGCTGCATGAGTTTGCCGCCCTCGTTGAAGAATCCGCCCTCCTGCACCGTCGGGTTCTTCAGCGCGACGATGGCAGCCTTGGTCTTGTCGGCAGAGCCGGTGTCAGCGATGGAACGATAGACGCCCTCGGGCAGCTTGCCCACGGACTCCTTCAGCATCGCGAGCGTGTCCTGGCCGGCGCGCGCGACGAGCGCCGGCTGGTCGGGCCCGTACATGGTGCCGAAGGCGCCGAAGTCGCCCAGCATCATGTGCGGGTTGTCGATGAAGTACTGGTTGAGCGCGACCTGCTTGCCCTGGCGATCGGTGTACGTGCCGGTGTTCAGCCAGCGCTTCGCATCCAGGCGCGCGGCCTTCCCGCCAACCTCCGAGTCCGGACGCTTCTGCAGGAAGATGATGTCCGTCGTCACTTCCGTGTTGGCGTTCTTGGCGAAGGCGCTGTTGGGCAGCCGGATCGCGCCCAGGAACACGGTGCGGTCGCTGATGTACTTGCGCGCGGCGTCGGTCTTCGCATCGAGGAACGAGTTGGTGACGACCTGGGCCATCACGCCACCCTCGCGCAGCATGTCGACGGCCTTGGCGAAGAAGTAGTTGTGCAGGCTCAGGCCGGAAAGGTGCTTGCGCCCGCTCTGGTCGGTCTGCGGATCGCTCGCGAACGGGGGGTTACCCACGGCCGCGTCGAAGTAGGCATCGTTGCCCTTGAACTGCGTGAAGTCCTCGCGCAGCACGATCTGGCGCGGGTACAGGTGCTTCGCGATGGCACTGGAAAACGGCTCGCGTTCGATGGCCGTGAAGCGGCCGGCGCTGCGCATGTCGGCGGGCATGAGGCCCAAGAAGTTGCCAACGCCGGCGCCGGCCTCCAGGGTCTTGCCGCCACTGAAGCCGAAGCGGCGCAGCGCGGCGTAGATCCCGTCGACGATGATGGGGCGCGACGTGTAGTGCGCATACCTGGTCGAGCGCCGCGCGTCGGCCAGATCCTCCGGGCTCAGGAGGGACGTGAGTTCGGCGTGCTCCTTGGCCCAGTCGGCATTCTTCGGGTCGAAGGCCTGCGGCAGGCCGCCCCAGCCGACGTACTTGGCGAGAACCTTCTGCTCTTCAGGAGTCGCCAGTCGGCCGGAGGCCTCGAGGTCGGCGAGCAGCCGAATCGCGGCGACATTGTTGCGGTACTTGGTCTTCTGGCCACCTTCGCCCAGGCCGAGGTCATCCTCGATGGTGAAGTCTTCGGCCTTGATCTGCGGCGCCGCGATCGGGGGCGCGTTGGGGGCCTCATTCGGCCCCGTTTCAAGGTTCAGTCCCGCTTGTTGGGGTCGAAGTCCGACTTTGCCTGCATCAGCTCGCGGTGCGCTAGGTAGCCTTGGCTTCTTCGCATCCGGGGCTGCTGCTCGGGTTCCTCCGGCAGGAACAGATACGTCTCCCGAACCTGCTCCCACGCTTCCTGCCAGGTCGCGCCCTGCGTCGTCAGCACGCGCATCCCCGCCGCCGTCGCGTCCGCGGCGTCCGTCAGCGCCTTCTCCAGCTTGCCCGCCTTCTCCAGCCGGGCGTACATCTTCGGAAGGTGCTCCTTCCAGTGCTCCCTGGCCTGGGCGATCCACGTTGCGTGCTGCATTTCCATTCTCCTTGCCTCCAGTATCAGCGGCCGGCGCCGCAGGTTCAATGCTGTCTACATCCACAGCCTCAACGGCTGCAGCACCATCCAAGCCTTCCAGGGCGGTCGCGCGCGGGTCGAACTTGAGCGCCATATAGAGCTGCTTGAGGTAGGGGCGAATCCCCTCCCCCATGTCCTCGAGCATGGCCTTGGCGTAGGCGGCGAAGGTGCGCGCGCCGCGCTCGATGTGATACCCGGCGAGCGTGATGCCGTCCTGCAGCAGCTCGGGGTCGATGCCGCTGTTGACGGTGCCGAGCTTCTTCTTCATGCGGGCGCGCGCGGCAGCCGCGGCGTCCTCGGTGAAGATCTTGTTGGCCGATGCGGCGGGCGCTGGCGCGGCGGCGGGTGCGTCGGCCGGCGCCTTTTTCTTCGTCAGCACCACGCCACCATCGGCGGTCGGCTTCATGGTGTAGCCGGGGTCCGAGCGCCGGTCCGTCTGCGCGCGCAGGATCGCCTCGGGCACCTCAATGCCCTTGGGCACCGTGACGGATTCCGTCTTGCTGCCAGGCGCCAGCATTTCAGCGACCTGGGCTTCGATGTCGGGGGCGTCCGGTGCCGGCGCCGCGCCGCGCTCGGCCGCAATGTTCGCCTGCGCCTTCTTCCACAGCGCATCGTGCTTGATCTTCAGGCCCGCGCCGAGCCCGGGCCCGCTAACGGTCGTCTCGCTGTCCTTGTTGAACGGAGCGCCGCCCACCTGAAAGGTGTGCTTGCCGGACATGCCGGGCATCGGCTTGCTGGCACCCTCGCGGGCCTGCTTCTCGAAGAACTTCAGGAGCGCGCCTTCAGCGTCGGCTTTCTGCTGCTTTGCATCGACGATCGGCGCTGCTTCCGTCGCCGGCGCAGCCTCGGGCGCGGAGTCCGCGTGCGAACTCTGTTCAGCGGCAGCGAGAGGCGGCAGCTGCTCGAGGTGCTTCTCGCGAATGAACCAGCCCTTCCCCTTCACGCTCCACGTCGAGGGGTCGATGGCCTTGGCCTGCGCCTCGTCGAGGTCGGCGCGCCACACGCCGCGCAGCACGCGGCCGCGCCCAGTCGTGTGCTCAACAACCTCGCCGCGATCGGCTATTGCGGCCGGCGCGGCAGGAGCATCAGCGGCCGGTCGAAGTGCTGCAGCACTGCCGCTTGGTCCAGCAGCGAGTTCTTCAGCTCGGGGCTGAACAGGGGCTGGCGCCGGGGCGGGCGCTTCGATGGCCTTTTCGGCGGGAGCGGTTGCAGGTTGGGTTTGGTCACTCTTTACCTCTGGTTGTGCGGCCGACTTGCGCACCACGAAGCCACCTTTGACGGCCACAACCTCGTGGCCCGGGCCGGCCTTCTTCATGGCGTTGGTCGCCGGCAGCTTGATCGTGAAGGGGGCGCCCTTGCCGTTCAGGATGTCGCCGTCGAGGATGCCCGCGTCAGCGCGCGCCTTGGCCGCGCGGCGCTCGTCGCGCAGCTTCTCGCCGTCGGCGTATTCCGGGGTGCCGCGCGCCGCCAGGATGAAGCCGCCCTCCGTGGGCACGGGCAGCGCCGTGATGGTCGCGCCGCGCGCCTTCTGCTCCTTGCGGAAGGTGTCAGCCTCTTCGTAGGTGGGGAACACCTGGGGCGCGGCCGGCTCGGCAGCCGGCGCCGGCGCTACAGCGGCAGGTTCGGGACGCTGTTCAGGAGCTTGGTCAGCGCCGACGGCCGGCCCTTGTCCCAGCACGCCCGGCGCCACGCCGTCAGCCACGACGGGTTCTGCAGCTGCGGCAGCAGCGTCCGATAGCTGCGCTCCACCCGCACCGGGAAGCAGTTGGCCGACTTCATCAGCCGGCGCTTGATCGCCCGCACTTTCACTGGGGACTCCTTGGGGGTTGATGGTCGCGGCGGCCTTCGCGAGCGCGCCCGCGGGCTTCGCCTCCACGTCAATGACTTCGCCGGTGGCGGTCTCTGCAGCTCGAGCCAGCGGCCCCTTCTCAATGATGTTGCCCGCGCGGGCTGCGCGGTCGGCCAGGACCGAGTTGCGTTGATCGGTCGTGGTCGCGGTGCCGTCGGCGCCGACATTGATGGTTGGCGCCGGCAGCGCGAAGGTCGGGCTGTTCGCGGCCGGTACTGCGGTGTCGCTGGGATCGTTCGCAGCGCCCGCGTGCTGGTGGCCCCCGCCGAGCACGTTGGCCCCGCCGCCCATCGCGGCGCCGGAGAGCAGGCCAAGCACCGCGGCCTGGTCAACGCCGTCGTCCAGCGGCTTTCCGAGCGCTGCGTTCTGGAGCACTTGCTCCTGAATGGACTGCGGCAGCTCTTCTAGGATGCCTTCGGACATGGCGCCCTCAAGCACGCGACGCACGACGCCCTTCGCCTTGGCCGGGTTCTGCACCGCACCAACGAGCATGGTGTCGACGTCGTGGATACCAAGGGCCTTCGCCACCTTGCCGCCGAGCACGGAGAACGCCGTGGTACCGGCGCCGGATGCGACGGAGAGGCCCGCCTGCGCCGGCGTGAGGAGACCGTCGGGAGTCTGCTGGCGGGTCTGCTCGGCCGCGCTGCCGCCACCTACGACACCCTCGCCGAGCGCCCCCGCCACTGCGGCACCGACGCGCGGCGCGACGGCCAGGACGCCACGGCCGACGACACCACCAGCACCCATGCTCGGCAGCGATTCGACCACGCTGTGACCGATGACCGACGGGTTTTGCAGCGCCGCGACGAAGGTGTCGCCCACGCCCTGGGCATCGTTGACGGCCTTGAACGCCTGCTTCTGCTGGTCGGTGTAGCCCCGGTCCAGCATGGCCTTGGCCTCCTTCGGCCGAAAGCCGATGGTGCCGCCCTCGTTTTCGAGGAACTTGCCCACCGCGCCGCCCGTCGGGATGTCGAGCAGGCCCACCGCAGCTTCGGGTACGCCGATCGCACCCTTGAGCGCGCTGATGCCGACGTCGGCGGCGATACCGCCCAGGCCGCGTGGCTTCACCGGCGCCACGGGCGCCTGGGCGCCAATCGCCTTCGCGATCGCCTCCGGGGCCATGTCTTGGTAGTAGACCTGATGCAGCACATTGACGATCTGCTGGTCGTCGAGGTTCGCCCACTCGGGCTGCTGCGCGCGGATCTCTTTGATGTTCATGAGGTTGGGTGCTGGGGTTGATCGGGGCTACTTCGAGGTCGCGATGAGCTCGCGAGACTTCTTCTCGGCGTCCAACTTCTCGCGCTGCAGGAACGCGGTCTGCGCGGCGTTGAAGCGGCGCTCTTCGTCCTTCGCCGCGCGCTCCTTGTCCTTCGAGGCCTCGGCGTCCTTGGTCTTGCGCCAGTTGGAGACGTCCGGGCTGAACTCCACGCGGGTTCCTCGGTTCATCTCGGCGACTTGGCGCTTGTAGAGAGCCTCCATCGGGTCCGCGGCGCCCTGCGTCGCGGCGAGCGCACTGCTGGTCCGCTGCGAATAGTTGCGGTTCTCGGCGGTACCGTTGGTGCCCTTCTCGGCCGACACGCCCCCGTTGAAGCCCGCCATCGCCTTGTCCCACGAGCCCGTGCGGTCGTAGCTCTCCTTCAGGTGGTAGGCAGCCGCGAGCGCCTGCTCGTTGGGGTCGGTCGAATAGGCGTCGACGCCGTACTTCTTCTTGAAGGCTTCGCGCGAGCTGGGGATGAACTGGTAGACGCCCTGCGCGCCCGCCGACGACACCTGATTGCTGTTGCTGCGCTCGCCGACGGTGCGGATGATGCGCATGACCTCCGTGGGCACGCCGGTCTTCTTCGAGGCCTCCGATTCGGCCGAATCCCACACCGGGTCCTTGTAGCTGGCCGGAACGGAGCCGCGACCCGAACCGCCGCCCTGCCCGCCATTCGCGCCGGCGTTGCGGCCCTGCGGCTTGAGGTTGAAGGGGTCGGTGGCGGCCGCCTCCTTCATGTAGGGCTGAAGGTGCTTGCCGATCTGCGCATTCACGATCGCCTGCCGCTCGAGCAGGGCCTTCGCGCCAGGTGCATCCGGCTGCCAGCTGCCGTCGGCCTGCGCCTTGGCGATCGCCGAGCTGATGGTGTCCTGCTCCTTGCGCAAGCCATCGACCTGCAGCTTCACGGCCTGCGGGATCTTGGCGCCGCGCAGCGCCTCTTGATAGGCGAGGTCTTGCGTCTTGATCTGCACTTCGGCCAGCTTGTCCTGGCGGTCGGCCGAGCGCGATTGAAGTCCGAACGACTGGTTGAACTGGCTGGCCTGCTGGTTGAAGGCGCGATCGGAGTTGGCCTGCGCTTGCGCGCGCTGCTGCTGCTGGTCCAGATGCGCCATGCGGGCCGACGGGTCCACAGTGCGGTCGAGCATGTACGCGGCCTGGACGAGGCCATTCTGGTCGTTCGAGAACTGCGGCAGGCCTGGGATCGGCGCGACGTTGCCATCCTTGTCGACGGCCGAGTACGTCACGGTCTTTCCGTCCTCGCTGACGACGGCCTGCACGTTCATGCCCTTCATGGGTCCGGCCTCCGAGGAGGTCGCCAACGAAGCGAGCCCGGCGTGGCCGTTGCGCATGGCGCCGCCCAGGTCGCGCTTCCACTGTGCGTCGGCGAGCTGCATCTTCTGAAGCTCGGCCGTGCGTCCGCCAGCCTCCATCGCCATCGCCTTGTCGAACTGGCCGGCCCTGCGGTAGGCGCCCGCGACGCGCCCATTCACCGCGTCGGGCGAGTTCTCGGCCGCCGCTGCGGTATCAGCAGCAGCGCGGTCGGCAAAGGCCTTGCCGGCGACGGAGAAGCCGCCTTGCTGAAGGCCCTGGTTCGGCAGCGCAGCGTTCTCAGGCAGGCCCACATCACGGTTGTCCATGGTGTCGGGCTTGACCATGCCGCCCGCGCCCTCGGTCACGCCGACGGTCGCGCCGGCACTCTGCAAGTCGCGGTCGAGCGAATCCTGCTTGGCCTCGTCCTTGCGCACGCGCGCGCGGCGCTCGTCGCGCCATTCCTTCTCGTCCTTGCGGTCCTGCTGGTCCTCGACGATGTTGGTTCCCTTCAGATAGCCGCCCACAGCAGCTGCGAGTGCGTTGCCCCATCCCATGTCAGTTCTCCAGTTCGCCGGCCAACGTCGCGGCCTGATGGTTGATTTCGTCGCGGATGAGCTGCAGGCGCACCGCGCGCTTGGCGTGCTGCTCAGGGTGATGTCGCCGCAGGTACTGGGTCAGGCCATCGCCCCACCACGCCGTGCATGTCATGCAGTCGCTGGCCCGCGTGATGCCTTCGCGGTAGAAGTCGGCCACCGGCAAGCCGTTGGCGCGCAGGTAGTTCTCGACGTCATCGCCGGTCCAGTGCTGGATCGGGTACAGGACCTCAAAGCCATCGGCAGCCTGGCCGGAGCGCAGCGGGGGCGCGGCGTAGTCCTCGTCGCGCTGCCCACGAACCAGCAGGGTCACGCCGTCCGCCTCCATGCGCGCGTGCAGCGGGTTCATCACGACGGCAGTGCAGCATTCGTAGCGGCCGATGATCTTGATCGACCGGCCCGACACCATGCGGCCGATGTGCGTGTTGTCGGCCGGCACCAAGTCGCTGGCCAGCCCGTGAGCCTCGCGCAAGGCCTCCACGTCGCTGCGAATGATCGTGATGGGCACGTCCCGCGCCACGCGGTCGACCACGGCGCGCGTCTCGGGGAACTGGTCGCCGCTGTCCACGTGGTAGACCGTCAGGCGGTCCCAAAACGGCCGCAGCAGGTACAGCGTGGCGGTGGAATCCCGCCCGCCAGAGAACTGAAGCGCGATGTTCTCGTGCCGACGGAATGCCGCCACCACCGCGCGCGAGTCGATCGTGGGGTGCGCCATCGAGGTCATCAGATGGCAACCGCCGCGATGGTGGCGATCGCGCCGATGCCCGCGCTCGTGTTCGCGCTATCCGCGTTGGCTGCGGACTGCTGCTGCGAGGCGATGTTGCCGTACATCTGGCCGGCGCTCGCAAGCCCTTGCTGCGCGCCCTGGAAGCCGGCCTGCATGCCGTTGACGCCAGCCGAGGCCGCGTTCAGCGAAGTGGTGGAGTTCCCGACGGAGCTGTTGCCCTGCTGCATGGCCAGGGCTGCATTCGTGGCCTGGCTGGATGCGATGCCCCGGCCGAGGTTGACGGCATCGGCCTTCTTCGCCGCACCGATCGTCTCCACTTGGCGCATGGCCGTGTTCGCCGCGCCCGCCTTGACCTTGGCCGCGCCCAGGTCGATCCCGCTCTGCATGGCGATCGTCCGGCCGCTGGCGGGATTGACGCCGGCACGCTCCATCTCGCGCATGGTGGCGCCGCGCTGCGCGGCGATCGCCGTCTCGGCGTCGGCCGAAGCGGCAGCCGCAGCGGCCGCGCGCCGCTCGGGCGTGTCGTAGTTCTTCGCCTCCTCCACCATCGACTGCTCGAGCGGACGGTAGGTGTTGTTGTAATCGTCCTGCGCCTGCCGGGCGATGGCCGTCTGCTGCTGGGACTGCTCGAGCTGCGAGCGCGAAAGCTGGTTCGCCAGGTCGGACGTCGTTGCGCGCTCGTCGGCCGTGCTGGCGTAGATTTCCTTCGCCCAGTCGAGCTGCTCGCGCGAAAGGTCGGCCTGCATGCGCGCGGCGTAGTTCTGGCCGCTGTTGTCGACGCTGCCGCCGCCGCCCATCGGCGTGAGGCGGTAGCCCGCGCTGTGTCGCTGTTCAAACGAAAGAATCACGAGAGACCTCCTTGTGCCGGGTAGGCACGTCGGCGAAGTTCTCGCCGTCGTGGGTCTTCGTAACCCTGTTGGAAACACTGCGGTAGCCGAGGAACTTGGCCATGCGGTCGGCGCCGTTCTCGAGCCGGAAGTGGAACGTGGCTTCGCGCACCCCCAGGGCGAAGACGCAACGCTCGGCGTACTGCACAAGATGAAGCCCGACCAGCCCGCCGCGGTGCGCGCGATCGACATACAGCAGGTCGTCGGTCACGGCGAGCCGGCCGGTGTCGATGTTGTCGCCCACCAGCAGCCATACGCTGCCCACGAGGGTTCCGGTCGACGTGCGCACGGTGAAGATGACGAGGCGCCCCTGGCGGGACATTTCGATGAGGCGCGCCCAGTTCGTGCGGATCGGAGCGCCGTCGCTCGTCTCGTAGAGGTAGCTGGCGCGCTGCTGGCGAAGCTCGAGGCCCCCGTCCATCAGGCGCTCACACTGGAAGACGTAACCGCCCTTGTGCTCAGGCTCGAATTGCCACGGGTCAATGCTCAGGTCGGGGTCGCTGCAGGCCTCCCGCGCAATCTCGCAGGCGAGCTCAGGCGTCAGGACATTCCCGATCTGCTTCGCCAGCGCCACCGCGAGCATTGCACGCACGTTCCAAGCCCCTCAAGTTGAATGCCCGCAGCTCGGGCCGAACGAGCGTAAAAGGCGGGTATTGGGAAAACAAGGGGGGTCGAAAACCCGGTTACTCCGGCCACCGGATGGCCGCGAGCCCGTCCATAGATGACTCGTCGATCTGGTCGCGCAGCCCGCGGGCGATGTCATACGCATGGTTCACGTGGCCGAGCACGGCCAGCGCGACCTCCCTGAACTGGTCCTTGGTCAAGGTGATGCTGCTGTTGTCGAAGCGGGTCCAGACTACGGTCCAGTCCTCGGGCAGGGCATCGAGCGCGGCGTAGGTCCCGGTGATGTTGACGGCCGCGCTGGGATCGGCGTCGAAGCGACCGAGGGCGCCCACCACCACCCCAGCGGCGATGAAGCGCGTGCGAGCGGCCTTGATTTCCTCCCACTTCTCGGCCTGGAGCACGGCGAGGGAGCGGCGATCGACCCAGGCATGGATCGACCAGTCGTACTCATGCACGGGGCTCGGCTGGGCCGGGATCTTCACCCAGGACTCGCCGGAGCGGTAGGTGTCGAGCGGCGCCTGCTCCTCGATGACACGCTGCCCAGGCGCGAGCGGGATGTCCAAGTGCTGCGTGATGCCGGTCATCATGACCCGGCCCCACTCGTCGAGAATCGTGAATTCCATGTCAAGGCCTCCGGGCAATGCTGCACACGAGGGTGGCGTCACAACCGCTGTTGGTGTTGGCCGTGACGATGTAGTAGCCGGGCCCGAGCGCCAGGAGCGAGGTCATCGTCACGGGTGGTACGGTCCATGTCGTCGGGCCGAATCCGCCAGAATCGCCGCCGTTGCCGTCCTGCGTGTACGTCGTCGGGATGACGCTCTGGTCCGGGACACCCGTGAGGGTGAACACCGATGGCCCGATGTACTGGTTCGGAAAGCCTTGGCGGGCCTGCCAGGAAGCCGTGCAATGGACGTAGTGAACTTCGCCAGCTGGCACCGAGATTCCGACTTGCGCGAGCTGGACACCACGTGCCCAAGCCATCGTGGTCACGGCGCCGCCCTGGATCTGCGCCGTGCCGATGATGTTCGCGGCGTAGACGGTCATGACCCCGTTCTGCACGTAGAAGCCTGGCGCGTACAGATTGCCGCCGCGGTCGACTTGGAAGTACTGCCCGGTGTTGTAGTTGCCGAGCAGGAGCCCATTGGGGCCGAGGTAGAAGCCCCCGTCGCCGTTGGTGGGCCAGCCATAGCCCGTGTACGACCCCCCGCGCAGCGAACCGGCATAGCAGTCCCCCAGGATCGCATTCAGGGCCGCGAGGCTCGGCGTGCTGATACCCCCGGGCGTGATGACCGTTCCGACGCCGCTGGGCGAGTAGTCCGAGAACGCCGTCTGCTTGGTGCGTGCGAGGCCCACGAAGGGCTGCAGCCAGAAGCCATAGCTGCTCGTCTGCCCGGCGCTGGTCTGCCCCTTGATGAGCCGGATGACCCCGTAGGAGGCGGTGCTCGGCGCCACGCCGAAGCAGCCCACTTTTTTGAACTGGTCAAACCGGGTGCCGCCGCCCAGGCCGACATTCAGCCCGTTGTCGTTGGTGACTTGGTTGTCCGACGAGGTGCCGAGGGAGGCCTGATTGCCGTCGAACCACTGGATGTCGACGTAGCAATTGCAGCGGTGCGAGCCGTTGAGCGCATGGGCCTCGTAGCGCCGGCCTGGGATGGCCGGGAAGCTGCATTGCGCGAGCATGTAGGCGTTGGCGATCGGGCCATTCGAGGCCTCCATCACGAGCCCCTGAGCCGATGGCGGGCACCACGTCGGGAAGCTCACAGGGGAGCGATAGAACTGCGGCACCGACTCGGCGTTCCCGGTGGCCCAACCGATCGGGATGGCCGCGTTCTGCCCGCCCCGGTCGATCCACGTCGAGTTGTTCAACAGGTTCGCGCCGTTGCCCACGTTGAGCTGCTGCGCGTTGACGGAGCCGCCCGGCAGGTCCAGCGTGCCATCGGCGCCCAGGCGGAAGCCGGTGCCCGTGCCGTTGTAGTTGCTCGATTGGATGTAGTCGGGGGCAACCAGAATGCCACCCACCGAGCCGTTGCCGACGAACGCGCTCCCTCGGAAGACCGCGCTGTTGAACTCCACATTGCCGATGCCGTTGATCTTCCAGCCGCTTTGGCCGGCGACATAGTTGGTCGACTGGATGTACTGGCCAATGGCGATGGTGCCGGCCGTGATCTTGTCCGCGCTGACGTTGGCGACCTTGAGGTTGTCGATCGCGCCGTTGGCCACCTTCAGGTTGGTGATGGTGCCGTTCTGGATGAACGCCTCGCGCAGGTAGACGCCGACGGGCACGGCCACGCCGTTGAGCGTAATCGGCGAAGTGACGACGCTGAACATGGGCGCGGCGGCCGGGTCGAGGTCGCTGGCCACATAGAACTGCGTGGCCCGGAAGGTGACGCGGGAGTATGGCGAGGTCGGATTCGTCGCCGCCGCCGTGAGCGCATCGAAGAGCAGCCGCACGTCCTGCCCGGTGACCGCCACCAGACCATTCGTGCCGCCTGCGGGCGCGGGCGACTCCACGCCATCCTTCGTCACCCAGGTAATCCACAGGTGCCACGTCGTGTTGGGGTCCGTGGGATAGGCATAGACCGTGCCCCCGAAGGTCGAGAGCAGCACGGCATCGGAGAACGTCGGCACGGGCCCGCCCGTGCGCTTGGCGCCGTAGAGCTTCGTGGTGCCATGCCCATGGCCCACGGTGTAGACCTGATTCGCGCACTCGATGTAGAGGTAGCTGATGCCCGCGCCCACCGTGAACCCGCTGGGGCTCGGCGGTGGCGTCAGGTCCGGCTCGTAAGTGTCGCCACCAACGACGATGGTCCCGCCCGAGCCCGGCGTGCCGATGACGGTGTTGACGCGCCCGATGGGGTTGCGTGAGCCCCCCGCAAGGTAGGTCTTGCTCACGTCGATCAGGCCCGCGTTCGCAAGATCCCGCACGGTGATGCCGCGGTCGAGCTTGTCGCCCTGGAGCCCGAGGTAGGTCTGCACGGACTCGCGCAGCGTGTCGAGGATGTTGCCGGCCTTCGTGCCCGGCAAGCTCTTGCGGTTGTCGGGCTTCATAGGGGCGCCAGCTCCCCCATGCTCTGCACCATCGCGAACTGCTGCACGGGCTGCGTGGTGGCGAGCTCAACCTGGCACCGAAGTGCCTCGAACTCGCCCGGCAGCCGGAAGGGCTCGCCGTCGATCACCGTCTTGGTGTAGCGCAGGGTCGTGGCATCGGGGCTGGTGAAGAGCCCGGGACGCCGCGCCATCACCTTGGGCACCAGCTCTGCATCAACCCCAAGGTAGTCGATCTTGACGGTCACGGGGAAGGCATCGGCCACGACGCGCGCGCTCGAGAAGTTGGTGCGGGGATGGCGAAGCACCCCCGAACGGAAGGTGGCAGTCATCACGTCGGGGCCTGCGTCCCACTTGCGTACGGTCGAGCCGTCCAGCACGTAGAGCGCGTCCTGCAGCTCATCGAAGTAGAGCGCGTCGTAGCCCTTGTCGAGGAAGAACAGGCCCGTCGGGTTGAGCGGATCCACCAGAAAGCCCTTCGTCACCCCGCCCTGCGTGAAGAAGCCGATGTAGGCGCCCTCGTAGCAGCCGCCGACGATGCTCTCCGGGTTGATCGCCTGCCAGTCGTCGCGGGTCATGAGCCCTGCGGTGATGATCTTCGCGCCGCTGGCACCGTAGTAGGCGAGGCCATCGGGGCATGCCCAGGCCACGCCATGGCCCAGGCTGACGACGGAGCGCGGCGCCACGCACGCCTCGGCGAACTGGATCGGCTCCTCGGACAGGGAATCGGGAGACGCGCCCGACACCAGCACCGGTTTGGCGGTCGTGAGCACGAGCAGCGCCTGGCCGAAGCGCCCGAGCGCCACGGCCTTTGCGTCCGGAGGCAGCGTCTCGAATGCCGGGGGCCACGCATAGGGCTTGTAGGCCACGCAATACCGCACCGAGCCGCTGCTCGCGTCGATCGCCGCAGCCATGCCGTTCCACATCGGCGTGAGGTAGCTCAGATCTGCCGGGGGCGGCAGCCAACCGTCCGTGGGCAGCACTTCGCCGAGCGCGCGGCCGTCGTCGGTCGTCGTGTCGAGGGTGGAGACGATTTCGCGCAGGAAGAAGAACTCGGTGTCGCCCTGCTGCCCGGTCTGCGTGCGGTAGATCCGGATGCGGTTGATGCCATACGGGCCCGAAGGAGGCGCGGCGAGATTGCTGATCGTCCAAGTCGCGTCGGTCTTGCCGCTCACGGGCAGCGAGACGGGGCTGGGAGCGCTCTCTTCGCCCTTGTCGGTCACATAGGTGAAGACGTAGTAGCGGATTTCCGTGTCCGTGGCCGCGCCGGCGTCGAGGACCGTAAGCGCGGGGACGGCGGTGGGCACCGGGACGCCCAGCGCGCGCCAGGCGGTCGGATAGGGGGTCGAGGCGAGCGCGATCGTGTTGTCGGTCTGCTTCGGGATGCCGTCGCCGGTGTAGAAGGTGCGCTCCGTCGTGTCCTCGGTGATGAAGCCGCGCATGGCATGCACCACGCCGGTCCACGAGAACCAGTAGTCGGCATCGCTCGCCACGTCGCGCCCCATGCGGTAGATGGTCGAGCGCCCCGAAGGCACGGTGGCGACGTCGAGCGGGTTGCGCAGCGGCCGCAGGTCGCCGCGCCCCGGCTTCTGGTTGCGCGAAGACACGCCCGCGCCTTCCGGGAGCAGGGTCGGGTGAACGGCCCGATTCTCCCCAGTGAAGCCCGCCAGGACA
This sequence comes from Variovorax sp. 01T432, assembly GCF_056398605.1. Lineage (NCBI taxonomy): Bacteria > Pseudomonadati > Pseudomonadota > Betaproteobacteria > Burkholderiales > Comamonadaceae > Variovorax > Variovorax sp. 01T432. The sequence continues at coordinate 34,892 of NZ_JBFTPS010000023.1, forward strand.
ATCTTCATGCGGAGGTCCCCCTGACCTTCAGGACGAAGTGGTCCACCAGAATCCGCCCGCCCGCGCTGGTGGCCACCACGGTGATGAGGTAGTCCTTCTTGTCGGTGCCGTCCGCCAGCCACACCTTGGAGCGGCGATTCGAGAACGTCACCACGCCCACGGTCATTGCCGTGTTGGTGAGGTCGCCGATGCACTGCGCCGTGGCCTGAGCGTCGGCGATGCTGTCGCTGGCCGGCAGCTCGGTCGTGGGGTAGGCGATGTCGTAATCGAAGACCTCGCCCGGGTCCTTCGTGAATCTCGCAAGAATGGTCATCGTGTGCTCCGAAAATCAGGTTTTGACCATCACGCGCTGCTGCTCAGGCCGCGTCATAAGTCGGGGCTTCTGCGGCCGATACATCGTGCGCAGGGCCGGTGCCGCCAGGAAGGTGCCGCCCGCGCCCGGGGGAGTTCCGCCGTTCGCGTTGAAGACCAGCTCGAGCACCGCCTCGGCTACAGCGCTGCGGATCACAGAGAGGCGGAAGTCCGCATCGGCCTGGGCATCGAGACTTGCGGTACCGGCGTTGATCGCCCCGCCTTCGGCGACGAGCCCGCCAATGGCATCGAGGACGCCAGATCCGCCAGCGATGCCAGTCGCGATGAAGGCAACGTCGGCGCTCGCCCGCATGTCGAACTCGCCTTCGGTGCCCACGATGGCGTTCGAGTTGAACGCGCCCGCGGCATCGGCCGAGGCCTCCCAAAGTGCCGAGGCGATCGCGCCACCGGCGCCGGCGCCCGGCGCATCGCCCGTCAGCGCGCCAACGGCGCCCGCGATCGAGGTTGCGGTGAAGGCAACGTTGTTCGGCCCGCCTCCCCCGCCGATGTCTCGCAGGAACCGGGTTCCAGGGATCACGCCGCCGTCGAGCCACGCGAACTGCGTCGTGCGCACGTCATCGCCCAGGTCATAGGTGCCCTTCGAGTCGTAGCGCATCGCACTGATGGGCTTCTGCCAGTTCGCCTCGGCCTCCGGGAAGGAGGAGTTGACGGCCAGCATCGAGAGCCGCGTGGGATACACGAGCAGGTTGCCGAACGGCACATCAATCGAAGTGCAGTTGAAGACCGCGCCGCCAATGTAGTAGGCATTGCTGAAAGGGACGTTGGCCAAGTCAAAGAGAACGGCGTTGCCTGCGCCGCGCGAGAGCGTGCAGCCCTCGAGGATGGCCGACGGCGAGACGAGCGCCGTGTTCGCCGCGCTGCCCACGATCTGGCAGCCCACCAGCATGACCTGGTTGAGCTTCGCGTCGACGGCCACCGTGCCGCCGTTGTTGATGAAGGCGCAGTTCGTGAAGGTCGGGTAGTTGTGCCCGCCCACGAGCATGACCGCGCTGCCGGTGTTGTCCTCGAAGTAGCACTCGGTCCACGTGTTGAGGTTGTCGGCGCGGCCGCACTCCATGTCCAGCGGCAGCCCGCAGCTCGTCCACTGGCACCGGAAGAAGTTCGTCTTGTCGATGTAGGCGATGGTCGGGCCGGTGCCGTCGCCGATGGTCTGCCGCTGCTTGACGCCAGCGCCGCAGTTATGGAAGTTGCAGTGCTGGAACCAACCGTTGTCCCAGGCGTAGGCGTTGTCGAGGAAGGTGCCCGCCTCCACCATGTCGCGGAAGGTGACGTTGACGAACCAGAACTCGTTCAGCTGCGTGTTGCCCTCGGACTGGTGCAGGCCGTTCTTGCCGCCCTGCATCACGAGGTCAATCATCGTGAGTGCCGCCGTGTAGGGCGAGGCCAGCGCAGAGCCATTGCCCCAGTTCGTCTCGATCATCTGGAGCGAGCTGTCCTTGGCGACGAAGGCGGTTTGCCCGGCCACGCCGTTGAAGACCTGGTTCGGGCGCACCTTGAGGGTCGAGCCGAAGTAGTAGATCCGCGGTTCGAGCTCAACCACCAGACCGGCGTTGCACAGCGCCTGGAGCGCGGGCACGTCGTCGGCCTTGCCGGCAAGCCCCACATTCCAGTTCGGGCCGGCTGGGTCCGGCACTGGCCGGCGCTGCGGCCCGCCCCAGGCCACGGAAGTGGGGGGTAGCGGCGGGACGAAGTGCGCCAGCGCGGCAGCGCTCGTCAGGCTCGCCGGCGTGATGCCGTTGGCCTGCAAGGTGAAGTTGGCCGTCTCCGTCACGCGCAGCGCGCCAACGGCCGCATCGGCGGGCGCCGAGTTGTTCGTGCGCCACCATGCGGCCGACGCTGCCTCGGCCTGAAGGCGAATGCGCTTCCCGCCCGAAGTCGCGGTCTGCTGGTGATAGATGATGTTGGTCTTGTCGGCGCCCGAGTCGACGCCATCGTTGCCGTACACCACGCCGCCCACACCCATGACGTTGAGCGTGCCCACGTCGCGCGCCACCAGCGAGGCCTTGCCGTCCGCGTGCGGCGCATAGCTCTCCTCGTCGAAGCCCACGACGCTGAACGTGTCCTGGCCGCTGACCTCGAGGCCGGCGTTCACGGCGCCCAGGGTGTTGAAGCCGACGATCGTGTTGTTGAACGAGGTCCGCCCAGCGCCGCCCTTGAGCAGGAAGCAGGCGAGGCCGTCGCCGCCCAGGCCGTGGGTGTGCGTGCGCACCCATCGGTTGTTGCGGGCGTAGCCGCCTCCGCTGTTGTCGATGCGCACGACGCCGTTCGAGCTGGCAATGAGGTTCTGCTCCAGCGTAGCGCCGGTGGCGATCATGTCGCCGCGGATCATGCCGAAGGCGTTCTTGACGGTCGGCGTGCTGGAAGTGGGGAAGTTGAAGCTGTCGCCCGAGGTCACTCCCATGACGGTCGCCGCGCTGCACCCAGCCTGGATCGTGATCTTGGGGACGATCGACACGCCGGGGATGCCGATGAGCTTCTGCCCCGGCTTGATCACGACGTTCGCCGGCCCCCCGGTGTAGTAGTCGCCCGCGTCCAGCCGCACGACGCCATAGGTGTCGAGTGCGGTCTGCATCTGCGCGCGATTGGCGACGGTCAGCCGGTAGGCGCCGGGCGGGAAGTAGGCCGCAGGGTCGCCATAGGCGGGCACATAGGGCAGGTTCTGGTCGGCGATCGTGGCGACGGCGCCGAGCAGGAGCTGGCTCCCCGCCGCTGCCTGGCCGTCGGCGGTCGCTGCGCCGAGGCCCGCCACGATCTGCGCAGAGCCAGCCGAAGCCGAAGCATCAGCGGTGACGGTGGCCGAGGCCTCCACGATCGTGCTCCCGCCGCCGAGCACATCGTAGGGAGACGGCATCGTGGCGATGTCGGCCCAGGCCCAGCGGCTGCCGCCAGAGGTCACGCGCACACCACCGAACTTGCCCACGAAGCGCCGGTTGGCCGGGTCGAAGCCCTGGCGGCCGAGCAGCACGGCCCCTGCCGTCAGGTGCAGGTTGGTCGAGTCGGCGACATCGCCGTAGGTGAGGTACTTGACCGCGCCGCCATTGCTCCCGAAGAAGACGCCCACGCGCGTGCCGATGCGCTGGAAGCAGACATAGCAGAGTCCCGCATTCTTGAAGTTGAGGCCCAACGGCGAGAGAAAGGTCTCAAGAAACAACCCGCCGTTGCTGTAGATGAAGAGCGAGGGGTTGCTGCCGCCCGCGGCCATCGCCAGTCGGTAGCCGCCCACGCTGTCGCCGTCGGACGCATCCAGCAGCGCCACATCGTCGGCGCTCGTCTCGAACCACACTTCCACGGCGAAGTCGCCAGCGCCGAGCTTGTGCGCGGCGCCAGCGTCCGACGTGAAGTAGTCGCCTGCCGCAGCGCAGAGCCCGCTCGCCGGCGCGAACAGGGGCGAGGTAGTGGAGAGCTTTGCGCCCCCTCCGCTCGTCCAGGCGTTACCCAGCGTGTCGCTGAACGACGTCGCGTTGTTCGCGCCCGCGAACGTGAGGCAGGCTTTGACTTTGGGATCGGCCAATCACGCGCCCTCGCTCAGGCGGTAACGAGGGTGATCGTGCTCGTGGACTTCACGCGCGGGGTGACGCCAACCGCAACGACGATGTTCGGCGTCAGCGTGCCGCGCACCAGCACCTTGCCGGCGCCAGCCGCCGCGGTGCCGACGGAAATGTGCGTGACGGTGCCGCCTGCGCCCGCAGTCATTTCGCCGAAGTCGACGTTCGCGGCCGGGCTCACGATGTTGCCCACGACCGTCCATCCCGCGGCCGTGCGCACGATGGCCATACGCGCATAGCCGGTGTAGGCAATCTCGTTGGTGATCTGCGTTCCACCGGCGCCAGGGTCTGCGGTGTGCAGGCCGAGATAGAGCGTGGTCAGCGGGCTCGATGCCGCGTTGTCGGCGAGGCCGGCGATCGCAATGGCCTGAAAGATGAGCTTCGCCAGGTCGTTGGCAAAGGTGGCGTTGAAGGACATTTCGGTACTCCCTTGAAGGTCAGGTGTTGGAGAGGAGGAAACCTTGCGTACCGATCGCGTCGCGGAAGTCCACGCCGGCGAGGGTGATGGTTCGGACGCCGCTGGCCAGCGCGAACGTCGCGCCCGTCAGGGGCAGGCCCATGTAGCTGTCGGCGCCGCCGCTCGTGGCGCCACCCTCGATGCCAGGAAGGCAGAGCAGGTCGCTGGTGGTTGGGACGTGGGAAGTGCCGGTGTCGCCCGAGACGGCGCCGACCTCGCCGCCCACGCCCCGGTACTGGAGCGAGCCGTCAGCGGTCGCCACGACGGTGATGCGGTAGGCGTTCTTGAACGCGCTCTGCGCCTGCTCGATGGTCCCGCGCTTGAGCTTGAAGTCGTTCCACCGCGCCGCGATCGAGCCCGCGTACTTGCTGCGGTAGACCACGCCGGTGTCGCCGACACCGTTGGGCGACGGGAAGCCCTTGTTGGACCAGTCATCGCCGTCGTAGATCCGCAGCAGGAAGCCGGCGGGGTTCTGGTTGGGGTAGCGCTTGACGGTATCGACCTTCGTCGGCGTGCTGGCCCACACCACCTTGTCGCCCAGGCTCAGGCCGGGAGGTGTGGCCGAGCCCAGCGCCACGTCGCCCACGCCGCCCCATGCGTGATTCACGCTATTGTTCGTCGGGCCCAGGATCACGTCCCAAAACACCGAGTTGCTGTCGACGGTGGTGGTGTAGGCGCGCTTGTACTCGGTGCCGTGCTTCATCGCCTCCGGGTCGGCGATCGCGGTCCCCGAGGCAAGCGCGCGCTCGAAAGCTGCTGCCTCGGCCGCCTGCTCTGCGGTGGCCAGCGTGTTCGTAGCCGGGCCTTCGAGGAGCGCACCGACGAGCATGAGCAGGTTGATCTTCGCGGGGAAGGTCGGATGCAGGCCGTCGTTGGGCTGGTTGATCAGCGTGGAGCTGTTCGCCGGCTGCAGCGGGAACAGGCTGGCGAGCGTGTCGACCACGAGCACGCCGTCGGCGAACGTCTCCGGGCTCGGCACGCCCAGCGCCGGGTCACCGCGATAGGACAGGCGCACGAGGTTGTTCAGGTGCAGCGGCTGCACGCCGTTGGCCATGTAGGCGCAGTTCGGCGTTGCCGTGTTCGGCATCACCCACACGATCACGCAATTCGGGTTCTGCGCCCTGAGCCGGGTGATGACGAACTGCATCCAGAACTGGAAGACGAGCGCCATCTGCACCATGCCCGGCTGGCCATAGGCCACGCGGTAGTCGGGATAGTTGCCACCCAGGGGGTTGCCGGCGCCGCCCGGCGTGACGCCGCCGCGGAAGTCGTTCAGTCCGTAGGTCCCCAGGTACAGGTCCGCCTTGCGGGCGGCCACCGTGTCGATTCCGGTGTAGAGGAGAGAACCGTTCTGGTCGTGGTCGCCTGGAGCGACGAAGCCGCTCATGGTCTGCCCGTTCTTGCCGTGGTTCGATTCGAGGCACGAGCGCAGCGCCGGGTAGATCTGGCCCAGGCGCCCGATCGGCCCTTTGTCGACGGCAGTGAGGCCATCGCCGATGAGCTGCTCGCGCGTCGAGTCTCCGAACCAGCAGATGTGCTTGCCGGCCACGCCACCAGCGTGCCACTTGGCGAGCTTGCGCGTGTCGACCACGCTGGAGCCGCCGCCCGAGGCCGTGGCGCCGCCGTTGCGAGTGGGGTAGAGCGTGACAGTCATCAGGCCCCCACCAGTGCGGAGACAGAGGCACCGGTGCCGCTGATGCTGTTCACGCGCGCCCACAGAAGGCGCCACGGCGCGGTGCTCGCGAAGCCCTCGCCCTTCGGCACGGTGCCGAGCGTGAGGCTGATGGTGCCCAGCAGCACGGCCTCGTTCACGTCGTCGCTGTTGCTGCCCAGGATGTCGACCTCGGCCGCGCCGGCGCCGGCCGTGGTCTTGCCCACGACTTGGAAGGTGCGGGACGGCCCCTCGGGCGACATGGCAATCTGCGACGTGGCCGGCGCCGTGGCACCGCGCAGCAAGAAGAGGGATTTGACGTTCTTGTTCATGGCGCCTCAGAAGAATTGCGCTCGCGCGCGTGGACGGACGGCCGCATTGCCGCGCCAGAGGCGCGTCTTGATGCGGGCGACCTGGTTGTCGTAGTCGTCGCGCTTGGTCGGGTCGCTGGTGAGCTTCACGACGGCGCCGAGCGCGATGACGGCGGCGTAGCGGTCATAGAGGGCGTCGTCGACACCCATGGCGCTGTTGCTCGGCGTGACGCTGCACGTGAGGACCAGCGGCAGGCCCGGCTCCGGGTTCTCCGCGAACATCACGGTCTTGCCGTCGGGCGTGTAGACGTAGCGCCCACGCGGGCTGTCACCGGCGCGCCAGATCGCGTAGTCCTGGCCGTTGAGCGTGGCACTCTCCAGCCGCACGACCTCGGCGTTGTCCAGATCGAGGTCATAGGAGGTCACGCCCTCCTGCGTCGTGATCGGGTCCAGCAGCACCTTCCACGCGCGCGTCTCGGTGCAGAAGGTCTGAAGGGCGCGCAGGATGGCGTGCTCGATGACGGGCTCGGCCTTGCCGGGCGCATCGGGACGCACGTCCTTGAGGAAGGAAGACCACGGCTTCATTTGCGGGCAGGCGTCGAGGCCTGGTCGGATTGGGTCTTGCCCGTCAGGGCCTGCATGAACGTGGCGAGCGCATTGGCAGCGCGCGGCGCGTCGGTGGAGTTGTCGCCGTCCTTGATCCAGGCGCGGTAGCACACCCAGTCGATGAGCGGCCCCTCGTAGATCGGGTCGAGGTCGATGTCGTTGTCCAACGTGGGGCAGTCGGTGGGCACCGCGGCGTAGAGGATGCGCACCTTGTTCCCGGCCGTCGCGGGCGGATAGACCTCGAACGACTTGGGATCGCTCGCGTCGAAGGTGTAGTGCTTCTGCTGGTCGGTCGGATCGGCGATGTACCAGTCCGGATCGAACTCGTTGAGCTGGTCCCGGTTGATGAGCGTGATGGCGCGGCCCCCGACGTTGCGAATCACGTCCAGCAGCCGCGTGCCGCCCGCGGGGATCCGCTGCTCCACGCCCTCTTCCAGCGTGAGGTCGGCTTTCGTGGCCTTCGCGTCCGGACGCACGGCAACGATTTGCAGCTGCGCGCCGTTGAGCCAGCCGAGGAGCTCGGCGTCAGTCCAACGCACGGCGTCCGCATCCTTCAGCAGGATGCGGGCTTGGCCGATGACGCGAGAGGCCTTCATGGCATCAGGCCTGGAGTGCCTTCGCCACCATCAGGCGCAGGTCGCCCACCTTGGTGCTGTTGCCGCCCGGCAGTTCGATGTCGTTGGCCGCGGCGAACTCGCGCAGCTTGGTCGCACTCAGCGTGCCCAGGTCGAGCGTCTGCTCGCCGTTGGTGATGATGAGCGGGTTGACTTCGGCGGCAGGAGCAGAGGCAGCGGGCGCCAGAGCAGGCGCGGCGGCTTCGGCAGCCTTCGCGGCCTCTTCCTCGGCGGCCGTGATGAGCTTAACCACTTCGCCCTCGATGAGCGCTTCGCGATCGTCCTCGTCGTTCAGGTTCCACTCTTCGCGGTCCATGCCGCTGCGAGCGAAGGCTAGAGCCACGACCTGGGCCTGCGTGTAGGTGACGCCGAGCACGTCGAAGGTCGGCGGCAGGGACTCGGAGCCGAGCAGCACCGTGTCGAACACCTTGTCGCCCTCGCCTTCATCGCCACCACCGGGAGGCGCGGCAGGCGTTGCGGTGGGCACAGCAGGTGCGGCGACGGGCGCTGCCGGAGCCGGAGCGGGCACGCCTTCGCCGCTGTACGGGCGGTAGGCATCGGAGATCTCGAGCAGGCGATTGATGGCGCGCTCGTCTTCTACTTCGCACACGACGTCGCCGGCCGAGTTGGGCACGAACGCGAGGCTCAGGCCGAACAGTTCAACAGGCGTCTTTGCGGTGCGGCGGTAGGCATGGATTTGCATCTTGCAGTCCTGGGGGTTGGGTTGAGGTCAAGAAAAAGGGGCCACACCGCTGCGGCCCCTTGCACACGAACCGGGGCGCGCGATCAGCCTTTGAGGGCGAGAAGAACGGTCACGGTCTTGCCCGCGCCAGCCCAGGTCGCGGCGATCGTGGTCACCTTGAGGGCGATCTTTCGGGCGACGGAGTTGTCAGCGTTGAGGGCAACGGCATTGCCGCAGCGCGACACCGAGCCGTTGGCCGTGCGGCCGGGGGTCAGGCCGGCCTCGTAGACCACGCCCAGGTCATCGCCAGCAGCGTTCTCGCTGCCGATCGAGAGCGCGAGCGCGGGAGCGCCATTGCTGTCCAGCTGCGGCGCGAACACGTCGTAGTCCACCAGCGTGACGCCGGGCGGCAGCTGGATCAGGCTCAACAGGTCGCCGGCAGCCAGCGCGGCGACGGGCAGGACGATGGATACGGGGACGCGATCGACATCGGCGTCGTCCGGTTGGGGGACCGAGCGCTTGCCGGTCATGATTTCGGAGAGGAACTTGGCCATGGTGGGCTCCTGATATGGGTGAGAAGTGGTCGAACGTGCTGAACCGACACCCCGGGGTGAGCCGGGGCGTCAGGTCATCAGGCGTTGGGGTCGACGTTGTAGGTGTCCATGGCCACCACGCCGAAGTCGCGGACGGTCGCGCCGTCCTTGGACTTGTAGGTAGCCTTCTTCACACCCATGATCGAGTGCGTGCCGATGGCAACGGAGTTGCCGTGGTCCTTCGTCTCTTCGGTCCAGCGATACCGGGTGCCGGTTTCGTTGTCACCGAAGGCCACGAGGGCAGCCTGCGAGCCCAGGAACAGGGCACGAGCGGCCGGCAGGTTGGCGCCAGCGCCGTAGTCCGAGAACCGGATCACGTTGCGGTGCTTGTGCAGGATCACATCGTTGTACATGCCCATCGCGCCCGTGAAGATCGGGTTCTTCGCACCTTCGGCAGCAGCAGCGGCCTTCTGGATGTCGAGCCAGCCGCCCGTGCCGGCGTCCTTGCGCATCGCGTCCGCCTGGTAGGTGTGCATCAGGGCGATGTAGTGGTCGCCGCCCTCGATCGACACCGGGATCATCGAAAGCTCGTCCGAGCCGTCGCCGCCCATCGTCTCGGCCTTGGCCACGGCCTTATCGATCAGGCGCAGCGTGAAGCCGTCGGCCGTGGTCAGCGAAGCCTTCGACGTGGCGGTGCCGCCATACATCTGATGCATCGCGTCGGGCGCGGTGAGCGCGTTGACGTTGAAGATGGGGTTGCCGGCGCTCCACACCATGCCGCCGCCCGTGCCGCGAGTGCCCGAGAGGTAGATGAAGTAGAGCTCGTCCTGCAGGCGCTTCCACCAGTCGGTGGACACGCGCTTCGCGTCCTGGCGCAGGTTGCGCAGGGTGCGCTTCTTGGTCATGCGCGAGCCGAGGTCGGCGCCACCGCGCACCTGGTCGATGCGCAGGCGGTCGGTGAAGTACTTCAGCGCCTGCTCTTTGCCGTCGAGGGTTTCGTCACCGATCAGCGGCTCCATGTTCATGGGCATGAGCAGGTCAACCATGACCTCATCGCCCGCGCCGGATTCGAGGTCGTCGATGCGCTGGATGGGGAGGCGAGCGTCCTTGCCCTCGCCGACGAACTTCTTCGCCCAGTAGGACGCTTTGTTGATGGCGACGGCCATCAACGAGGCCCACTTCTTGACTGCTTGTGGGTCGTTGACCCCGATCAGAGTACGCACAGTACACGCTCCTTTGCCGACTCAGCGGCGAGGTAGCGCGTCTTGCGCATAACCCGGGACAACCCCCGGTGGCCTGAGCCCGCTCCCGCTTGCGCGCGTCTGCGGACTCAATTGCTCAGTAGCCTATATCAGACTTTTCTAAAATCAACACCCCTCGGGGATCGCTGCTGCAGAGATGGGGACTCGGCAAAACGCGCCCGGTACTCCGCAGCGAGAGCCAATTCACAATACGAGCGGAGTTCTGGCAACAGCCGCAGCAGGTTCGAGATACATCACCCACTGTCAGTCCAAACGCGCATTAATGACCGGCCAGTCAGAAATAAGTACTGGTTTCTACGGATAATAATCACTGGATGCATGAACAGGCCTCATAATCCTGGAGGCCAAAAAAAATGCCGCACCCATTAAACAATGGGTGCGGCATTTTTGAAGCTACGAGGTGCCCGCTTGAATCTTGGCGGATGGGCGGTCACCACTTGTTTGTGCGCCTGTGATTATATGAATCCCGGAATCCGGGGTCAACGGCTGTTACACGACGGCCGCAGGCGCTAGCATTGTTAAGGATGCCCTGATGCGCCCAGAACTCCCAACGGCACTTGAAGCCGACGCCACGATCCATCTCATCGCTTACTGTCCCTTCGAGTCCCAGTTTCGATCCCCCGTGGCCGACGTCGTTATTCAGGTCGAAACTACGGAAGCGTTTGCTCTCAGGCCGCTCTACTCCAGCGCATTGGTGATTGCGCCGGACGAGTTTGGTCAGATCTTCGGCAAGTACGAACTCCCCGAGGCGGAATCCTCTTGGGCAACGTGCGGATTGAACGGGTGCACGAAGCGCCATCGCTTCGGCTACCTAATCCGAAAGACGAACGGCCAGGAAACGAACTGCGGTCAGGACTGCGGTCTGCGCAAATTTGGCGTCAAGTTCACCGAAGTGGTCGCGCAAATGGAGCGCCAGTTCAGCGAGCAAGCCCGCCAGAGAGTGCTGGTCGATTTAATTGAGCAGCGAGCGACTCTGGTTAGACGAGCGGAGCTGCTGTTGCCGCGAGTCAAGTCTGCCGCAGAGGCGATGCGGAAGTTCTTCGCCGATTTCCAGAGTAAGGATCGATTCTGGGCGCAGCTCCAGGGAGTTGCTCGGCTGAATGGCGAGATCCGAACGGCCCAAGACGAAACGCAGCGAGGTGGGTCGGGCCGCGCCGCAGTGTCGATGGTGACGATCGGTCGCCTAGAAGGCGCGTCGGTGCTCCTGTCGTCGAATGTGCAGGGCCACGAACGCGGCATCGCCTTCCGGGTGCTCCCATGGCTTCGAGACGTCCTTGGCGCGCCCGGCATCGAATTGCTTAATCAGGATGCGCTGGAGAAGTTGCTTGGCGACGCCGGCCCGATGCGGGACGTGCTGACGGGGGCGGAGGATTTCATCGCGGAGTCGGCACGCTTTCTCCAGCCCAGAAACCTTGCCCAGCTGGAGCTGATCAGGACACACCTCATGCCGAGCCATGGCGAACAGAAGGCGCTCAAGCGCGCGGTGAAGCGCTGGGTTGAAGGCATTCGGGAGCCGTGAAGGGCAAAATCTGCGCGGATCAAAGGAGACTCTTTCGGACGACGGCAATTTGCTCGACCCCGACTATTTCTCGACGCTAGCTGGCCTACATGCAGATCCCAGCCAACCTACCGGCCGTCAAAGCGGAGCGCATAACACGGCACGCCGGCAAGCACGAAGGGTCCCTCGGAAGATGCTCAGAGGCGGCATGGGCCCATGCCTACCCTTCATTTCTGCCGATAGCTGCCGTTCGCCGACGGGTCCGGGGTCGCTCAGTCACAGGCCGTCGATCACGCCTCGCGCGCTGAAAGCAGCAACCCGTTCTTCGGCTCGTCGTTGGCGCTCACGCTGGGCTTGTCGACCACCACGTCCTCAGCGAGGGTCAGCTTCAGCCGCGCGGTGCGGCCTGACTTGTCCTCGAGGCTGAGCGAGATGCGTCCGTTGTCGAACGAGACGCGCTCGCCGGAGCGCAACCTGCGAGTGAGCGTGTGCGTCTTCGCGCGGTCGCCGGGCTCACAGGCCGACGCTTGCTCGCCGTGAGGGCGTATCACCAGCGATCGAAGAGTACTTTGCGGAGTTCTGAGCGTCGCCGATTCGTATCCCCGACGCTGCATGACCCTTTGGCGTCACACGCATTACCGTGGCGTGGCCCGAATACTTGGCATGACCCCGCGCGCCCAAGAAAGTGGAATAAGGAGGGATATCCGCCTCAATCAGTTCGGCGGCGCGAAGCGCGCAGCATTTCTCAATGTCATCGTCTTCCTCGATCTTCATGGGAAGCTGAGCGCAGCAGAGTTGCGCTAACAAATGCATGGGCATTGATCGCCTCCTGATTCTGACCTTGCTTGGATTCCCATTTCGCGACTACTAGGCCGACCACCGCCTGACTTTCTCTCAAGCGCCCTGCCTCCTCAGAATGCGTGCAATGGAGGCGCCAGTGTTCGCCTCGACTCGAGTCGGCACTCATCGCCAAGCTGCTCGGCGCTCGCCCTGGCGCCGATCTCATGAGCCTAGATTCAGGCCTTGCTTGCCCCCGCGGAAACGTATTGCCGCTCTGTGTGATCTGAGGGGTGGCGTGCATGGGCCTCCAACGTCAAGCAGGATGCCGACGGAAATCGCTCGGGGGTGGACTCCCTTGGGCTAGGTGAGCATGCTGGCCGTGGGCAGAACCGCCGACGACGTGCGTCAGAATTGAGTGGCGGCCGGCGAAGCCGGCTCTGGCGAAGGTTCCCGGCGCAGGGATGCGCTCTTGACATGGGCCGCAGCTGCACTCCCAGACTCGCTTTAGATTCCTTTGTCAGTCGAGCCTTGAAGCAGGCGCTGCATCCATTCGCCGAGTCTTGCTAGGCGGCCTCTGACAGTGGCCGCAGCCGCCCTCCGAGATCGGTGCGCTCGGATTTCGTCACAAAGCGCGGCGTTGAGGTTCTCGAGGCTCTCGGAGTTGCGCGTCCAGACCCCATATACCGTGAAATTGCCTCGATTTGAGGGCTCGGTACTGGGGATGATATTGATCTGTTGTGCACCGATCCGACGCAGGAGATGGGCACGGGCGCTCGCGACCTTGAGGATGTCGTCGTGCGTTTCAACGGGCGACCTCAAAGAAACCCTGATCGTCGCTACTGTCGCGAAATGGTTGGCCAAGAATGCGACTATCTCAACGACCACAAGATTTCTCGACACCCGGCTCTGGCGCATTGATAGGGCTGCGGGTACGAAGCGATCGATATGAACGTCGTGCCCATCCCGTAATACGGTCACGGCTTCGACGGTCCCGACATGTGATTCGCCATCGTACAAGTACATGGGCTTCCCGAGTTGGTACGGAGCAAACTCAGGCCCTGCAATGCGGAGCTCGGCGAGGGTGAGAGCCTGCCCTGCACGCGAGTTCCCGGCGACCCGTGAAGGCATGTCGGTCAACCTCGCCCTGCCTGGCCCGCGGCGGTCTTCTTCATGGTTCCTGCCTAGTGAGGGAATCGCCAAAAAACAAACCCCGCAGAAGCGGGGTTGGGTGAACTTGCACTGACTGGCGTTCTGCTGATGATAGGCCATCTTCGGCGAAGCGCTCCTCAGTTGCCGAACGCCCCGCCTCGACGCTTCTCACCTGCTGAAGGCAACGGTTCGTCGTTTGCAGCGGCCCGTGGCTTGTCGACCACGACATCCTCGGCAAGGGTCAGCTTCAGGCGCGCCGTGCGCCCTGATTTGTCCTCCAGGCTGAGCGCAATGCGTCCGTTGTCGAACGAGACGCGCTCGCCGACGCGCAGCATCCGAAAGAGCGTGGTCTGCTTTCTCATGCTCCGAGGTACCGCTCTTGAGCCTCGGGCGACAGCTTCGCGAGCTCGCGCTCGAGGGCCGCGGGCTCGGTGATGCCTTCGAGGTGTGCGAACTCCGACGTGATGCGCGCATCCGCCGCGGCAGGCACGCCGGCCAGGGTGACACCGAGCTGCGAGCGATCGGGCGCCGGGCGGGGCTTCGCTGCGGGCGGGGCTGGAGCGGGCGCAGGAGCCGGTGCAGGCGCCGGAGCTGCCGCAGTCTTGCCGTGGCGGCGCAGCATCAACGCATGGGCCTCGGCCAGCGCCTGCTTGCTGTTGGCGAGGTCGCCCGGCTTGTCGTAGATGCCCTGCTCGGCAAGCTCGGTCGAGAACATGCGCACGGCGCGATCGAACTGCGTTTGCAGCTTCTCGTCCTTCACGTAGTCCAGCCCCGCCGCCTTGCCGAGCTTCACCGTCTCGCGCAATTCGACCTGGTAGACCTTCATCATCTCGTTCTGCTGGATCTGCTGGGTCGCGCGGTCGGTCGCCTCAGCCACCAGCAGTTCATCGAGCTTCGCGCGAACCTCGTTCTTGACCTTCGAGTGGTCTTCCTGGGTGATTTCGCCGTCCAGCAGCTTCTGCATGGACTCGTCCTCGCGGGCATTCAGGGCCGCGCGCTGCTCGGCGATGTCGGCGGGCGCCGCACGCGGGGCCACGAGGTCGGCTTCGGGCTCTTCCTCGGTCTTGGCGCCCTCCCCCTCGGCGGTGGTGGTGGCGGCTTCGCCTGCCGGCTTGTCGGGCGTGGGCGGCGTCGTGGTTGCAGCGGCGGCGGCAGCAGCAGCGTCGTCGTCATCGTCCGTTTCCGCGCCATCGCCAGGCACGGTGGTTTCCTTGCCGGCAGCCGGTGCGGGTGCGTCAGCGGCGCCGCCGAGTTCGCGCGCGATGTCGCCGTCGGTGTCATCGGCCTCGGCCGCGATGAGGGTTTCGCGTTCAACGGCGCTCAGGCCACGCAGGTCATCTTCAGAAATTGCCATCTTGGCTCTCCAGGTTGTGATTGGTGCCCGAATCAGCGGGCGGTGGGGGAACGTTGTCGGTAGGGATCTGCGTCTGCATGCCGCCCTCCACACCAAGCAGCGGGCTCGGGGGAGCGCCGGGGTCGGCCGCGGGCGGGGCGGCATCGGCGGGTCCAGGCACGGCCGGCTGCGCGCCGCCCATCACGCGCTGCGCCATGGCGGCGGGCGCGGGGATGCCTCCGGGATGCTGGTCTTCGAGGCCGGCGCTCTTCGCAATCTCGTCGGCTGCCGGCGTGACGCCTGGCGTGGTGGCGACGATCTGCGCGGCCTGCAGCGCGGAGTACATCGCCTCAACGCGGCCGAGCACGCCGTCCACGTCCAGCTTCGTCATCTGAGAGCGCAGGAGGTCGACCTTCGCCTGTATCTCGGCGAGCGCCGCCTTCGCGGTGTCGGTCGCAAGCTGCTCCTGTTCCTGCTGCTTCGCGATGGTCGCCTGCTCGATCTGCTGCTCTTCGGGCGTCGGCGGCTTGCTCGGGTCGCGCTGGCCGGTGAGCTTGCGGATCCGCGCAACCCACTCGTCCTTGTCCTTGATTTCAGCGCTCTCCACCACGAGGTCCAGCACGTTGAGAACAACCTGGGGGGCGAACACGGCGATCTTGCCCAGCAGGTCGAACATCTGTTCGAGCGCCGACTGCGCGAGCGAGGCGCGGTAGTCCTGGGTGTCGACGATGAAGTCGGCCTCGCGGGCGGTGACGTCGTTGAGGATCTGGCCGGTCGCGGGGTCCAGCTTGTTGACCTGCAGCCACTCGATGGGCCGGCGCTTGCCCACGATGCGCACGGCCTTCTCCTCGGTCCAGAACTGCTCGATGTGGGAGAGGCGCAGCTTGCCGGCTTGCTGGATGGCCAGGAGCAGGTTGTCGAAGAGCTCGCCGGTGACGAGGCCGCCTTGGTCCTGCTTCAGGCCGATGGCCTTTCCGGACTGAGCGTTGGTGTCCTGGCCCAGGTTCTCGTTCGTGACGCCACCGGCGTTGCGCATGAGCTGGCTGTCCTGAGCGGCCAGCTCGAGGTTGCCCTGGTAGTCGCCCATGGCCTTCTCGAACTTCAGTTCCTTCCCGAAGGTCTTCACGATGATGCCGTCGGGTCGCGCTGCCTCCACGCGCAGATCCTCGATGTCGTCGACCGCGCCATGGTCCATCACGATCTTGTTGGCCGAGAGCGCATAGAGCGCCTTCGAGCGGCGCTTGTTCAGGTCGTCCTGAATGTCGCGCATGCCGCGCATCGGGCCGTAGGCGAGGCCATCGCGGGCGCGGCGGTAGGCGTAGATCGGGACCAGCAGAAAG
The DNA here is from genome assembly GCF_056398605.1 of Variovorax sp. 01T432. Lineage (NCBI taxonomy): Bacteria > Pseudomonadati > Pseudomonadota > Betaproteobacteria > Burkholderiales > Comamonadaceae > Variovorax > Variovorax sp. 01T432. The sequence goes on from NZ_JBFTPS010000023.1 coordinate 51,025, forward strand.
CGGCCATGCGCATACGGGCTCGCCATGTCGATCATCGGCGCCTGCTTGGTGGCCACCATGAGGCGCATGCGCATCTTGACGGCCTCGTAGGTCGGGACGCGCTCGGCGATGGCCTGGGCGTGGCGCTGGTCCTTGGGGTTCACGATGCGGCCCTGCACCTTCCCGGCCGCGAACACCTTCACGCGCTCAGGCACGCGGTACCAGCACTCCAGCAGCTCAACGGAGCGACGGCGGCTGATGTCGTGATACCCGCTGCGGTGCATGTAGGCCGCGCGCTCGCCGAAGCCGGACAGGTTCGAGGTCCCCCACTCCGTGTCGCTCGCTCCCGTGAGGCGCTCCCCCAGGTACCAGATGTCGTCGCCCTGCTCCATCTCGTCGTGGCGCCCGGCCATGGCGCGCAAGTGGGCCTCGTGGCCTGGCAGGAGCGCGATCGCATAGTCGAGGTCGATCACGCGACGGCGGAACAGGTAGCGCGCGTCGACGTTCATGTCGAGGTTGCGGGAGTGGCTGTCGCGGTAGACGTTGCGCCAGTCCTCCATGCCGCTGTAGACGATTTCCTGCTCTGGGTCGGGGTTGATGCCCTCCTCCAGCCAGGACAGGCCCGCGGTGGCTGCCTGCTTGAACGCCTTCGAGCGGTGCCACTGGGTGAGGTTCACGTCGTCCGTGTACTTCACCAGCTTGGTCTTCAGCTCGGCGCCCTGCTCGTCGTCGGGCTCGCGCGGCAGGATGCGGTAGTCCTTGCGCATGCGCTTCTCGGTGCCGCTGATCCAGTCGATGGTCTGCCGGGCCTCGTTGAAGACGAGCGGCGCCTGCCCGCGCTCCATCAGCTCGCGGGCATCCTCCGGACGCCACTGAAGGTGGTCGTAGTAGTCCTCGTCGATCTGCATCTGGATGCGCTCTTCGGCCTGGCGCTCCGATTCGTACTCCAGCAGGTCCATGAGCACGTGGTGGCGGTGCTTCGCCATCTCGTCGCCGCTCGCGTCATTCGGGTTGGCCGGGCCCTTGAGGGTCTGCGACACCGGGTTTTGCGCAATCTCGCCCTCGGTGGGGGGCGCGCTGGTCGTGCTGGAGAGGTCGTCGAACATCAGATCACCTCGCTATGCAGGGTTTGGCTGCCGTTGCGGGCCGTGACCTCGATCCCGAGGCGGTGGCGCTTGATTTCGAGCGCGCTGGGCTGCTCGGACGGCATGAAGATCAGGTCGGGCATGGCCTCGACGACCAGATCCATCATTCGGAACTGCGCGGCCTTGTCGTTGCGGTCGAAGCCCAGCGTCTCGCAGGCATTGACCACACCGGAGAAGAAGTACGGGGTGGGCTTCCCCTCACGGGCGCCGTAGAGGTAGGCGTAGCGCTGGGGGATGACGTGCGCGCCGGTCTCCAAGCGCCGGAAGGCATGGAAGAGCACCATGCAGGGGATCGGGCCGTCCTCCGGGAAGTTGGGATCGTGGGCCTTGAGGTCGAGCCACTGCAGGCTGCACACCATGTCGCCCTTCGTGTACTGGCGCCAGGCGCGCTCGCCGCCGAGTTCGACCATTGGGGTGCCGCGCGGGCCGAGCAGGGAGACGTTGGTCATACGGGTACTGCCTGATGGGGGAAGAGACGGTTGAAGGTGAGCTGCCACGCACGGGCCTCGGCGCGGCGTTGCGCCTCCTCGGCGGCCGCACGGCGCCAGCGCTCGCGCTCCTCCTCGAGGTCGATCGGAGTTGGGACAGGCGCAAGTGCGGCCTTGAATAGGGATACGGTCATGTCGTCGGCTTCCTTGGGGGTCACACGGTTCTCCATGAGCCCTGGCGCGTGCCTTCGCGCACACGGGGCTTCACGCGGGCCAGGGAAAGGCCCGTCTTCACGAGGTAGCGGGTCGCGTCCATCAGGTGGTCGCGCTCCTTCACGATCCGGCCCTTGTCGTCGCGCCGGTAGATGCGGTACTCGTCGACCCAGTTGCGGCAGGACTTGAAGACCTTGAGCCGGCCGGTCGACAAGCGCTCCCACACGTCGTAGAGGCCCGACTCCACGCCGTTGTCCGCGTTGGCGATGAGCAGGCCCAGGTCGGTGTAGCTCTGGAAGAGCTGCTCGCCGTCCTTCTGCTGGCGGCCGTGGCTCGCGGGGTCGATCGCGCCGTGGATCCAATCGCCACGGGCCTTGATGGCAGCCGCATGCACGCTCGGCTCGGCTTGGCCCCGGTAGTGCTCGGAGTAGAGGTAGGCGACGTCCGCCTCACGATCGAGCGCGGCCCACACTGCAGCGGTGCGGTTCCAGCCCACGTCCAGGCCATAGGCACGCGGCCAGTGGTCCGGGATCGCCATGTCGGGAATCACGATGTCCGTCTCGGCCACCGGGTAGATAGCACCCGAACCCAGCGCGGGGATGCCCTTCGTCCGCGCGTCGCGCTGGTGGGGCATCAGCTTGGACAGCAGCTTCGCCTTCGCGGCCTCGGACAGGTGGGGCACGTCATCCCAGCCGCACTGGATCACGTCGCGGCTGATGGCCGGCTTGTCGGGGTTGTTGCTGGTCAGCGCCTGAACGAGCGTGGTGAGCCCATTGAGCGGCGTGAAGGTCAGCATCGAAATGCCGCCCGTCGTCAGCAGCCGGACCTGCCCTTCTTCATACACGTCCTCGGGGCATTCCTCATCGGGCCAGAACACGTCCAGCTCGAAGCCCTGGAAGATCTTGCGGCCCTGCACGTAGCTGCGCAACCAAAGCTCGCTGTTCTCGCCGCTGACGTGCTTGACGGTGATCTTCTCCACCGCGCCTGGCACGCCCATGCGCTTGGTCCAGCCCTCGATGCAGTCGCCAGGGATCAAGCCGGTCCCGTACAGCGTCTCGTCGGTCGTGCCGCCGAGCATCTTGTCCTGAATGATGTCCCGCGTCGTGTCGTGCGTGTCGCCGCTGGCCAGGGCGCGGATGGCCTTCTTGAAGCGCCGGCCCTGCCACCAGTCGGGATAGCGCCCAGTCAGGTGGTAGGTGAGTTCGGTACCGGCCGCGACGGTCTTCCCAACGCGGTTGCCCGCCATGAAGACGCGCTCGTCGTTGAGCGCGCCCGACATGAAGAACTCAAGGTGCTTCGGGTACAGCTCGCGCCGAAGCGGCCCCGTGTCGGGGAACATCGACTCGATGAGGCGCGTCTTGCGGCGGCGCTCCAGCTCGTCGATCAGGCTCGAAAGCTCCACGCGCTGGTCGTGCGTGAGCGTGGCGAGGTCGAACACCGGCGCCTGGCTGGGTGCAGCGAGTTCAAGCATCGTCGCTCGCCTCCTGCGCCTGCGGCCTGATCGCCGACAACTGGATGCCGAACGCAGCCAGCCGGGCCAGCAGCTGCTCGTCGCTGATGGCCTTGTGGTTGACCGTGCCGCCCAGCTCGAGCTTGTCCCCGTAGGTGCGCGGCTTCAGCTTCGAGGCAGCCCATTTCCGGGCGTCCACGCGCAGCTTGTTCCGCTGAACCGCCGTCGGGTCCAGTTCGAGCACCACCTCCCCGTTCGCCCTGGTCTTCGCGACCACCTCGGTTTCGTCCGAGATAGCCACAATCTCGTCGGCCAGGACATCGGCCCTGTCTTCCCTCCCTCGCGCGTACATCTCACTTCGCGACGGATCGGCGCAGATGAACTTGAGGAAAGTGGTGTAGTTGATCCCCCTTTCCTTGCAGAAAGCGTGAAGGTGTCCGCCCCCCGCGATGTAGCCGATGAAGTCGTCGAAGGACTGGGGGAGGTCCGCCTTGAACTGTTGCCACGGCGTCAGCGGCTCGGGCTGCGGAATGACCATGAGAGCCCGCCCTGGTTCACGGGGAACCTCGGGGGTCTGCTCCGGCTCTGCAGTGGCTGCCTGTGCCTGTGGGGACGCCACGCGCCACTTCGTGGCTTGTGGCGTGGGGGATGCGGGGGCCTTGGGCTTCGGTGCCTTCTTGGCGGGGGATGCCTGCTTACCTACTGGCTTCTTCGGGGATGGCTTCGCCTTCGGCTGGGGCAGTGCCTTTTTCTCGGTTTGAGCGCGGGACGGTTTCTTCTGTGGCAAGAAAAGCCCACCGGCGATTAGCCGGTGGGTGAAAGTGGGCGCGTCGTTCCCACAGACAGCAAGCAATCAAAACGCGCTCGCATTGCAGCAATTGCGCGCGCCGGGCGCAAGGGGGGTCGGGTCAAGCCCGTTTGCCGGCAGCCGGGGTGTCACGCGTCTGATTGGTTTCACCTCCTGCCCCCGGGCCGAAACGCCGCTCATCGAATGGGGGAAGGCCGCGTAGGTGCAACATCGCTGCAAGGCGCACCGCTCGCCTACAGACCGCCGGTCAGCGGAAGCGCAGACTACGCGCCATGAAGGAGCGCAAGTACCGTTCGAGACTTATCCAGGTGCTGTCGGCGTCCGAGCGACTGTGGCAGCCCGAGCCCAACGATTGGCTGAAGGAGCACGACATGGCAGAAGACAGGTCGAAGGTGGGCGGGCAAGACCGCAAGCGCATCAACCTCAACGAGGACTACGAAGTGAGGGACTGGATGAAGAGCCTGGGCGTGACCGAAGAGGAGCTGCGGAAGGCGGTCGCCACGGTGGGCGACGAGGCAGACAAGGTACGCGAGCACCTCGGCAAAAAATGAATCTGGCCCGGCCTTTCGAAGCCGCGGTCGGTGTCCAGCTCACGCACCAGGCTCATGCGACTACGGGATCCTCAGTGGATCCAAGCGTCCTGCAGAAGCCCAGGAACTCTTCCAGCTCGGTGGACTTGTCGAAGATGGCAGTCGCACCCGCATCCATGGCGCGCTCACGGATACCCCGGGGTGCATAGTTTGTGAGCATCGCGAGCGGCAGCACGGGAAGCGTCTGCCTGAACTGTCTCAAGACGCCAAGGCCCGAGCCCTCTCGGAGCAGGAGGTCGATCACAGCCAAATGTAATGGGCCGGCGTGCGTTGCAAGCCAAGCCGCCGCATCGCGCTCTGTCTCGACGAATGCAACGACCTCGACGTCGGAGAAGTCCAGCAATGCGGGTATCAGGCTGGCCCGGATAACAGCACTGTCTTCGACAAGAAACGTTTTAACGGACACGGACTGGCCCAAAGATGAGCCATGAGCATGTGCGTCTTCTACACCAACCCCCGTGGGCCTTCCGCCCCTGGTGTTGTAAGCCTAGGGCTACATCGCACCGCCTTCCGTGAGCCTACGAGCCTTCAATTCGTCGGCCAATTTTTCGTTCACGTCCTCTAGCTTTTCGGCCGCGGTGGAGAGCTGCTTCTCCAGCTTCCTTGCCTTCTCTGCGGCGAGGTCCAGGTCCCCGGGGGGTGCGCCGTTCGGCGCTTGGTCGAGCACCGCGTGCACGACCGCCAGGTTGTCTACCACGTGCTTGACCTCTTCGGTCGCTTCGACATTCTGAGCGAGCGCTTCTTCTAAGGGGGCCGACCTTTCGTAGTCTGGGGTATTTGCCATCGTGGACCTCCGTGAGTTTTGCCGCTAATGGTACTGCGCACCCCTTCGCCCCGGAAGGTGCCTTAATGCTCAGGCACAGTTTCATGGCGCGCCGGGCTCCTGAAGCCGGCCATCGCCGATGTCGCGAGAGGTCCAGTCATCGATCCAAGCCTTGGCCTTTAGCTCAAGCGCAGCTCTTGCAGTTGGCCAATCGCGGTTGGGCGCAGCCAGCACGAGCCTGCATTTGTGCTGGCCGTTGCAATGCAGCTCGGCTCTTCCCGAGATCGTGTCCCCGGCAGCAAGGATTTCGAACGACACCAGCCATCCCTTGTATTCGAGGCTGTCTGGTCCTGGTGGCATCGTCATGATGGAGGATAGGCCATGAGGCTTCGCCTGCTAGACAAACTATCAATCCGTGCGGGATTAAGCCTCCCTACCCCCAGGGCTAAGCCCCATATCGCGATCGCACTGGGTCTGGGCCAAAGTATCGCAGCGCCTTGAGGCCAAGTGCCGTCACGAGATCGACCCGAACAGCCTGAGTTCCGGCCAGCGCGAGTGGGGGAAAGCCACAAATGATGTAGCCGGCGTCGTGAAGAATCCGTAGTTCCTCCTTAACTGCTGGGTTGACAATTTCCAGCGGCAACTCCGCGTCGGCAAGCGTCTGCATCAATTGCATGGGCATCGCGGAACTCCTCAAACGACGGACCAAATCTTTAATCTAGATTAGTCCAAGCAGAACGGAAAGGATAGCGGAACTATCCCCGACTGCATGGAAATGCGACGCCGAAATACTGTATACTTATCCAGTGTTCTGCGTGGTCTTTCAACTCCGTCGCAACGGGGAAAAGCTCCCCGTCGGTATCGTCCGCTCGGGCCCAACGCAGGGCTATCTGGTCTTGCAGCAGCGAGCCGGTTGGCCGATCCACGACGCCATGCTGCTCAAGGCCCGGGGCTCGACAACGGAGCTTCTCCAGCGCCTCGAATATGCCCAGGTGGTCAAGGTCCGAGGCGGCATCCTGATGCGTGGGTTCGAGATCAAGAAGTTCCACGAGAACATCCCCCAGGCTTGGTGGTGTGTGCCTGGCCGGCTGGACGATCTGACGACCGCCCTATAGGGCGGCGTGCGCCATCAGTCGTTGGATGGTCACAGCCAGGGCGTCGAGCTCGTCCATCTTCTTGATGGCCCACATGCGGCGCTGACCGTGCAGCCCCAGGAGAGGGCCGCGGTGGCAACTCGGGCACAGAGCCACGCTGGTCCACCACTGGCCTTGCTTTATCTCATGAGCCTCGCTCGGCCCTGATGCATCGCAAACTGAGCAATCGAGCGCTTTGACCATCTCGATGTGCACACGTTCGGCGGCCGTGGGCCCCTTCTTGTTCTTGGACTGCATCAGCGGGGGTTGTCGGCGATCCAGCCGTTGTAGATCTGGTCGAGCAGTTCGAGCATGCGGGCCTTGTCGAACTGAGGGAGGATGACCTGCAGCACGCCGTCGAGCGCAGCGTCGTAGAAGCGCTCGAAGTCTTCTTGGCCCATGCTCTCGAAGGCGATCGAGTGCGGCACCTTGAGGACTTCCATGGTGGTGGGGTCGATGTGTGGGTCGAAGAAGCCGGCCGCGAGCTTGATGGCCACCAGCGCCTTCTCGGTCGTGTCATAGACCTCGTGGTTCTTCTGGATGAAGGACAGGAGCGCGCCGAGCTTGCGGTGGTGCTTGGGGTGGCGGGGGCTGGACCACTCGAAGCGGAACCAGCGGCCGGGCTTCGACCTAGCGAGGCGGCGTTTGAACTTCTCCCACGCTTCCTGATCGGCCGGCGTCGCGCCGCGCAGGCCCTTGTCGGTGACTTCCAGGATGGCTTTCATGGCAGGCCCACCACGTGGATCTCAACTGCCCACGGACCCTCTCGCTGACCGTAGTCCCAGGCGATGGATGGGTCGGCGTCGTCGCGCCCCAGCCATGCGGCGACCTGATCCACGGGCGCCTTGAGCGAAGCCCGGAGGTTGTCGTGCGCGTCGAGGGGCTTCCACCCAGTTGCCGATCGCGGCGACACCCGCACGAGCAGCACCCGAACGCGGCCAGCGGGCGCCGGGATGCCGTTGAGCATCCATTGGACCGCCTCACGCTCGGACTTCACGCGACGTTGACGGGCTCGGAAGTGCTCGCGGTCGTTCTGCCCTCTTCCGGTCTTGAGGGGCACGCTGACGCTCGCCTGAAAGCTGCATCGAACGGTCATAGGGTGTCGTGGAAGAAGCGTTGCTTGGGGAGTCCTCGGCGCCCCTTCGTGAGCGCTGGCACCTTGCTTGCGGGCTCGGCGAACGGGAGCGGGTACTTGATGCCCCTGGCGATCAGCTCGGCGTCCAGGCGCGCCAGAAGGTCGCCGTGCCATTCGGGGTTGTCCTTCGCCATCCTCCCGGCCTGCCAGCGGGCGTAGGCGACGTCGAGCGGGACCCAGGAGAGGATGTGCCGGAAGGTCGCCTCGCGATGCGCTGCAGGGTCAGGCGCCCGCGCACCTGGGAACAGGAGGGGGTTGCCGGCGTCATCGCGGGGGTAGTCCATCACCGAGCCAGATCCCACACCGACTTCGGCGCGTACTTGATGGCGTGCTGCACGCTGCTGACCGGGACGTAGACCGGCGCGGGCGGCTGCTCGTTGCGGAGGTAGCGCGCCGGGTAGTGGTCGCCGGCCTCACGCACGCGGCCCGCCACGACCAGTCGGCGCATCGCCTTCTGTGCCGACACCCTCTCGATTCCGGCGAGGTCGCCTGCCTCACGGGCGGTGATGGAGGGCTCGGCCAGGGGAACCACGGCCGCCAGGCGCTCGAACAACGTCATGGCGCAACCTCGCCGAGCAGGGCCTCGAAGTCGTTCCAGTACACGTGCCTGCTGCGCATCTTCACGGCAAGGTTGCAGGCAGCGTCGATCAGGCTGTTGTGCTCGAGCGCGGCGATCAGGCGCTCGGCAGCCTCGAGGCCCGACACGATCGAGGCGCGCCGCACGGCCGGGATGTCGGGGTCGCCGGCCTGGTCGTAGACCGCATTGCAGGCACCGCGCAGGATGCGGATTTCCGGCGTGTCGGGGTCCACTTCCTCGGCGACCGCGGCGCCTAGGACCACGTAGAGCACGCGGCCGGCCTTATCGACCATGCCGTTGCTGTTGTCGCCAATCAGGGCGTGGATCTGCGCGGCCACGGTCGTCTCGCGCCACTGCTGGTCGATGACGGCGCGCTCGATGAGGCTCAGGCCGGACTGCTTGCGCTTCACTCCCATGACTGCGGCCTCCTGCGGCGCGTGGCCGTGCCGGCGCGATAGACGCGAGTGCCGCCACGGTGCGCAAAGGTGATGAGCCCGGCTTCGGTTGCTTCTCGCGCCGCGCGCTTGAAGCCTTCCCAGCCCCACCCGCAGCAAGCAACCGCCTGCGCGTGGGGCATCGGCCCGAGGGCGAAGAGTTTGGCCAGCGCCTGCGGGCGCGGTATCAGTGGCGTGGTCATGCTCGGTCGGTAGTGATGGGCGGCTCGTCGTTGGCCGCGGGGAAGAAGTCGGCGAAGACCGCGAACTGGCCAGCGAGCGCGCGGGAGGCCTTGATGGCGTCGGCGAGCACTGCCTTGGACGCGCCGGCGAGCTGGCCTTGGTTCAACCGCGCCAAGCCAACATCGGCGGCCAGTTGCTGCGAGTGCAGCAAGGTCTGAGCGAGGGCAGCCATGGTCACGCGGGCACTCCGGCGCGAAGCCTCGCCAGTTGCTCCAAGGTTTCAAGGCTCGGCGGCTTCGTGATGCGCGCGTCTTCGTCGAGCTTCTGCAGGGCAGGATCGCGGCCAGGGTTGCCCGGCACCGTGACACTCGCAGGCGGGGGCAGCGCGGCCGTGGCAGCATCGCGACGCCGACCCTCTGCGGTGGCAAGGGCGTAGGTGAAAGGCTTCTTGCTCTTCAGCGCATGGGCTGCTGCATCAACGAGTTCGGGGACCGTGATGCCAGCATCCAGCAACGCGATGAGCTTCGGATGCGACGGACTGACATCGGCCATGCCAGCCGCCCGCATTGCTTTGCAGGCTTCGCCTGGCGTTGCGCGCGCCCCCTCTTCTGAATGAAATGAAGAAGAGGAGGTTCCGGTTCCGGTTCCGGTGTCGTTGCTGCCCTGTTGGTCACCCTCTGCTAATGCGTTACCACCGAGTGACTTCTTCCCCTTTGCCTTGTGATTCGCAACGCGCACCGCGTTCTTGCGGCGGTAGTCCAGCATTTCCTGCACGCGCAGGACGATGGTGTCGTGGTAGAGCCTGCCGTCTTCGGCCAGCCACCAGCCGCGCATCAGGATCGGCCTAAGCGAGGGCCACAGCTTCGGCGGGATGCGGCACTTGACGCGGATCAGGTTCTCGTCGGCCGGCATGGACCCGCACGGCACCTGGGTCCACGCCATCATCCACATCATCAGCAGCGCGGGCTGGGCCATGGGGACCTCGGAGGCGAGATCCCAGGTGTCCGACTGCTCCACCTTCTCGTAGTCAATCTCGAAGCGCCAGCCTTTGGCGCGCACGTCGGCGGGATAGGGAACTGGGCGGGTCACGCTGCCTCTCTTTCGAGCGCCGGCTCACGGTAGTTGGCTGCCACGATCGCCGCAGCCAATGGCGGGCACACGCTGTTGCCGCACATGCGCACCTGGGCGGTCTTCGTCAGCGGCTTGCCGTCGGCGCCGTGATCGATGCGATAGGACTCGGGGAACCCCTGCGCGCGGTACAGCTCACGGGGCGTCAGCATGCGCAAGCCGATGTCCACGATCGCGTATTCCTCGCCGCGCACGGTCACGAGACCGAAGCGATGCTTCGTGGTGACGGTATGCAGCGGCTCGTCCAGCTCGGGCGCTTGATCGGTGCCGTAGTACTTGATGAGGAAGGCGCGGACCTCGGCAAAGTGCGTCCCCTGCGCGCTGACCGTGTGCAGCGGTTCATCGACGGCCTGAGCGGTGCTGGTGCCGCGCAACTTCACGAGATTGCTGCTGACCACGCCGAGCGGCACGGACCCACCAGGCCGCTTCACGAAACTGCTGGCCGTCACGGTGTGCAACGGCTCGTTGGCGGGATGCCCGGTGCTGCCCGTGCGGAACTTCGTGATGTGCGCGGTGACAAGGCCCTGCGTGCAGCCCTTCCCCACGATCGTGGATACGGGCTTGCGTGCGTCGTGACCGTCGTTGCCGGTGTTGTGCTGCGCCAGGAATGCAGTCACCAACGCATGCTTCTGGCCATCGACTGCAGTACCCAGTGGCTTCTCAAGGCCTGGCACGCGCGGCGCCTGCCCCGGCCGCTCGCCGTAGCCTGTCTGAATGAGCGTCGGCACCGCCAGCGCGAACTCGCCGCCCTTGGTGCTGGCCTTGATCGTGCGCAGAGGCTCGTTCGATGCGTGCACGCGGTCGGTGCCGTCGTAGTGCGCGATAGGCACGATGAAGGGTTCGGGCGAGTCCACGACGTAGCGCATCACACCCCTCGCGACGCGGCGCAGCGTGGCATCCGCCAGCGGCTTCTTGCGCTCGAAGATCGAAGGGCACGGGATGCTCCAGTCGATGCAATCAGCAGCGGTGCGCCACTTCTTGAGCTTGCGCTGGCGCGTGGGCAGCGCATCAGGGTTGCCGTGAGTGGCCACTGGCCACACGATCGGCAAACTGTCGCAGCGAGCAACGAGGAAGAAGCGCTTGCGAATGGTCGGCGTGCCGAGGTCGCTGGCGCGCAGCTCACGGTGTTCGATCACATAGCCCAGCGCATCGAGCGCGGCCTTCCACTCGCGGAAGGTCTCGCCCTTGCGCGTTGGGTCGGGCATGTCGTTGGCATCGAGCGGCCCCCAGGTCTGGAACTCTTCGACGTTCTCCAGGCAGATGACGCGCGGCCGCACTGCCTTGGCCCACTTCACCACGACCCATGCCAAGCCGCGAATCTTCTTGCTCACGGGCTTTCCGCCCTTGGCCTTGCTGAAGTGCTTGCAGTCCGGGCTCGCCCACAGCAAGCCCACGGGCTGACCTTCAGTCACCGCAACGGGGTCGACCTCGAACACGTCGCTGATGTAGTGCTTGGTCTGCGGGTGGTTGGCTTCGTGCAGCGAAATCGCTTCGGGGTCATGGTTGATCGCGATGTCCACGTGACGACCAATGGCCAGTTCAATGCCCGTCGACGCGCCTCCACCACCGGCGAAGAGATCCACGACGAGTTCAGAAGCGATGCCCAGTTGAAACTGCGGGGTCAGCATGCCTACCCCTTCACCTTCCGGCCATGGGTGACGAGGAAGCGCAGCGTCAGGACGTACTCGCCTGGCGCGAGTTCCCCGTCCTCGTTGACGTTGCGCACCGTGCATTCCGGCGCGCGCTGGCCTTCGATCTTGCGAAGCTCAACGATCTGTCCGGAGGGCAGCTTCCACCACTGGTAGAGCGTGGCGCTGTGATGGATTCGCGGGAACGCGGGCGGCTGGTCGACTTTGATGGTCCGAACTGGAATCACAGGCCCGCCTCCGTCGGCACACTGTCAGACAGGACACTGACCAACCCCAGGCGCTGCTCAAGCACCATGCGGACATGGCCCTTCCCGAAGCAATCCACCGTCGCCAGGTACTCGACGTATTCCGACTCGGATTGGAAGCCGAGGTCCACCCAACGGCGGCGGACCCTCTCCTTCAATTCGTCGGAGACGCGCGCCTCCAACTTGGAGGACTTCTTGCCGCCCAGGATGGAGCGGGCGTACATGGGCAGGCTGCCGGTGCTGTCTTCTGTGAGCATGTCGCTTCGTGCGTTGAGGGCTGGGAGGATTCAGGCGACGGCGAGGTCGGCTGCGCGAGCGGCGAAGGCGCGCGCGAAGATGGCGTGGAGCACCGTCCCCTCGGGGAATGGGTTCACGTCTTCGATGCGCTCCCCACGTTCAGCCGCGTGGGTGGCGAGGTCGATGGTCTCGGCCTCGCTCAGGGCGGTGATGGGCTTGATCTTCATTCAGGCCACCGCTTTCTGCGGGACGGGAGGAGCGCCCTCTTTGCCGACCAACTCAGGCCAGTGGCGGTGCCAGTCGCCCGGGCGCAAGTCCCAGCGCATGACGGACTCCTTCGTGGCTCTCTCGATGGCAACGCAATTCACGGTGTCGGGCAGCCGCCCGCCGTAGCCGTGCTGCCACTGCCGTACCTGGGCATCGCTTTTGACCACAACGCCCTCCGCCAGCAGCAGAATGCGAAATTCGGCGACCGTGGGGGCGCCCTCGGCTTTGAGGAATGAGTTCAGGTCCATGCGCCGATAATAGTAGCAATCGCTACCTATCACAAGTAGCAAATGCCACCAGTAGCGGCTGCTACTATTTGCAGGTGGAGAAACCGACAGCGGACCAACCGCGGATCGACCTGCTGGTGGCAGCGATTGATCGCATCTCAGGAGGCAACAAGACGGCCTTCGGGAAGAAGCTCGGCTACAAAGATGGTGCTTTCGTGAGGCAGATGATTGCGGGCACCCGCCCCCTCACTGAGAAGACCATCCGTCAGATCGAAGAGTTGCCGGAGATGGCTGGCTGGTTCACGGGAAGCCTGGCTATGCCGGTTCCCGGCCCCAGCGCGCCGGGCGCTGCTCCCGCATCCATCGCGGAGGCGCGCGGCCGGCCCAGTCTGAAGACCTCACTGGAGGTGCTTGGCGATCACCTTGAAGCAGCAGATGACGATGCACGCGCTGACGCAACTGCAATGCTCGTGCTGTTCCTACGAAACCCAGCCAAGAACCGCGGCCAAGTGCCGCTCATCGTTGAGCGACTGTCGGGGGAAACGCCCTCCGAGCAGGAGGAGAACAGGCTGCGAGGGCGCGCGGCTTAAGAGGTCCGGCGCGAATCTACCAGTTTCCGCTGAATTCGGTTGCCAATTGATACACTGCCCCTTAATCTAGTCAGCAATTGATCAGCTTTTGTTAGGACTTCCCAGTGGATCGCATCTCGAAAAGGTTTCTCAGCCTCCCTGCGATGGCGCTCTTCCTCTTGGCCGGCTGCACCAGCCCTACGGGGATCGTTCCGATCGGGAGCGGCGTCTATATGTCCTCGAAGCTCGGCGGCATGAGCACTTACAGCGGCGGCGTCGTCAAGGCAGAGCTGTTCAAAGAGGCCGGCGAGTTCTGCGCCAAGCAAGGCAAGCAGGTCCAGGCTCTGAACTCCACTTCACTTGACACCATCGCCTACAACTACGCATCGGCCGAGATCCAGTTTCGATGCGAGTGAGGAAAGCGATCTTGGCCGCGTGCTTGTGGCATCTCGTTTGCACGGCTCAGGCAGGCTTCTATTCCGGCAATGACCTCGTCAAGTGGCTAGACTCGTACGACCGCGTGCAACAGGATCGAGCCAGCGCACAGGACGCGGGCAACGCTTCGACGCTCATGGGCTATGTCACCGGCATCACCGAAGCGCTGCATCGAATGGATGCAACTTGTCCGCCTGGCAACATGCGGATTCGACAGGTGGTTGCGCTGACCAAAGCTGAGTTGCAATCGGCCCCGGAGCAATGGCATGAAGACGGGGACCTGTTCGTAGGCCGCGCGTTGATGAAGGCCTACCCTTGCGTCAAACGTTAGCAGCCCCCTCCGTAGCCCTATAGCCCGCCCCGCGCGGGCTTTTTCTTGTCCATCCCTATGATGTAGTAGCTTTTGCTATTGCAACAATGAGGAGCTATTGCTACTATTCCTCCTGGCCGGCACCGTTACTGCCTGGCAGGAGAAGAGATTGGACAAGCAACACAAGGACTGCGCCGCCCCCAACAAGGCGCAACAACTTCAAGCAGCCGGCACGCAGGCAATCAACGTCGTCCTGACGATCTTGCTGATCGCCGTGTGGCTTGGCTTGACCGCATATCTGGACGTCAAGCCGTCCGACACCGACGCCCTTCAGGCCTCGGCCGACAACTTCAACGACGCCCTGCGCGATGCCCGCATCGCGAAGCGTGACGCCGCGCGCGAGAAGCGCCACCCCTTCACCACCACCACCGCAGAAAGCCAACCATGACATCAACAAGCAAGCTCCCGCCTGACGTCAGCACGCCCCGCGTGCTGGAACTCCAACCCCTCCCCTACGGAGAGCGCCCTTCGTTCAGCGCGGTCCCTGAAGGCGAGTTCGTCTTCATGTGCGTCACCCGGCGCGCCGCCAACGAGGCGCATGCGCCGGACGGGGCATCGCGGCTGAACGTCGTGATGCTGGCTTGCGCCCTTTCCGCGCTGCTCGCCCTGGCAGCCGTTGGCGCCGCGCTGACGGTGTTCAGCGTCAGCATGCTCGAACAGATCGCGCGCCTGATGCACACGGCGCCGGAGCCCGTCGGCTATGGCCTGCTGACCTCCCTGTGCTGCGTGCTCGCCGTGGCCATGTACTTCCGCGTTCGCGGCTACACCGATCACGGGGTGCTGTCATGAGCGCGTCCCAAATGAGCGACTACTCAGCGCTGCCGAAGGTCGGCTCCGCGCCTGACGCAACCGCCACGCCGCCCTTCGACGTGGACACCCCGGCAGCCAACCAGCCCGACGTCGACCCCGCCACCGCTGCGGCAGAGGCGAAACCCACGGCCACCGCCCTGGCGCTGCTCGAAGTCACGAACAACATCGCCGAGTTCGATTCGGTTGAGGCCGGGCTGCAGGCCATCGAGAAGAAGTACGGCGGTGTCATGTTCGATGTGGAGACCCCCAAGGGATTCGCCGCCGCCAAGGAGGCGCGCGCCGAAGTCCGCAAGCCGCGCTATGCGGTGCAGAAGGCCGTGGAGAACGCCAAGGCCCCGCTGAACACGCTCAAGGCTGCCATCAAGCTGCGCGGCGACGACATCATCAAGCGCATCGCGGCCGTGGAAGATCCGATCGACCAGCAGGTCAAGGCCGAGGAGAAGCGCCGCACCGAAGAGAAGGAGCGGCTCGAGCGCGAGGCCGCGCAGAAGAAGGCCGAGATTGACGGCGCGATCTTGGAAATCACCAGCCGCGTTGAGGCCTGCATCGACCAACCCGCCGACTTCATCGGCGAGACGATCCTCTGGCTGGACAACACGGAGATTACCGAGGAGGACTTCGGCGACCGTGCCGACGAGGCGCGCCGCGCCTTGCAGGCCACGCGCGACCGGCTCGTAGGCATGAAGGCCACTGCCGAAGCCGCCGAGCTGGCGGCAGCGAACGCGAAGATCATGGCCGACCAGTTGAAGGCCCAGCAGGAAGAACTGGCGCGGCAGAAGGAGGCGCTGGATCGCCGCGAAGCGATCGGCAACCGCATCGACGCCATCCACGCCACGCCCGACGTCTTGGTCGAGGCCTCGGCCGAGCAACTGCGCTCCGCGATCGCCACGCTCGAAGCGCTGGACCCGGAACTGTATGGCCCTCGCTTGCGCGAGGCGCAGCGCGCCGCCGCCGCGGTGCTGCCCGATCTGCAGGCGCTGCTCGCGGCGGCCGAGGAAGAGGAGGAAGAGGCGGAAGAGCCCGTCGAGGTCGAACCGCCCCCGCCCACTGCGCCGACTCCTGCGCCCACACCGGCGCCCGCCCCGACCTACAGCTACGGCTCCCCGCGCAGCGCCCCGGTCAGCCTGGGCGATGCCCCCGAGGTCGCCGCGCCCGCCCCGGTGTCGGCGCCCACCGCGCGCACCTACGCGGCGCCGACCCGCCCCACTGATGACCAGATCGTCAGCGTCCTCTCGCTGTACTTCCGCGTCCATGAAAGCAAGGTCATCGAGTGGCTTCTGAGCTTCGACGCGATCGCCGCAAGCAACCGCCTCACCCAGGTCGACGACTAAGCCGACCTCCCCTTCTGACCCCTCCCAACCCTCACCGGAGATTCCAAGAATGACAGCAGCAACAGCAGAGCGCGTGGACGTGCAGTCCATCCTCACCCCGCACGCCTCGTTCCCCGCCCCGACCGTTCGCACTCACAGCGGCGTGTCGATGGTCGATGAGCACGGCATGACCGCGCTGATCCGTGTCGCCGAAATCATGGCCTCGGGCCGCGCCACGGTGCCCAGGCATCTGCAAAACAACGTCGCCGACTGCTTGGCGATCGTGATGCAGGCGCAGCGCTGGGGCATGGACCCGTTCGTCGTCGCGAAGAAGACCTACGTGGTCGACGGCAACCTGAGCTACGAGGCGCAGCTCGTCGCGGCCGTGATCAACACCAGCAGCCTGATCAACGGGCGCCTGAGCTACGAATGGTTCGGCAAGTGGGAGAACATCGTCGGCCGCTTCAAGCAGGTCGAGAGCAAGACCAAGAAGGACGACTACGGCAACCCGAAGAAGTACATGGTGCCGGACTGGCGCCTCGAGGATGAGCGGGGCCTCGGCGTGCGCGTGACCGGCCAGATCCGCAGCGAGAGCAAGCCGCGCGAGCTTGAGATCCTGATGACTCAGGCACGCACGCGCAACTCCACGCTGTGGGCCGAAGACCCGAAGCAGCAGATTGCCTACCTCGCGACCAACCGCTGGGGGCGTCTGCACACCCCCGAGTTGATCCTCGGCGTCTACACGCCGGACGAACTCGCCATGTCGACCAGCGTGTTCATGGGCGCGGCCGACGTCGTTGAGCCCGAGCGTGCTGCGGCGCCGCAGTCGCTGAAGGACGCCGCGCACGCAGCGGCGGGCAAGGGCCGCGATGCGTTCGGCGTCTACTGGAAGGAACTCCTGCCGGCCCAGCGCAGCCTCCTGGCCGAAGAGCTGGATGCGCTCGCGAAGGTCGCCAACGAGGCAGACAAGAACCGCACGGTCGACAACGGCGCCGCGCCAGCGCAACCGGCCGCAACTTCCGCCGCTGCTCCGGCAGCGCAAGCCACCGACGCGACCGCGAAGCCCGCGCGCACGCGCCCCCCGGCACCGCCGCCGAAGCCCACGGCCGCGCCTGCGGCCCAAGCACCGGCAACGACCGGCGCGCCCGTCTTCACCGCCGAAGCGGTCAAGAAGCGCCTGGCCGATGCCTCGGATCTCGATGCGCTCTACATCGCCGCCGACCTCATCAACGCCGTGGCCGACGAAGGCGCGCGCGCCGCCCTGGAGGCCTTCTTCGACGAGCGCAAGGCCGCGTTCGAGCAGTAACCCCTCAACCCCAGGAGAACACCATGAGTTTTCGCGTCATCAACTGCGAGCAGGGCTCGGACGAGTGGCACAAGGCCCGTGCCGGCGTCATCACCGCCAGCAACTTCAAGCTGGCCCGCCAGCGTGTCGGAGGCCTGGACGATCGCCAACAGATCTACGTCGAATCGATCCGCAAGGGAATGTCGGAACTCGAAGCGCGTATCGAAGCGGGCTACAAGGCCGCACCCAAGGCCGAAGTCGTGCAGCGCGCACTGGACGGCGAGAAGGTCGGCGAGCTGTCCGACACCGCGAAGAACTACGCCTTCCGCGTCGCCTTCGAGCGCATCAGCGGCGAGCCCATGGACGAAGGCTACGAGACGTGGCAAATGGCCCGTGGCCACGAGCTGGAGCCGGAGGCTCGCGCCGAGCACCAGATCCTCGAAGGCGTGATCGTGGAGCGCGCCGGTTTCGTGGTCACCGAGGACGGCATCTTCGGCGCAAGCGCCGACGGCCTGATCGGCACCAAGGGCGGCAGTGAATACAAGTGCTTCGTGTCGCCGGTGAGCCTGCGCCCCGTCCTGCTGCTCAACGACGTGTCGGAAATCATGGACCAAGTGCAGGGCTGCATGTGGGTCACCGGCCGCGAGTGGTGGCACCTGGGCTTCTATTGCCCCGCGCTGCGCGCGATCGACTACCCGCTGCACCTTGTCCGCATCAAGCGCGACGACGACTACATCGCCGCGATGGAGTCGGACCTGCTGGAGTTCAAGGCCGAGGTCGATCGCCAGGAGCGCGCCCTGCGCGCGCTCGCCGCCGCCAACGCCCCCAGCTTCTCCCAAGCGGCCTAACCCTTTCCCTCAACCACTCTCCCAAGGAGTTTCATGTTCGCTTCCCTCAACACCACCAAGGGCCAAAGCGCGCTCGCCGCAGCGCTGCTCATGGCGCTGATCGACAGCCCTCTCAACAAGGACGGCAAGCCCACGCTCGCGGCCGAACTCGAAAGTCTGTTCCCGCCGTGCGACGACCCCAACTGCGAAGCCTGCGCGGCGCGCCGCAAGGCAGACGCAGCCAAGGCACAGCCCGAAGCGTCCCCTGCCCCCAGCGATGCGAAGGCGCCCGATGCGGGCGAGGTCAACCTCACGACGGTGCTCAGTGAGTCCGCCGTCGCCCTGGTCGGGCTCAACGCGGGCGATGGCGGCAGCGTGCAGCGGATGAAGGCGTCCATCGGCGCGTTCATCACCATGGCCGAGAGCCGGCGCGGCGAATTGGACCCGGCCAGCCGGCGCCACCGCGCGCTGGACCTCGCCATCAAGAACGCCGCCGCCGCGCTCGAGCTGGCACTGATCTGACCGGCCGCTAGAGCCGCACGGAAGCCCTTTTGCTGTCACGCATCCCAACCTCAACCAAGGAAACCATGAAGTGAAGTCTTTCACCCTCCTGCTCAACGAACTGAACGATGGCAGCACGCAAGCCGCGCTGACCGCCGATCTGAAGGAGCTTCTTCAGACCGTTCAGAACACCGGCCGCGCCGGGTCGATCACGCTGAAGCTGAAGGTCGCACCGACCATCAAGGGCAACGGCTACGTCGACAAGGTGACCATCACCGCCGAGCGGAAGCTCGAACTGCCGAAGCCCGAGCAACCCACGGACTTCTTCTTCCTCACCGACGACGGTGAAACCACGCGCCAACACCCGCGGCAACACAGCCTCGAGCTGCGCGAAGTCGCTCCCGCCACCCCCCTGCAATTCAAGGAAGCCTGATCCATGTCCGACGCCATCAACAGCGCAACCGCGCAAATCGTCTCCGGCCTGACCGCCGCAGGCCTCGCCACGAAGGTGATTGAGAAGACCCAGCACGTCGTGGTGCCCGAGCGCTACCAGCTGCTCGACCTCACCGCAGCGGTGGAGAAGGCCGAGGCCGCGCCCTACCGCAAGAAGGGCACCATCGTGCTCGGCGACGTCGCGAGCCTGCTGTCCTACTGCGCCGATCAGGCCGCGCAGTCGACCGGCTACATCTACGCCGACACCGACAGCCGCACCCTGACGGCGGTCTTCAACGACACCAAGGCCGGCGCCGGCTGGCGCGACCATCGCGCAACGTTCAAGGCGGAACTCACGCCCGAGGCCAAGCGCTGGATCGAAAAGGACGGCGTGGCTTTCGGTCAGACCGAGTTCGCAGAGTTCATCGAGGACAACTTCGCCGACCTGCAAGGCGAGGATGCGAAGAACCTGCTGACGGTGGCCACCACCATTCAGGCAACGAGCGGCATCAACTTCTCCAGCGCGAAGCGCCTGCAAGACGGCCAAACCCAGCTCGTCTACAACGAGACGATCGACGCCACGGCCGGCGCCAACGGGGAATTCAAGATCCCGAAGACCTTCACGCTGGGCCTGCGCCTGTTCAAGAACGGCGGCGGCTACAAGCTCACGGCCCGCCTGAAGTACCGCCTGCACAGCGGCAAGGTGCAATTCACCTACGAGCTGGAGCGCCCCGAGAACGCCATCGAGGACGCCTTCAAGGGCTACGTCGCCCAGGTCGCCGAGCAGAGCGGCTACACGGTCCTGACTGGCAAGGCCTAGCCCATGACCACTGGCACGACGCCAGAGAGGAAGCGCGAGCGGCGCCTGCGAATGCTGCGCCGCCGCGCTGACCATCTGGAAGGACGAATCGCGGCCAACCCCGACAAGCACCTGAGTTTCGACAAGGCCGAACTGTCGGCCCTGCGCTGGGCGGTGTCAGTGTTGGATCCACAACCAGAACCTGAGAAAGGCACCGGTGAATGACGTCATCCACCATCAAATTCGAACGCCGTCTTACAGGCTTCGCAACGTGCCGTCCCCAGGTCACGGACGCTGAGCAACGGCACAAGGCGCTCTACCCGCCCATCAAGAAAGCACACAGGGCAAGGCAGCGGTTCGCCGGGCAGCGCAACTGCGCTGTACCAGGCGTCCTCCCACGCTCTGATCAAGAACTCCGTGGCGCCCTCATCTTTCAAGAAGCTGAGCAGTTCGTGATGCAGGCGTTCCAGTGCCATGGCGCCCTCCGGTGGTTGGTTGACCAAAGTATCAGCGCGCGGGGGTACCCAGTTCAAGGCGGTTCGATCGAAATGATGACCAAGCTCAACATCGCGCGCGCTGCCGCGCAGAAGGAACGCTCATGAGCCTCGAACAAGCCACCTCAGATCTCATCGCTCGCGCGCACGCCGAGGGCCAAGTCGTAACGGTCCAGCCGCTCGCGAGCCACCAGCTCATCTTGCGCATGCTGCGCCTGGAGCACTATCGCGCCTACCTGCGAGCCCGGGCAGAGGAAGACGACGCCAGCGGGTATCTCTCGCGCGAAACCGCGCGCCACAAAGCCAACCGGCACAACGAAATCGTCGCGGCCTTGAGCAGTTGCTTTCCTGTCGGTGACACAGCCGAGCGCGATGCACGGAAAGGGGCGACCCATGCCTGAGCCGCTGACCCTCTCCCGCGAGGAGATTCAGGAAATCACCGGCCTGCAAAAGTTCAGTGCCCAGGCGCGCGCCCTCAAGCGCATGCAGGTACCCTTCGAGCGCCGGCCCGCCGACGGCTCCCTCATCGTCGGCCGGGACGCCATGAAGAAGGCACTGGGATACCCTACGCAACGCGACCCCAGCGAGCCGGCCGCGAACGGTCTGAACTGGAGCAAAACCGCATGAGACATCGCGATCGCCAGTCAGCCCTCGGGCTGCTCCCCCGCATGGAGGCCCGCCCTCGCAAGGACGGCAGCGTCACCTACCGCTACAAGCCGATCAATGGAAAGCCGATCAATCTCGGCCAGGACAAGGGCGCGGCGCTGCGCCGCGTGCTGGCGATCGCCGGGATTCAGTCGAGCGACGAAGGCACCTTCGGGCGCCTGTGGCGCCTGTACCAAGACCGCCCGGAGTGGAAGCGCCTTGCCGAGAGCACGAAGGCGCAGTACCGCGACAACTGGAAGGAGCTCGCCAAGGTTTTCGAGAAAGGCTTTGTCTCCCTCGTCAAGCCGCGGGACATTGCGAGGTACCTGCGCGTCCACCGCGCCGAAGCGCCGATCGTGGCGAATCGCGAGGTCGCGCTGCTCTCCAACCTGTTCAATCTGGCCGTCGAGCTGGGCGACATCGACCGCAACCCCTGCAAGGAGGTCCGGCGCAACCCCGAAGAGCCGCGCGAGCGCCTGGTGGAGCAGAAGGAACTTGATGCCTTTGTTGCGTGGGCGCTACAGCAGGGGCCCAGCGCGGTCGTTCTGGTGTCGATGGCACAGTTCGCGGCCCTGGCCGGGAACCGCCGCGCGGAGTTCCTGAAGCTGCACTGGCCCCAGGTCGACGACGAGGTTGTGCGCTTGCAGCGAGCCAAGCAGCGGGGTAACAAGAGCAAGCGGGAATTGGTTTGCGTGAGCACCGCACTTCAGGAGGTCATTGACCGCATGCGTGCATTGCCGGGCTACTCGCCTATGGGCGCCGTATTCCGCGCGCCGCGCACCGGCAACCCTTATTCGGAGTCCGGCTTCAAAGCAATGTGGGCGCGCCTAATGGCAAAGGCAATTGAAGAAAAGATCATTGAAGATCGCTTTACGTTTCACGATCTTCGCGGGCACTACACCACGTACTTCAAATTGAAGTTTGGCAATTTGCCCGAATTGCACGCTGACCCGGCGACCACCGCGAGTGTCTACGATCGCACAAGGGAGGTCCGCCGAGCGGCGCTATGATATTCCCGTTTTGGGGATTTTGGCCCTCTGGCGCTATCGTTTCGATAGCAGCAGAGGCTTATAGACAGTGGGGTGGCTGATGGGACTCGAACCCACGACGACCAGAATCACAATCTGGGACTCTACCAGCTGAGCTACAGCCACCACTTAGCTTGCAATTGTAGCGTCAAAAATCTACCTTCCTCCGCCCGGGAGCGAATCCGCAGGCCTTGGCACCAGAATTTCTGCCTTGAACTTGTCTTTCAGCAAGTTGTAGTACGCCACGCTCTCGGCCGCACCAACCGCCTGAGCGAACTGCTCGGTCTCCTGCCGGGCAGCATCGGCAGCCGGTGGCGTGCGGGGCACCACCTTGCTGATGCGAACCACGGCATATCCCTCCGCGCCGAGATTCACGCCAACCAGGGCGGGAAGCTTGCTGGTATCCGCGCGCAGGGCGCCTTCGATGACAGGTGCCGGCTGCGACTGCGTTTCGAGCCGAGAAATGGTGAGCGAAGGGCCGAAGGCAGCCTCAGGCGCACTCGATTTCCATGCCGCGAGCTTCGCCTCGCCTTCCGCCTTGGCAAGCGAGGCCGCGCGCTCGGCGACAAGCTGGGCACGTACCTTGTCCTTGACCTCATCAAATGATTGCACTCGCGCTGCCGAATACTGAACCAAGCGCCCCGATGCGAGCTGGTTCGGTCCCACCTCGATGGCTTCGGTGTTGTGCTTACGCTCCAGCGAATCCGCTGCGAAGAGCGCGTTCAAGAAGTTACGGCTCGCCAGCGCACCCGTAGCGCCCTGCGCCGGGAGCCGCCCAACGTTGCTCGCAGTCTGGATCGCAAGCTTCAACTTGTCGGCCGCCGGCTTCAGACTGTCTGGCTGCTGGTAGACGAGGTCGGTGAAGGTTTCGGCGGCCTTGGCGAACTCCTGCGTGGCTTGCTGCCCACGCACCTCGTTCTCAATGGAAGCTCGCACTTTCTCGAAAGGTGGCACCACGGCTGGCTTGATGTCGTTGAGCTGGATGATGTGATAGCCGAACTCGGTTTCGACGACATCGCTGATCTCGCCCTTCTTCAGCGCGAACATCGCATCCTCGAAGGGCTTGACCATCGCGCCGCGCGTCACGAAATCGAGGTCGCCGCCCTTCTCCGCAGAGCCGGGATCTTGCGAGTTCTTGCGCGCCACGTCAGCGAAAGTGGCGGGCGCCTTCCTCACCTCGGCCAGAATCTCCTGCGCCTTTGCCCGTGCCTTCTCGCGCTCGGCAGCCGGCGCGCTCGCTGGCGCCGCAATCAGAATATGGCTTGCGCGTCGTTCTTCCTTGGAGCCGAATCGTGCCGTGTTCTGGTCGTAGTAGCTCCTGAGGTCGGCCTCGCTGACCGCGATGTTCTTCTTGGCCGCGTCCAGGTCGAGCACCAGGTATTCAATGCTGGCTTTCTCTGGCTCCTGGAACTGCGCAGTATGGTCTTTGTAGTAGGCCTGGAGGTCAGCATCGTTGATGCTGACCTTCGACGCAAAGTCGCCAGCTTTGAAACGCGCAATCTGGACTTCGCGGCGATCATAGAAAGCGTTGAGCGCCACCGCCGTCTGCGCCGCGGTGGCGAATGCCGTCCCCGAAACGCCGAGCAGCACCTGCTGAGTCGCCAGATCGGAGCGCACCGAAGCCTCGTACTGCTCGGGTGTCCGACCGGTCGCGCGCATGAATGCTTCACGATCGAACTTTCCATCGGCGGTTCGGAAAGACGCGAGCCCTGTGTCTTCTGCAAATAGGCGCGCGAGCCGCTCCTCGGACACGGTCATGTTGGATTTCGCAGCCGCAGCCGTCAACACGCGATCACGCACCATGCGCTCCAGCGTGGTGTAGCGCGCGGCGTCCGAATCCAGCAAGGCCGGGTCGACGTTGGGCGCCTGCTGACGGATTCTGTCCACCTCGTTGCGGTGCTGCGCATCCCACTCCGGCCGCGTGATGTCGTTACCCGCGACGCGCGCGACCTTCTCACCTCGGCCACCCCCCTGGTAGCGATCGACGCCGAACAAAATGAACGACGGGATGATCAGCAAGAACAAGAGCACCATGATGATCTTGTTGTACTTGCGGAAGGAGTCAAACATGCTTGAACACTCTCTGTGACGGATGACGGGACAGCAACAAAAAAGGCGAACAACTTGTTCGCCTTTGCTTCGGGTGGTGGGTGCTGAGGGGTTCGAACCCCCGACCTACGCCTTGTAAGGGCGCCGCTCTACCAGCTGAGCTAAGCACCCCACCGGAAAACAGTGTCTCAGTTCAACGCGTCTTTCAACGCCTTGCCTGGACGAAACTTCGGGATCTTGGCGGCCTTGATTTTAATCGCGTCGCCGGTGCGTGGATTGCGCCCGGTCCTGGCCGCACGCTTGCCGACCGCAAAAGTACCGAAACCGACGAGCGACACGGAGCCGCCTTTCTTGAGCGTTGTCCGAATGGCGCCGATGGTCGATTCGAGTGCGCGCGTGGCAGCGGCTTTGGAAATGTCGGCGTTCTTTGCGATGTGCTCAATCAGTTCGGTTTTGTTCACAAGGGCCCCTTGCAGGAAAAATTGTTGGTCGGTGACGTCAGAACGATCCCATCCCCATGGCCCGTGCCATGAGGTTGGGTAGGGAGAAGGGTGGCAATTCTGACGCGCCGGCAGCGCACTGCCGACAAGGATTACAACCACTGGTCTACGGGGTGTCAATATGACACTCACCCGCAYGACGAAGTGAGGACCGCGATTTTAGTGGCGTTTTGCGAAGTCTTTTTTCAAAGAGCCTGCGCGATCACCTTGCCGAGGTCTGAAGTACTCCCCGTTCCACCGATGTCCGGCGTGCGCGGCGCGCCGCTGGAAGGCGCCAGCACCTTCTCGATCGCCGCCAGGATTGCATCGTGCGCGGCTTTGTGGCCCAGAAACTCCAGCATCATCGCGCCGCACCAGATCTGGCCGATCGGGTTGGCGATGCCCCGCCCTGCGATGTCCGGTGCCGAGCCGTGCACGGGCTCGAACAACGATGGCGTGGTTCTTTGCGGGTTGAGGTTGGCGCTGGGCGCGATCCCGATCGTGCCGGTGCATGCAGGGCCCAGGTCGGAGAGGATGTCGCCGAACAGATTGCTCGCGACCACCACGTCGAAGAAGTCGGGACGCTGGACGAAGTGCGCGGTCAGGATGTCGATATGGAACTTGTCGAGCTTGACACCCGGATAGCTCTTCGCCATCTCGGCGACGCGCTCGTCCCAGTACGGCATCGTGATCGAGATGCCGTTGGACTTGGTCGCACTGGTCAGGTGCTTCTTGGGCCGCGACTGCGCAAGCTCGAAGGCAAACTTGAGCACGCGATCCACGCCGATGCGCGACATCACCGTTTCCTGCACGACGATCTCGCGCTGCGTCCCTTCGTACATGCGCCCGCCGATGCTGGAGTACTCGCCCTCCGTGTTCTCGCGCACGATGTACATGTCGATCTCGCCCGGCTGGCGCGGCGTGCCGTCGCGCCGCACCACCGGCGCCACGATGCCTGGCATCAGCCGAGCCGGCCGCAGATTGATGTACTGATCGAACTCGCGGCGAAACAACAGGAGTGAGCCCCAAAGCGACACGTGATCCGGAATCTTCTCGGGCCAACCGACGGCGCCGAAATAGATGGCGTCGTGGCCTCCGATCTGCTCCCTCCAGTTGTCGGGCAGCATCTTCCCGTGCCTTTCGTAGTAGTCCCAGCTCGAGAAATCGAAATGGTCGAAATGCAGCTCGATGCCAAACTTGCGCGCCGCGGCGTCGAGCACTCGCAATCCCTCCGGCATGGTTTCCTTGCCGATGCCGTCGCCGGCAATGACTGCGATTCGTTGGGTGCTCATGTCTCGATCCTCAAGGGGTAGCGTTGAAAAAAGGCAGCGCCTCGGCCAGCAGATGAAGCGGCGCCTCCTCGGGAATATAGTGGCCGCAGGGCAACGGCCGGCCCGACACGTCATCGGCACGTCGGCTCCATTGCGCCAGCACGTCGAAGCATCGCCCCACAACACCATGCTCACCCCACAGGACGCGCAGCGGCTGCGCGAGCTTGCGGCCGGCCGCGATGTCGCTGCGGTCATGCTCGAGATCGATGGTGGCCGAGGCCCGGTAGTCTTCGCAGATGGCATGAGCCGTGCCCTCGATCGCTGCACAACGCTCGTACTCGGCCATCGCCTCCGGCGCAAAGGGCGCGAGGCCCGCGTGCCGCCCTCCCATGACGCTGCGCACATAACGCACCGGATCGGTTTCGATGAGCGCCTCCGGCAGCGGCGGCGGCTGGATCAGGAAGAACCAATGCCAGTAGGCGCGCGCAAAAGCTTCCGAAGTCTGCTCGTACATTTCGAGCGTCGGCGCGATGTCGAGCAGCATCAGGCGCTGCACCGCCGCCGGGTGGTCCGCCGCGAGTCGGTGCGCAACGCGCGCGCCTCGATCATGGGCCAGCACACCGAAACGATCGAAGCCGTGGTGCTGCATGACCGCCAGTGCATCGAGCGCCATTTCGCGCTTGCTGTAGAGCACATGGCCTCCATCACCCGCCGGGCGCCCCGAATCGCCATATCCGCGCAGATCGAGCATGACGACCGTGAAATGCGCAGCCAGCGCCGGCGCCGTGCAATGCCAGATCGCATGCGTCTGGGGATGACCGTGAAGCAGCAGCAGCGGCGCGCCGTGACCACCGATTCGGCCATGCATCCGCACGCCATTGCGGAAGAGGTCGAAGGTGGAGAAGGATTCAAGCACGCGGCGATTGTGCGTTGCGCGCAGATCCTCATCAAGCAACAATCAGCCAATTCATACTTTCCCATATGGCAGCAATGGCAACGCCCTGGACCCTCCGCCACGTGAAGGATGGCGGTACGGCGCGCGTCCGCGTGCGCGGTGCGCTGTCGAGCAACTGAGGGGAAATGGTCCGGGACTGATGCCTGGCCGGCCACGGCATCATGCTGCGTAGCCTCTGGGACATCGCACCTCGGCTCGCATCGGGAGAACTGGTGCGTGTGCTCCCGCAGCCAGTTTCGCGGCGAACCCTGGAAGGCCGATGGCCGGCATCCGCGCTGAACGGCATCAGCGCCCGCCGCGCACGACCAGACTCACGCCCAGCGCCGTCATCGCGATTCCCGCCAATGAGAGAGCGGTGATCGGCTCGGCGAACAACAACCACGCCATGACGGCCGTGCATGGCGGCACGAGATAGAGCAGGCTTGTCACGGCCGTCGCCGTACCGCGCTGAATGAGCAGGTAGAGCAACGAACTGCCGCCCAACGAAAGGACGAGTACAGACCAGGCCATCGCCCCGCCCGAAGCCAGATTCCATTGGATGCTCTCGGGCTCGAACGCCGCGAACGGCAGCGTCACGAACAAGGCCGCGGCGATCTGCACCGCGCTCGCGCTGCGCACATCGCAGGGTTCGAGGAAGCGCTTCTGGTAGAGCGTGCCGCCCGTCATCGAAAAGAGCGCCATCAGCGCCAACCCCATCGTCAGGACACTGACTTCACCGCCCTGCCCCAGCTTGCGCGAGACAACCAGCACCAACCCCGCGAACCCAAGCATCAATCCCGCCCACTGTCGGCGCGTGGCCGAACCGCCATGCATTGACATCCACAGTGCCGTGAGTACCGGCTGGATGCCGACGAGCAATGCGACCAGCCCGGAGCCCATGCCAGCCTTCACGGCCGCCCAGACACCGCCGAGGTACCCAGCCTGCATGAGGATGCCCAACACTGCGAGATGTCCCCACTGCGCGCGCTTGCGCGGCCAGGCCACCCCCGCCGCCTGCACCCACAGCACAAAGCACATCAAGGTGAGCGCATAGCGCACCGCCAGGAACTTGAGCGGCGGCGCGAAGGGCATGCCATAGCGCGCCACGATGAAGCCGGTGCTCCAGATCAGCACGAAGACCGCCGGCATGGCTCGCATCCAGCCCGTCGAACGGGCGTCGGCGCTCATTTCGCGCGTGCCCGGATCTCCGGAATGGCTTTTTGCAGGTAGTAGACCATCGACCAGACGGTGAGAACGGCGGATATCCAGATCAGCCACTGGCCCCAGGCCCCGGTGTCGATCGCACCGAACAGCATGCCGTTGAAGAGCAGGAACGGGATCGCGACCATTTGCACCACGGTCTTGATCTTGCCGATCATGTGCACCGCGACGCTCTTGCCGGCGCCGATCTGGGCCATCCATTCGCGCAGGGCGGAGATGGCGATCTCGCGCCCGATGATGATCAGCGCCACGAAGACGTCGGCCCGGTTCAGGTGAACCAGAACCAGGAGCGACGCGCAGACGAGGAACTTGTCGGCGACCGGATCAAGAAAGGCACCGAAGGCAGAAGTCTGATTGAGTCTGCGCGCCAGAAAGCCATCGAGCCAGTCGGTTGCCGCGAACAGGATGAACATCACCGTGGCGGTGAGGTTGCGCATCGGCTCCGCGATGGGCAGGTAAAACACGCCCACGATCAACGGGATCGCGACGATGCGCGTCCAGGTCATGATCGTAGGGAGCGTCCAGAACATTGCGACGAGTATATGGCCCGCTCCCAGGCTTGCTCGCTTCGCGTAGCCGCCTTCCCCCTCAAGGGGGCGCGGCCGGCGGACCGGCGGAGCCGGTTCCGCGGTCGCTCCCGCGTGGAGGCACCGGCACTCTGGCCAGTTCATTTCCACGGATACCGCGGAATCGGCTTCGTCGGCCCTGCCGGTATTGCCCCCTGAAAGGGGGTAGGCGAACCGACACGAAGTGCGGGAAGCCTGGCGGTATGCTCAATGCAATGCGCGATAGATCTCTTCGGCGAGATCGAGCGCGATGCCATCGACCGAAGCGATGTCTTCCACGCTGGCCGCCGCGACGCCACGAATTCCGCCGAACCGTTGCAGCAAGCGCGCGCGGCGTTTCGGGCCGATCCCGGGGATGTCTTCGAGTTGGCTCCCTCCCACGCGGATCTTGGCCCGCTTGGCGCGCATGCCGGTGATGGCGAAGCGATGGGCCTCGTCGCGGATCTGCGCCACCAGCATGAGCGCCGCGGAATCGCGGCCGAGGTAGACCTTGTCACGGCCATCGGCGAAAACGAGCTCTTCGAGTCCGACCTTGCGCCCCTCGCCCTTCTCGACGCCGACGATCAACGACAGCGGCAAGCCCAGTTCGCTGAACACCTCGCGCGCCATCGACACCTGGCCCTTGCCTCCATCGACCAACACGAGTTCCGGCATGCGCGCGCCGCGGGTCTTCGGCGCAGCGTCCATGCCCGCGCCGCCCGCATCACCCGCGGGCGGTGCATCGGTTTCCGCAGCCATCGCCTCCGCCAGCTTGCCGTAACGGCGATGGAGCACCTGGCGCATCGCCGCGTAGTCGTCACCCGGCGTGATGTCCTCGATGTTGTAGCGTCGGTACTCCCGGTTCTGCATCGCGTGGTGCTCGAACACCACGCAGGAAGCCTGGGTCGCCTCGCCCGCGGTGTGCGAGATGTCGAAGCATTCGACGCGGAAGTTGTCGAGATCATCTGGTGCCAGTTCGAGCGCGTCGACCAGCGCTCGGGTGCGCGCCTGCTGCGACCCTTCTTCGGCCAGCAAGCGCGCGAGTTGCAGGCCGGCGTTCGTGAGCGCCATTTCGAGCCAGTGCCGACGCTGCTCCCGCGGCTGGAAGACAGCTGTGATGCGTGTGCCGGCCTGCTGCGACACAGCCTCGATCAGCTCGCGCCCCACGAGCTCGCTCAGGACGAGCGTGGCCGGGACGGGCACGTCCATATAGTGCTGGGCGATGAAAGCCTCGAGTACCTGCACCTCGACGGAAGCGTGGGGCGCCTCCGCGCCCTCTTCTTCCGCGTCAAACTCGCCATTCTGGATCTGCGCCGCATCCTCCACATGGACCGGGAAGTAGGCTCGATCCCCCAGATGGCGCCCCCCTCGCACCATCGCCAGGTTGACGCAGGCCTTGCCCCCCTGCACCTTCACCGCCAGGATGTCGACGTCCTTGTCCGATGCAATCTCGATCGACTGCTGGTGCAGCACGCGCGACAGCGCCGACATCTGGTTGCGCAATTCGGCCGCCTGCTCGAATTCCAGCTTCTCGGCATGGCTCATCATGCGCGCCTCGAGATGGGTGAGCACGGCCTGCGTGTCGCCCATCAGGAACGCCTCCGCATTGGCCACGTCGTGCGCATAGTCTTCAGGCGTGATATAGCCCACGCAGGGTCCGCTGCAGCGCTTGATCTGGTAGAGCAGGCAGGGCCGCGTGCGGTTGCTGTACACCGTGTCTTCGCAGGTGCGCAGCTTGAAGACCTTCTGCAGCAGCTGGATCGATTCCTTCACCGCCCACGCGCTGGGGTAAGGCCCGAAGTAGCGATGCTTTCGATCGACCGCGCCGCGATAGTAGGCCAGCCGAGGGAAGGCATGCGACGCGATCTTGAGATACGGATAGCTCTTGTCGTCGCGAAACAGGATGTTGTAGCGCGGCTTGAGCGTCTTGATCAGGTTGTTCTCGAGCAAGAGCGCCTCCGCCTCGGAGCGCACCACTGTGGTCTCCATGCGCACGATCTTCGAGATCATGTGGCCGATGCGCGTACCGCCATGGTTCTTCTGGAAATAGTTGGCCACGCGCTTCTTGAGATTGCGCGCCTTGCCCACGTAGAGAACCCCCCCCGCCGCGTCGAAATAGCGATAGACGCCAGGCAATTGCGGCAATGCTGCTACTTCGCTGAGCAGCTGATCGGAATGCGTTTCAGACATCGCTTCTATTGTGCCGGCGCCATGAACATGATCGGCTCGGAGGGACGCTGTCTCGTGGCGCTGCGAAGATTGAGCTGTAGAGTATCTCGCGATGCGATGGGACATTTTCTGCAGGGTGATCGACAACCACGGCGACCTGGGCGTTTGCTGGCGGCTCGCCTGCGGACTGGCGGCGCGGGGCGAAACCGTGCGGCTGTGGGTCGACGACCCCGCGGCCCTGGCATGGATGGCGCCGGGAGGTTGCCATGGCGTCACGGTCATCGCCTGGGAAGAAGCGACCGCCGGAACGCACGCAGCTGCCGCCGCGGCACCCGACGTGCTGATCGAGGCCTTCGGCTGCGATCCCGCGCCGGAAGCCGTCGCACGCTTTGCCGGGCAAGCGGGCAGCCGCGCGTGGCTGAACCTGGAATATCTTTCGGCCGAACCGTACGTCGAACGACTGCACGGCTTGCCCTCGCCGGTATTCCGAGGACCGGGGAGCGGCTTGACAAAGCACTTCTTCTACCCGGGATTTACCGACGCGACGGGCGGTCTGCTGCGAGAAACCGATCTCCTGGCACGCCGCGCAAGCTTCGATCGCGGCGCCTGGCTCAAGAGGCAGGGCATCGCCTGGGGTGGGGAGCGCCTCATTTCACTCTTCTGCTACGAGCCGCCGGCCCTCGAGGCCCTGCTCGCGCAGCTTGAGGGGGCGGAGCAGCCATCCCGACTGCTGGTGACCGCCGGGCGCGCAACCCGCGCCTTGCCGCCGGGTCGGGCGCAGCGCGGCGCACTTTCGATCGTTTGGCTGCCGTACATGCCGCAGCAGGACTTCGACCACCTCCTTTGGTCCTGTGACCTGAATTTCGTGCGCGGAGAAGACTCATTGGCCCGCGCTCTATGGGCCGGCGCGCCTTTCGTCTGGCAGATCTACGAGCAGGACGACGATGCCCACCACGTCAAGCTCAACGCTTTCCTGGACTGGCTGGACGCCCCTCGGACGATGCGCGACTTTCATCACCGCTGGAACGGCATGGCCGAGGGCGCATTGCCGGTACTCGATGCGCCGACGCTCGAATCCTGGCACGCCGCGGTGCTTGCCGCCCGTGATCGGCTCCGCGTCCAGGACGATCTTGTGACCCGGCTTCGGCGATTCATCGGCCAAAAAAGCTAAAATAGCAGGCTTTGCGGATTTCCGGCCGGGTTTCACCCCGTCAGCCGCACCTTCCGCTGAACCCGCCGCGGTGAATGCGCCATTGAGCTTGAACGTACCTGAACATGCGTATAGGCTTGCAGACGCACCGAGCGGCCAACATCCAGAGACCCTGTTTATGAAAATCGCTCAAGAAATCCGCGCCGGCAACGTGATCATGCACGGCAAAGACCCGATGGTCGTCCTCAAGACCGAGTACAGCCGCGGCGGCCGCAATTCCGCCACCGTGCGCATGAAGCTCAAGAGCCTGATCGCCAACTTCAACACCGAAGTCGTGTTCAAGGCCGACGACAAGATCGACCAGATCGTGCTCGAGAAGAAGGAGTGCACCTATTCCTACTTCGCCGACCCGATGTATGTCTGCATGGACACCGAGTTCAACCAGTACGAAGTCGAAGCCGAGAACATGGGCGACGCCCTGAACTACCTCGACGACGGCATGCCCGTCGAAGTGGTGTTCTACGACGGCAAGGCCATTTCGGTCGAACTGCCCACCAGCGTCGAGCGCGAAATCACCTGGACCGAGCCGGCCGTCAAGGGCGACACTTCGGGCAAGGTCATGAAGCCGGCCAAGATCTCCACCGGTTTCGAAGTGGGCGTGCCGCTTTTCGTCGCCCAGGGTGACCGCATCGAAATCGACACGCGCACCGGCGAATATCGCAAGCGGGTCTAAGCGACTCGCGCTCCCAAGGAAGGCTCCCGCGCGGAGCCTTTTTTGCGTACGCTTGTCGCCATGACAACCTCCGTCCGCACCGACATCGATGGTCCGGTCAGCACCATCGTCATGAGCCGCCCACGGCAGCGCAACGCGGTAGACCGCGAGATGGCCAACCGATTGCGCGAGGCCTTCGAGCGCTTCGAGGCCGACGGCAGCCAGCGGGTGGCGGTGCTTTGGGGCGATCATGGCGTGTTCTGCGCCGGTGCCGATCTCGGCGCCCTCGGCGATCCGGCCCGGCGCAACGAACTCGACCCCGAAGGCGCCGGTGCAGGGCCGATGGGCCCGAGCCGCATGGCGCTTTCCAAGCCGCTGATAGCCGCCGTCAGCGGCCATGCCGTGGCGGGCGGCCTCGAACTCGCCCTGCTGGCCGACCTGCGCGTGGCCGAGGCCGGCGCGGTGTTCGGCGTGTTCTGCCGCCGTTGGGGCGTGCCCTTGATCGACGGCGGCACCGTGCGGCTGCCTCGCATCGTCGGCATGGCCCGGGCGCTCGACCTGATTTTGACCGGCCGAGCCGTCGCCGCCGACGAAGCGCTCGCCATGGGCCTCGTGAACCGCGTCGTGCCCGATGGGGATGCGCGCCGCGCGGCAGAACAACTGGCGCACGAACTCGCGGCCTTTCCCCAGCAATGCATGCTGGCCGATCGCGCGTCGGCCTACAACCAGTGGAACCTGCCGCTGGCGGAAGCGCTCAGACAGGAAGGCCGTCTCGGCGTGCCGATCGTCCTGGCCGAAGGCGCAGCGGGAGCCGCTCGTTTCCTCGGCGGAGCCGGCCGCCATGGCCAGTTCTGAACCTCCCGATTCCGACCGGGCCCGGACACTGCAGCGCGCACAATCCCAGACTGCGACCTACTTTCCTGCCAGACCATGCTCAACAGCACACACGACCTTCACAACAAGCGCCTCGCCGACGCCTGGGCCACTCTGCAGGCCCACTCGGACAAGGGTCTTCCGCTTCACCCGGATCCTTCGCGGCTCGCCTTTGCCGATCCCGAGTTCCTGCTGCGCCGCGAGACGCGAGGCCTGCGCATGCAGCTTGAACTGATGAAGCCCGACCTCGAAATGCGCGCGCACGGCATCGAGAACACCGTGGTGGTCTTCGGCAGCGCCCGCTTTCGCAGCGAAGAGGAGTCCGGCGCCCTGATCGCCCAGGCCGACGCCGCCGGCGACACGGTCGCCGCGGCCCGCTGGCGCAAGCTGGCGCGCAGTTCCCACTACTACGAAAAGGCGCGCGCCTTCGGCAAGCTGGTCGCGCAATACAGCGACGACAAGGAACCGGAAGACAAGCTTTTCGTCTGCACCGGCGGCGGCCCCGGGATCATGCAGGCGGCCAACCGTGGCGCCTATGAGGGTGGCGGCATCTCGGTCGGCCTGGCAATCGCTTTGCCGATGGAAGAGGAAGCCAACCCTTACGTCACACCGGCCCTGAGCTTCAGGTTCCACTACTTCGCGATCCGCAAGATGCACTTCATGATGCGCGCGAAGGCGCTGGTGGCCTTCCCCGGTGGCTTCGGCACCCTGGACGAACTGTTCGAGGTCATCACGCTGGTGCAGACGCGCAAGGCCAAGCCGGTGCCGATCGTGCTCTTCGGCGCCGACTATTGGAAGCAGTTGCTCGACTTCGACTTTCTTGCGGAAGAAGGCGTGATCTCTCCCGAGGACGTGAAGCTGATCGAATATGTGGACACGCCGCCGGAGGCGTGGGACGCGATCAGGCGCTTCTACAAGATCTGATCGGCGGGCTGCGGCACGGTCAAGCCCCACACGGCACGCGTGCCCAGCGCCACCACGCCACCCACGACCCAGAACACCCCCCCGATGCCGATCAGCGCGCCGACGGAGCCGAACAACATCGGCATCGCGACGCTCGACGCGTTGATGGTCATCAGCCGCAGACCGAGCGCCTCGCCGTGGCGCGCGTGCGGCGTGATCTGATGCAGCATGCTCATCACCATCGGCTGGACGGCGCCGAGGGAAAAGCCGAGCACCACCGAACAGACTGCCATTGCAAGTGCTGACGACAGGAACGGATACACCGCAAACACCAGTGCGGTGACGACCGTGGACGTTGCGATCACGTTGCGCTCGGACGCGCGCGATGCCACCATGGGCAGCACGACGCGTATCACCGCCGCGGCGATCGCGAAGGCGCCGAGGATGGAGCCGATCACCGAAGCACCCAGGCCGCGTTCATGCCCAAGGATCGGCAGCACGAAGGCGTGCACGTCCCAGCTGGAGGACTGCAACCAGTTCACGAACAGCAGCCGCCGGAACATCGGCTCGCGCAGCAGGTGCCACGCACGTGGCCTCTTGCCGCCCTCATGGTGAACGGGCACCTGCGGCAGCTCCCGCGTGTCGCGGGCGAAGAACCAACCGGCGAGCGGCAACAGGGCCAGCGCCATGAATGCGATGCGAAAGCCCGACGGATCGGCCGGGACGGATCCTGCATGGTCGATCAGCAACCCCGCGCAAAAGGGCCCGACGAAGTTCGCCACCGCTGGCGCGATGGCGAGCCAGCTGAATACCTGCTTGAGCTGGGTCGGGTTGGCGGCGGCACGTCCAACGTGGCGCTGGAGCGCGATCACGGTCGCGCCGGTCGCACCTCCGGTCAGCAGCGCGCCGAGGCACATCATCGGAAACACCGGAAAGGTCGCCGCCAGGCCGGTACCCGAAGCAGCCGCGATCACCGATAGCATCAACGGCCGCTTGAGACCGTGCCGGTCCGCGAACCGGCCGGCCGGCAACGCCAGAAAGACCTGCGTGAGCGCAAACAGCGCGATCAGCAGGCCCACCGCCGCCGCGCTGTAGCCCTGCTGAAGCGCCAGGAGCGGGGCCGCCAGGCGCATGCCGGCCATGGCCGCGTGAAGGCATATCTGGGCTGCAATGAGCCGCAGCAATTCACCCGTCACAGCGCCACTTCGTCGTCGGCCGCCGGCAGCATGGCCTGCGATTCGGCCTCCGGCAGCGCTTCGACCTTGCGCAGCGCCAGCCGCATCTGCCGGGCGCGCGTGTCTGCCTTGTCGAGGGTGTCGGAGGCCTTCGCCACCTGCTCCTTGATACGTGCCACCCATTCGCCGTAGCGCTCGAACTCGGTCTTGACCGCGCCCAGCACCTTCCATACTTCCGAAGCCTGCTGCTCCAGCGCCAGCGTGCGAAAGCCCATGTGCAGGCTGTTGAGCATCGCCAGCAGCGTGGTCGGACCGGCCAGAGTCACGCGATGCTGACGCTGGATTGCATCCATCAGGCCGGGCCGCCGCAGCACCTCTGCATAGAGACTCTCGACTGGCAGGAACAGGATCGCGAAGTCGGTGGTGTGGGGCGCGGCCAGATAGTTCTCGGCAATCGCGCGGGCTTCGCTGCGGATGCGGGCTTCCAGCGCCTTGGCGGCCAGTTCCGCGGCGGCAGGGTCGGCGCGCTCGTGCGCGTCGAGCAGGCGCTCGTAGTCATCGCGCGGAAACTTGGCGTCGATCGGTAGCCAGACAGGCGAGCCATCCTCGCCGCGACCGGGAAATCGGATGGCGAAGTCCACGCGCTGGCCGCTGCGCGGTCGGGTCTCGATCTGCTTGGCGTACTGATCGGGCGTGAGCACCTGTTCGAGCAGGGCCTCGAGCTGGACCTCGCCGAACACGCCGCGCGTCTTCACGTTGGTCAGCACGCGCTGCAGGCTCCCGACGCCGACAGCCAGCGTCTGCATCTCGCCAAGGCCCTTGTGCACCTGCTCCAGTCTGTCAGCCACCTGCTTGAAGCTCTCGCCCAAGCGCGCTTCGAGCGTGCTCTGCAGCTTTTCGTCGACCGTCTTGCGCATCTCGTCGAGCTTGGCGCTGTTGCTCTGCTGGAGCTGCGCGAGCTGCGTTTCCATCGTGGCGCGCACCTCGGCAAGGCGGCGGGCGTTGGATTCGCTCAGGCCCTGCAATTGCGTGTTGAGAGTGTCGGCCAGCGTCTTTTGCAGCAGCGTGAGTTGCTGCGCGAAAGCATCGATCTGGGCGTTCTGGGTGCGCGTCGATTCCGCACCCTGTTGCACCAGCGCCTGCTGGAAGCTTGCGAATGCCTGCGCCGTCTCCTGACGCACTCCGCGGGACGATTCCGAGATTTCGCGGCGCAACTCACGTTCGATGCGCTCATTGGCCGCACCGAGGGTGGCGATCAGCGGGCCGTGGTCGGGGGCCGGCGGCCTGCGCAGCAGGAGCCAGAGGACGAAGATGAAATTCAGCGCCGCGAGGCCAAGCAGTACCCGGAGTTCAAGCACAGGATCGGTCACTTACTTCGAGGCAAGCACGGCCGGATTGACCGGTGTCACTGCCTGGTTTCGGGTCAGGAAGCCGATGAGGTTGTCGGTCGCGAGGTCCGCCATGGCCCGGCGCGTGGGCACGGTGGCGCTCGCGATGTGGGGGGTCAACACCACGTTCGGGACCGTGAGCAGATCGGGATGCACCTTGGGCTCGCCCTCGAACACGTCCAGCCCCGCCGCGGCGATCCGCTTGTCGCGCAACGCCGCCGCGAGCGCCTCATCGTCGACGATGCCGCCGCGAGCGATGTTGACGAGCGTCGCCGTCGGCTTCATCAACGCCAGTTCGGCGGCGCCGATCGTGTGATGCGATGCTGGCGTATAGGGCACCACGAGCACGACGTGGTCCGCCGTCTTCAGGAGTTCCTCCTTGCTCACATAGCTTGCCCCACAATCGGCTTCGAGCTTGGGATCGAGGCGCGAACGGTTGTGATAGATCACGTTCATTCCGAAGCCCTTCGCGCCGCGCCGCGCAATGCCCTGCCCGATGCGCCCCATGCCGAGGATGCCGAGCGTGGAGCCGTGGATGTCGGAGCCGGAGAACAGGTCGTAGCTCCACTTCGTCCACTTGCCCGCGCGCAGGAAATGCTCGCTCTCGGAGATGCGCCGCGCGGTCGCCATCAGCAGCGCGAATCCGAAATCGGCCGTGGTCTCGGTCAGCACGTCCGGCGCGTTGGTGCCCAGCACGCCGTGCGCGGTCATCGCGTCGACGTCGAAATTGTTGTAGCCCACCGCCATGTTGGCGCAGATCTTCAGTTCCGGGCAGGCGTCGAGCACGTCGGCATCGATTCGCTCACTGCCGGTGGTGAAGGCGCCCTGCTTGCCCTTGAGCTTTTCGATGAGTTGGGCCTTGCTCCAGATCTCGTCGCTCTGGTTGGATTCCACCTCGAAGTGCTCTTGCAGGCGGGCAATGGTCTCAGGAAAAATCGAACGGGCGACGAGAACTCTGGGCTTGCTCATGATCAACGGAAGAAGATGAAGGTGGAAAGAACGAACAGCGGCACCAGGATGGCGCCCGACCACAGCATGTAGCCGAAGAAGCTCGGCATGCGCACGCCTCGGCTCTCCGCGATGGCCTTGACCATCAGGTTGGGGGCGTTGCCGATGTAGGTGTTGGCGCCCATGAAGACGGCGCCGGCGGAGATGGCGGCCAGTGTGGTCGCGTAGGTGGTCATCAGTGCCTGCGGATCGCCGCCGGCGGTGTTGAAGAACACCAGGTAGGTCGGTGCATTGTCGAGAAAGGAGCTCAGGATGCCGGTGGCCCAGAAGTACATCGCCGGGTCCGGCTGGCCGTCAGGCCGTGTGACGGCCGAGACGACGGCACCGAAGGGCCCGTTGGCGCCCGCCTTGAGCATTGCGATCACCGGGATGATGGTCAGGAAGATGCCTGCGAACAGTTTTGCCACCTCGGCCATCGGCTCCCAGCCGAACTGATTGTCGGCATGCACCTTCGCGGCGGTGATCTTCAGCGACACCAGCGTGAGCGCGATCAGGCCGAGATCGCGCACGATGCCGGGCAGGCCCACCTCGGCGCCATGGATCTCGAAAGTGACAGAAGACTTCCAGAATCCGCTGAGCAGCACGAAGAAGACCACTCCGCCCAGGAGCCAGAAGTTGCGCGCACCGTCGAAGCCGACGCCGCGGGTGTCGGGCGTCGGGTCCACGGGCAGGACGCCCTCCTTGCGGTAATACCAGGTGTCGATGGCATAGAAAAGCGCCAGCAGGACACCCACGACGAAGAGCGTATCGGGCAGGATGTTCTTCGCGGTCCAGAAGAAATCGACGCCCTTCAGAAAGCCGAGGAACAGCGGTGGATCACCCAGCGGCGTGAGCGACCCGCCGACGTTCGACACGATGAAGATGAAGAACACGACCACGTGCGCCCGGTGGACCCGGTTGTCGTTGGCGCGTATCAGCGGGCGAATCAGCAACATGGATGCGCCGGTCGTGCCCATGATGCTCGCGAGCACCGCGCCGATCCCGAGGATTGCCGCGTTGAGCCCCGGCGCGCCATGCAGGTTCCCGCGCACGTGGATGCCGCCAGCGACCACGAAGAGCGTCGTGAGCAGGAGGATGAACGGGATGTATTCGGCGACCAGCGCGTGCACGAGCTGCTCGGCCGCCAGCGAGGGCCCGAAGCTCGCCGCAAAAGGCAACAGGAAGGCCAGCGCCCAGGCGGCCGACACCTTGCCGTAGTGGTGGTGCCAGAAGGACGGTGCCACTAGCGGCATCAAGGCGATCGACAGCAGGATGCCGGCAAAAGGCACGCCCCACAGCGGTGACAGGCGCGCGCCGTCGAAGTCTGCGGCGAAGGCCATCGCCGGGACCATCATCGACAACATTGCGATCGCCAACAGGCGAAGGAGTGCGCGCGCAGGCATCGGCCTTGTCATGCCGCAGGCTGCGCAATCTCGAAAACCTGCCTCAGATAGGCCAGATACCGTTCGTCTTCGCACATGTTCTTGGACGGCGTGTCGGACAACTTGGCCACCGGCTGATCGTTGCAGCGAATCATCTTGATCACGATCTGCAAGGGCTCGTAGCCCAGGTCATTGGTGAGGTTGGTGCCGATGCCGAAGGCCAGCTGGCAACGCCCGCGGAACTGCTGGTAGAGCTCGATGGTCTTGGGCACCGTGAGCCCGTCGCTGAAGATCAGCGTCTTCGTGCGCGGATCCACCCGGTTGGCGACATAGTGGGCCAGCATGCGCTCCCCCCACTGGAAAGGATCGCCGCTGTCGTGGCGTGCGCCGTCGAAGAGCTTGCAGAAGTAGAGGTCGAAGTCGCGCAGGAAGGCGTTCATCCCATAGACATCGGACAGCGCAATACCCAGGTCGCCCCGGTATTCCCGCGCCCAGGACTCGAAGCCGAAGACTTGGCTGTCGCGCAGCCGAGGCCCCAGCGCCTGGCATGCCTGCAGGTACTCATGCGCCATGGTGCCGAGCGGAATGAGACCGAGCTTCATGGCGTACAGCACATTGCTGGTGCCGGCGAGTTGCGGCAGCCTTGTCGGCGATCGAGCCTGCACGGGCGCGGTGACGGCGCCGAGCTTGCCGCTCAGGGTGCGCAGCACTTCCTCGTGCCAGTCCTTGGAAAAGCGGCGGCGCGTGCCGTAGTCGGCGATCTTGAGGTCCGCCAGGCCATCCTCCTGCAACTGCGCGATCTTCGTCTCCAGTCGCTGCCGCCCTTCGCTCAAGTCCGGCTGGGGCTGGGTATTGCGAAAGTAGAC
Organism: Variovorax sp. 01T432; assembly: GCF_056398605.1. Lineage (NCBI taxonomy): Bacteria > Pseudomonadati > Pseudomonadota > Betaproteobacteria > Burkholderiales > Comamonadaceae > Variovorax > Variovorax sp. 01T432. The sequence goes on from NZ_JBFTPS010000023.1 coordinate 91,225, forward strand.
CTCGTTCACGATCGCGAGCACCGGGATCTCGAACAGGATCGTGTGCAGCCAGGGCCCTTCGATGCGAATCTCCAGCTCGCCCGAAGGCTTGGGAACGATGTGGATGCACTTCTCGTTGAGGCGAAAGAGCCCGAGGAAATCGACGAAATCGCTCTTGATGAAGCGCATCGACCGCAGATAGGCCAGTTCGGCATCCTTGAACTGCAGCGAGCACAGATGGCGCACCTCGTCGCGGATCTGGCCCGCGAATCGGGCGAGGTCGATGCCCGGGTTGCGGCACTTGAAGCGGTACTCGACGCGCGCGCCGGGAAAGTGGTGAAGCACCACCTGCATCATCGTGAATTTATAGAGATCGGTATCGAGCAGGCTTTGGATGATCATGGTGCGGGCGCGCTGGTCTCGGAGTTCTGCGTGCGGTCGATTATCACGGGCGGCGTCGGCATGTGCCTACGACCCCTTCCCCGGGCGTCCTACCGGAGGACCCGGGCCCGGACGCGACAGTGTCTTCACGCCGGCCGGAACGAATCCAGACCGGCGGTGAAACACCCATCTGAAGGAGATTAGGTCATGAACAAAGACACCATCGAGGGCAACTGGAAGCAGCTCAAGGGCAAGGTCAAGGAACAGTGGGGCAAGCTCACCGACGACGATTTCGATGTCATCGCGGGCAAGCGCGACCAGCTGCTCGGCCGCATCCAGGAACGTCACGGCATCAGCCGCGACGAAGCCGAAAGACAAGTCAGCGAATGGGAAGCGCGCGATGGCCGCACGCCTGCGCCGCTCTGGTTCGAAAAATACTGAACATCTCCCCCCTTTTCACACTGCTCAAAGGAGTACACCCATGAAGAAACACCTGCTCATGCTCGCCCTCGCCTCGTCCTGCTTCGTCATGGCGCAAGCCAGCGCAATGACCAAGGACGAGTACAAGGTCAGCAAGGAAAAGATCGAAGCCGACTACAAGGTTGCCAAAGCCCAGTGCGACACCCTGAAGGACAACGCCAAGGATGTCTGCATGAAGGAAGCCAAGGGGAAGGAAGACGTCGCCAAGGCCGAACTCGAACAGCAGTACAAGCCCAGCGACAGCAATGCCCGCAAGGTCGAGGAAGAGAAGGTCAAGGCCAACTACGAAGTCGCCAAGGAAAAGTGCGATGACCAGAAGGGCGATGCCAAGAGCGCTTGCGAAAAGCAGGCCAAGGCGGATGAAGCCAAGGGCAAGGCCGACATCAAGGCCATGAAGAAGATGTAGTCGACCCCCGAACGGGTTGACCCTCGACAAACGGCGCCCCAGGGGCGCCGTTTGTCTGCCTCAGACCCGAAGTTCGGCGACGAGCGATTGCAGGGCGGGCGACAATTTCACTGGCCGCTGCGTCGCGCGGTCGACGTAGACATGAATGAAGTGGCCTTGCGCGGCAGCCGTCTCGGCGCCCTCGGCAAATAGCGCGATCTCGTAGCGCACGCTGGAGTTGCCGGCATGCGCGACCCGGATGCCCGCCTCCACCATCTGCGGAAAGGCGAGCGGCGCGAAGTAGTTGCACTGTGTCTCGACCACGAAGCCCACCATCGTGCCGTGATGGATGTCCAGGGCGCCCCGTTCGATCAGCAACGCGTTGACCGCGGTGTCGAACCATTCGTAGTAAACGACGTTGTTGACATGCCCGTACATGTCGTTGTCGGCCCAGCGCGTGGGGATGCGGCGGAAGGCGCGGTAGCTGCTTCTGATTTCGGGCTTGGGTCTGGCGCTCATGGCGCGGCATTTTGCCAGCGACGCCAGTATTCGAAGGCCACCTGGAAGGTGCCCAATTGCACCCGCACGGTCTCGGCGATGTCGATCGCATAGCCGCCCGCCATGGCGAAGGCCAGGGGAATCCGCCGTCGCCAGGCGAATTCGAACACCCGCCGATCGCGCGCCTCCAGACCGTCGAAGCTGAGCTTGAGGCGGCCGAGCCGGTCACGCTCGAAAGGGTCCGCGCCCGCCAGATAGATGATCAATCCGGGTGCAAAGCGCCGCTCCAGTTCGTCGAGCGCCTGCTCAAGGGCCGCCATGTAGTCGGCGTCCGCGCAACCATCCGGCAGTTCGACATCGAGGTCGCTCGTCTCCTTGCGGAATGGAAAGTTCTTCTGACCATGCAGGGACAGCGTGAATACGCTCGGGTCATCGCGAAAGATGCGCGCGGTGCCGTTGCCCTGGTGGACGTCGAGATCGATGATCGCCACCTGGAGCTGCGCAAGTCCCCGACGTCCCACTTCCGCCTGCATGAGCCGTGCCGCGACCGCAGCATCGTTGAAGACGCAGAACCCTCCGCCCTTGTCGGCGCTCGCGTGGTGCGTGCCGCCTGCCATGTTGGCGGAAACGCCCTCCTCCAGCGCCGCGCGGCAAGCGGCGATAGTGGCTCCGGTCGAACGGCGCGAGCGTTCCACCATCGCCTCGCTCCAGGGAAATCCGATCTCGCGCATGGCCTGAGGGCTCACGCTGCCGTCGCTGATCGCCGCGATCCATTGCGGCGAATGGGCCAGCGCCAACTCGCCATCACTGGCCCTGGGCGCCTCGAGCATTCGCACCCCCTGCAAGCGACGCAGCAACCCATCGCGCAACATGGCGTACCGCCCCATCGGGAAGCGATGACCAGGGGGCAGCGGCAACACGAATTGGCCCGAATAAAAGGCACGCATCGGCACATTGTCGGCGCCACAGCTTTTAGAAGACACGTTCTAAATTGCTGCATAGCAGCAAAAACCGCTTGCTGGATCAATCTGGCTACATATACTTCAAGCCATGCTGCACCGCACAAAAAGTCAAGGGTTGCAGCTCGATGTCAAACCGACCCTTTTCTATCAACTGGAGCACCCACATGGCCCTCACCGCTGACCAACTCATCGCTTCCCAAAAAGCCACCATCGAAACCCTGTTCGGCCTCACCACCAAGGCTTTCGAAGGCGTCGAGAAGCTCGTAGAGCTGAACCTGACCGCTTCCAAGGCTGCCCTGACCGAAGCCGCCGGCACCGCCCAAGCCGTGCTGAGCGTCAAGGACGCACAAGAGTTGTTCGCCCTGCAAGCCAGCATCTTCCAGCCCATGGCCGAAAAGACCGCCGCCTACAGCCGTCATCTCTATGACATCGCTCAAGGCACCAGCGCCGAATTCACCAAGGCCTTCGAAGTCAAGGCTGCCGAAGCCCAGCAAGCTTTCGTCGGTCTCGTCGACAGCGCTGCGAAGAACGCACCTGCCGGCTCGGAAACCGCCGTCGCCGTGATGAAGAGCGCCGTGGCTGCCGCCAACAATGCTTTCGAGTCGGTGCAGAAGGCCGTCAAGCAAGCGTCGGACGTCGCCGAAGCCAACTTCCAGGCCGTGTCGACCACCGCAGTGAACGCTGCCAAGAGCACCGCTCAAACCGCCGCTCGCAAGCGCTGAATTTCAAAGCCCGCTCGAAGCGGGCGCTGATTGTCTCCTTGGGTCCTTCGGGATCCAATTCAGGGGCCTCGTTTTCGGACGAGGCCTTTTTTTTGTTGCTCGCCCCCTGGCTTCGGGCGCCCGTGCGCGGCGGCGTTCTCGCCTTTGCGCCGGGGGCTGCGGGGCTGCGCGTCTTTGATAATGGCTGCTCACACATTCAGGAGAAAGAACATGCAGATCGACGGCAAGGTTTTCATCGTTACCGGCGGGGCTTCGGGACTCGGCGAAGGTACGGCGCGCATGCTGGCGGCAAATGGCGGGAAGGTGGTCATCGCCGACATGCAAGTTGAAAAGGGTGAAGCGATCGCCGAGGAAATCGGCGGCGCATTCGTCAAGTGCGACGTCACCCAGGAAGCCGACGGGCATGCGGCGGTGGCTGCAGCCCTGAAGCTCGGCAAGCTGGTCGGGCTGGTCAGTTGCGCGGGCATCGCGCCGGCGGAGAAGACCGTCGGCAAGAACGGGCCGCACGCGCTCGCGGTGTTCAGCAAAACCGTCACGGTCAACCTGATCGGCACTTTCAACATGATCCGCCTCGCAGCCGACGCCATGAGCCGGAACGAACCCGAATCCACCGGCGAACGCGGTGTGCTGATCTCGACCGCCTCGGTCGCGGCCTACGACGGGCAAATCGGCCAGGCCGCGTACAGCGCCTCGAAGGGCGGAGTGGTCGGGATGACGCTGCCGATCGCGCGCGACCTGGCGCGCAGCGGCATTCGCAACATGACGATCGCACCGGGCATCTTCGGCACGCCGATGCTGTTCGGGATGCCGCAGGAAGTCCAGGACGCACTGGCCGCCAGCGTTCCCTTCCCTTCCCGCCTTGGCACTCCCGAGGACTACGCCAAGCTCGCGAAACACATCATCGAGAACGACATGCTCAATGGCGAGGTGATCCGACTCGACGGCGCGATACGGCTCGCACCGCGCTGATCGTCGCTTCGGGCTCGCCGCCGATCGCACCCTCGATCGGCTCCGCGTTGCCCGTGCGCTCCAGGCGCTCGTACTGCGAGATCACCTGGGCGCCGAACAACACCAGCGTGGCGGCGATCTCCAGGCTCAGCAGCACCACGATCGCCGTCGTCAGCGAGCCGTAGACGACATTGACCTGCGAAAGCGTCGCAAAGTAGAGCACCAGCACCCGGCGCGTCACCTCCCAGAGCAGCGCCGCCGTCACCCCGCCCAAGAGCGCATGGCGAAGGCGCAGACGTCCCACGGGCATCACCAGGTAGAGCGAGGTGAGCATGAAGATCTCGCCACCCAGCCCCAGCAAGTACAGCAGTACGCCTGAGACGCCCGACAGCGACCAGGCGTGACCGAACAATTCGACGCTTTCCTTCCCGATCACCTGCAGGGCGCCCGATACCAGCGTGACCAGCAGCAGCCCCATGCACAAGCTCAGGATGTACAGGTAGGGCATCACGGCCGAGATCAGGAAGTGGCGCTTGTGGTCGGCTTTTCGGTGATGAAAGATCACCGCCATAGCGCTCTCGAGCACCGTGAACCCGAGCGAACTGAAGAAGATCATCGTGACCAGGAGCACCGGCCCCATCACGTCGCGGTGGTCCAGGAAGTTCGACAGCTCCCCGACGATCGCCTGCGACTGGCCCGGCAGCAGCCACGCCAGATAGCGACCGACCGCGCTCAGGAGTTCGACCTCGTCGATGAAATGCGACAGCGCGATCACGCTCACGATCAGGAGCGGAACGATCGACAGCAGCGCGTAGTAGGCCACAGCGCCCGCCAGCAGCAGGCCCTGGTTGGCGCGAAAGCACCTCAGCGCCTGCCAGAGGAAACGCAGGGGATGGCGCAGCACGGGCGCGGCGTGGATGATGGTGCGGCGGATCATGGGTCGAACTTCTTGCCGACCAGTATGCCGCCTGCCCGTGACCACCTGGAAGCTTGCGTATGATTTGGCGCTCCCCGCCTACATGACCATCCCCGCTTCATTCATCCAGGAACTGCTCGCACGCGCCGACGTGGTGGAAATCGTCGGCCGTTACGTTCAGCTCAAGAAGGCCGGCGCCAATTTCATGGGCCTGTGCCCGTTCCACGGCGAGAAATCGCCGTCCTTCTCGGTCAGCCCGACCAAGCAGTTCTATCACTGCTTCGGCTGCGGCGTGCACGGCAACGCCATCGGCTTCCTGATGGAGCACGCCGGCATGGGCTTTGTCGAGGCCGTCCACGACCTCGCCGGCCAGTACGGCATGCAGGTGCCCGAGGACGACGCTTCGCCGGAAGAACGTGCCCGCGCCGCCGGCCAGCGCCAGAAGCAGGCCACCCTCTCCGAGGTGCTCGAGAAGGCCGGCGAGGCCTATCGGAAGCACCTGCGCCAGTCGCCTGGCGCCATCGACTACCTCAAGGGCCGCGGCGTCTCGGGTGAAGTCGCGAAGCAATTCGGCATCGGCTACGCACCCGCCGGCTGGCGGACGCTGGCTAGCGTGTTCCCGGAGTACGACGATCCGCTCCTGGCCGAAAGCGGCCTGGTGATCGCCGGCGAACCGGACGACAGCGGGGAGGCGAAGCGCTACGACCGTTTCCGCGACCGCGTGATGTTCCCGATCCGCAACGTCAAGGGGGAATGCATCGGCTTCGGCGGCCGCGTCCTGGGCGACGAAAAGCCGAAGTACCTCAACTCGCCCGAGACACCGGTCTTCAGCAAGGGCCGTGAACTCTACGGACTCTATGAGGCGCGGGCGGCGTTCCGCGATCGAGGTTACGCGCTCGTGACCGAGGGCTACATGGATGTGGTCGCCCTTGCCCAGCTCGGCTTCCCCAATGCGGTCGCGACGCTGGGCACCGCCTGCACGCCGGAACACGTCCAGAAGCTCTTCCGCTTCACGGATTCGGTGGTATTCAGCTTCGACGGCGATGCGGCGGGACGCCGCGCAGCGCGCAAGGCGCTCGACGGCGCCCTGCCCTATGCCAGCGACGTGCGCAGCATCAAGTTCCTGTTCCTGCCGGCCGAACACGATCCCGACAGCTTCATCCGCGAATACGGCGCCGACGCCTTCGCCCGCTTCGTGAACGAGGCCACGCCTCTGAGCCGCTTCATGATCGAAGCCGCGCGCGACGGCTGTGACCTCGGGACGGCGGAAGGCCGGGCGCATATGGCGAGCAACGCGCGCCCCTTGTGGAACGCGCTGCCCGAAGGAGCCCTCAAGCGACAGCTGCTGGGAGAAATCGCCGTCACGGTCCAGCTCAGCGGCCAGGAGCTCGGTGAGCTGTGGGCCCCCGCGGCGCCACGCCCCCCCGCGCCGGCGCCGGCGCTCGTGCCGGCGCCTCGGCAGACCCGCGACTGGAGCGACGAAGGCTACTCGCAGCCGGCCGAGAGGCGTTACAAGTCTCGCCGCCCCGCGGCCCCGCCGCGCTCGCATGGCCGCCACCTGCCGACGAGCCGACCGGATGTGGCGGCACGGCTGCTCTTGTCCAACCTGGCGGAATGGGAAGGTCTGTCGCACGAACTGCATGCCATGCTGTGCGACCTGCCCGGCGACCATGGGCAGCTCTTCGCCTGGCTCGACAGCCAGATCCATGAGCACGGGGTGCAGCCGTGGGCGGCATTGCGCGAAGGGTTTCGGGGAATGCCATTCGAGGCGCTCGCCGAGCGCGTGATGACCGGCCCCGACGGCGGGCCCATCGGCGACGTCGAAGGCGAACAGGCGGCCGACGCCGCCCGCGAACTGCGAAACGTGCTCGACCACATGCTGGACGAGCTGCTGAAGGCCCAGCAGAGCGAGGCCATCGCGGCGGTAGGGACCGATCCGCGGGCCCTGGAAAGGTACAAGGCGCTCGAAGCGCGCCGGCTGGAACTGCGCAATCGCCTCAAACCAAGTTCAAACTCTGCTTGAAAAAGTAGCTCCGCGCTATAATGTAGGGCTTCGCTGAACGCGAAAACTGACAAGAGCGACAGCAGCACCTCCGGGCCGGCCCCATGCGCAATGCACTTCCCAATGGGAAACGGGCCAATACACCGCAAGGACTGCACACCAAATGTTCGCCCGACATCTTGTCTTTTGAAGAGTGCTGGAGGATTCAATTCCTTCAGGGCCCCGTGTCTGTGCCCCTGCCCGCGCCGGGTTCTTGGCGCCTGTGATTCCGCTTGTCCATTCTTGTTGTACCGAGGTCGTATGCCCAGTTCAAAGAAGCCTGCAGTGTCCGCCGCCAAGAAGTCTGTCGCAGAGAAACTGTTGAAAGTCGCCGCTCTGACGGCAACTAAGACGGGTGCCGCCGCGTCCAAGGCGTCTGCCGCAACGAAAGTGAAAACCGTGCCCACGAAATCGACCACCCTCGACGAAACCCTGAAGCCCGCCGCCAAGAAGGTGGGCCGTCCTCCCAAGGCCGCTGGGGCCGCCGGCGCGCCCGCAGCCGCCAGCGGCGCCAAGCGCGGCCGCAAGCCCAAGGCCAGCAACGACGCGCCGACGAGCGACGTCGACCTGTCTGACATCGAGGACGACCTGGCCGGCGAGGAACCGGCGGTCACCACGACCGAGGAAAAGGTCAAGCCGCTGCGCATGAAGATCAGCAAGGCGAAGGAACGCGCCTTGATGAAGGAGTTCGGCCTCGACGAGACCGTGCTCTCCGAGGAAGACCTGGCCAAGCGCCGTTCGCGCCTCAAGACACTGATCACGCTCGGCAAGACGCGCGGCTACCTCACGCACGGCGAAATCTCCGACCACCTGCCCGACAAGCTCGTCGACGCCGAGACCATGGAAGTCGTGGTCACGATGCTCAACGACATGGGCGTGGCCGTCTACGAGCAGACGCCGGACGCCGAAACGCTGCTGCTGAACAACACCGCGCCCACCGCGACCACCGTCGAGGAAGCCGAGGAAGAAGCCGAGGCGGCCCTCTCGACCGTCGACAGCGAATTCGGCCGCACCACCGACCCGGTGCGCATGTACATGCGCGAAATGGGCACGGTCGAGCTGCTGACGCGCGAAGGCGAAATCGAAATCGCCAAGCGCATCGAAGGCGGCCTGATGGCCATGATGGAGGCCATCTCGGCCTCCCCGGCGACCATCGCCGAGATCCTGCGCCTGGCGTCCGACATCCGTGAAGGCAAGGTGGTCATTTCGACCGTCGTCGACGGCTTCTCGAACCCGAACGAGGCCGACGACTACGTGGCCGAAGAGGACTTCGACGAATTCGACGAGGAAGACGACGACGACGGCAAGGGCGGCTCCAAGGCCCTGACCAAGAAGCTCGAGGAACTCAAGCGCGACGCGCTGGAGCGATTCGATCGCATCGCCTCGCTGTTCGAGAAGGTCCACAAGATCTACGACAAGGAAGGCTACGGCACCCCCGCCTACCACAAGGCCCAGCACGCGCTCTCCGAAGAGCTGATGACCATCCGCTTCACGGCCCGCACGATCGAGAAGCTGTGCGACCTGGTGCGCACGCAGGTCGATGACGTCCGCAAGAAGGAGCGCGAACTGCGCCGCATCATCGTGGACAAGTGCGGCTTCCCGCAGGAGGAGTTCATCCGCGACTTCAGCGGCTACGACAAGAACGGCAACCGCATCGCTTCCAACCTGCTCAATCTCAAGTGGGTCGAGAAGCAGGCCGCCGCCGGCAAGCCCTGGAGCACCGTGCTCGCGCGCAACATTCCACCGGTGCAGGAACTGCAGCAGCGCCTTGCCGACATCCAGTCGCGCGTGGTGGTGCCGCTGCCCGAGCTGAAGGACATCAACAAGCGCATGAACGAAGGCGAATCGTCTTCGCGCGATGCCAAGAAGGAAATGATCGAGGCCAACCTGCGCCTCGTGATTTCCATCGCAAAGAAATACACCAACCGCGGCCTGCAGTTCCTGGACCTGATCCAGGAAGGCAACATCGGCCTGATGAAGGCGGTCGACAAGTTCGAATACCGCCGCGGCTACAAGTTCTCGACCTACGCGACGTGGTGGATCCGCCAGGCCATCACCCGCTCGATCGCCGACCAGGCGCGGACCATCCGCATCCCGGTCCACATGATCGAGACCATCAACAAGATGAACCGCATCAGCCGGCAGCATCTGCAGGAGTTCGGCTTCGAGCCGGATGCCGGCATCCTGGCCGCGAAGATGGAGATCCCCGAGGACAAGATCCGCAAGATCATGAAGATCGCGAAGGAGCCGATCTCGATGGAAACCCCCATCGGCGACGACGACGATTCGCACCTGGGCGACTTCATCGAGGACAGCAGCAACACGGCGCCGATCGAGGCCGCGATGCAGGCGGGTCTTCGCGACGTGGTCAAGGACATCCTCGACAGCCTGACGCCGCGCGAGGCCAAGGTGCTGCGCATGCGCTTCGGCATCGAGATGTCGACCGACCACACGCTGGAAGAAGTCGGCAAGCAGTTCGACGTCACGCGCGAGCGGATCCGCCAGATCGAAGCCAAGGCGCTGCGCAAGCTCAAGCATCCGAGCCGCTCGGACAAGCTGCGCTCCTTCATCGACACGCTGTAACCTAGGCACACCCCCAGGCTGCGCGCACTTCGTGTCGCTTCGCCTACCCCCTTGCAGGGGACAACACCTGCGGACCGGCGCAGCCGGCTCCGCGGTGTTTCTGAATTGAGGAAGTGCCGGCATATTCATGAATCCTGACGCGGACAAACTCTGGCAGGCTCCGCGTTGGGCGCTGGCCGTGCTGCTGGCGGTGCTCGGCATGCTCGGGCCTTTCTCGATCGACACCTACATTCCCGCCTTCTCGGGCATTGCGCATTCCATCGGCGCCACGCCGGTCGAGATGCAGCAGACGCTCTCGGCCTATTTGTTCGGCTTCGCATTCATGAACCTGTTCCACGGCGCGCTGTCGGACAGCTTCGGGCGGCGCCCGGTCGTGCTGTGGGGCCTGGCCGTGTTCACCGCCGCGTCGCTGGGATGCGCGCTGTCGCAGACCATCGGGCAACTCGTCCTGTTCCGGGCGCTGCAGGGCCTGTCGACCGGCGCGGGCATCGTGGTCTCCCGCGCCGTGATCCGCGACATGTTCCCGCCGGCCCAGGCGCAACGCGTCATGAGCCAGGTCACGATCTATTTCGGCATCGCACCCGCCATCGCGCCGATCGTCGGCGGCTTCCTTTTCGTGCACCTGGGCTGGCATGCCGTGTTCTGGTTCCTGGTGGCCGTCGGCGTGGTGCTGTTCGCCGCCAACTACAAGCTGCTGCCGGAAACGCTACACCTGAGCCAGCGCCAACCCTTCCAGGTGCGGCACCTGCTGCGCGGGTACTGGGATCTGTGCTCCGATCCGCGCTTTCTGCTGCTCGCGCTGGCGAGCGGAGTGCCCTTCAACGGCATGTTCCTCTATGTGCTGGCCGCGCCCGCCTTCCTCGGCGAGCACCTGGCGCTCGCACCCACACAGTTCTTCTGGTTCTTCCTGCTGACCATCGGCGGCATCATGAGCGGTGCCTGGGCCAGCGGCCGCATGGCCGGCAAGGTGGCGCCCAAGCGCCAGATCCGCGACGGCTTCCTGATCATGCTGGCGACCTCGCTTGTCAACGTCGTGGCCAACGCGCTCTTCACGCCGCATGCGGCATGGGCGCTGTGGCCGCTGGCCGTGTTCGCCTTCGGCTGGGCGCTGATGGTGCCGGTGGTGACGCTGCTGGTCCTGGACCTGCATCCCGAGCGCCGCGGCATGGCCTCGTCGCTGCAAGCCGTGATCGGCTCGACCGCCAACGGCATCGTGGCGGGCGTGATCGCGCCGATGGTGATGCATTCGACGCTGGCACTCGCCCTGACCTCGATCCTGATGCTGGGCATCGGCCTGGTCGCCTGGGCCTGGCTGCACCAGCGCTGGCCGACGATCGGGCGCATCGTCGCCTCGGAGGCCTGAAGCCATGGAGGGGCTCGCATCGCTTCGCTCCTACGCGCGGACATGGCTGCCGGGCCGCACACGCGTCAACACGCGCGAGCGACTGCGCGCCGTCGCCGGCGCGGCGCTGGGCCTGCTGATCACCGCGCTGCTGTGCCGCCTCGCGACCGCCGCCGCGCCCGGCGCGGTATGGATGGTCGCACCCATCGGCGCCAGCGCGGTGCTCGTGTTCGCCCTGCCCGCCAGTCCGCTCGCCCAGCCCTGGCCGGCCATCGCCGGCAATACGCTGTCGGCGCTGGTCGGCATCGCCTGCGCGCGGTGGATACCGGATGCCGCATGGGCCGGCGCGGCCGCCGGCGCCGGGGCCATCGGCCTCATGTTCGCCCTGCGCTGCCTGCACCCGCCGGGCGGCGCCGTCGCCTTGCTCGCGGTGCTCACGCACGCGACTTCGTTCTCCTTCGCCCTGTTCCCCGCCCTCGCCAACTCCGTGCTGCTCGTGCTGGCCGGCGTGGTCTACAACACCCTCACCGGGCGCCGCTACCCCCATGTGCAGATCGCGCCGCGCCCGGGGCCGGCCGATGCGAACGCGCGTTTCAGCCAGGCGGACGTCGACGCGGTACTGTCGCGTTACAACCAGGTGCTCGACATCAGCCGGGACGATCTCGAAGCGCTGATCCGGGAGACCGAACTCGAATCGTGGCGCCGCCGCCTGGGCACCGTGCACTGTGCAGACATCATGTCGCACGAGCCGCTGACGGTCGAATTCGGGACGCCTCTGCAGGAGGCATGGTCGCTGATGCACGAGCGGCGCATCAAGGCGCTGCCCGTCACCGACCGGACGCGTCGAGTGGTCGGCATCGTCACGCAAGCCGATTTCTTTCGGCAGATCGACCTGCAGCACCACGACGGCATCGGCGGGCGGCTGCGCGACTTCATCCGCGCGACGCGCACCGTGATGTCGGAGAAGCCCGAGGTCGTCGGCCAGATCATGACGCGCCAGGTGCGCGTGGCGAGCGAGGACCGGCCGATGGCCGAACTGATCACCCTCTTCTCCGAGGAAGGCCACCACCACATCCCCATCATCGATGGCGAAAAGCGGCTCACGGGGATGATCACCCAGTCCGATTTCGTGCGCGCGCTGTATCGCGCCGCCGGGCCAGAGGCCTGAATCCGGCCGCTGCGGCTATTCCAGGGTCACGTTCGCCTTCTTCACCAGGGCCGCGTATTTCGCGGCCTCGCTGCGGAAGTACTTCGCCGCCTCTTCCGGCGTCCCGGGCTTGATGATGTTCCCCTGTTTGTCCATCGCGTCGCGCACCTCGGGACTCGAAAAGGCGGCCACGATGGCATCGTGCACGCGCTTCACTTCGGCGGCGGGCAGTCTGGCCGGCCCGATCACGGCGAACCATCCTTCGACGCTGTAGTTCGGCAGGCCCTGCTCCGCGATCGTCGGAATGTCCGGCGCGGCCGGCGAGCGCGTCGGCCCGCAAAGCCCGATCGCGCGCAGCGAGCCGGTCTTGATGTGAGCCTGGGCGGCAGGCAAGGCGACCACACCCATTTCGATCTGACCGCCGATCAGATCGGTCACCATCGGGCCGGTGCCCTTGTACGGGATATGCCGGACCTTGAGGCCGGCCTCCTCGACAAACATCTCGCCTGCCAGGTGAATGATGGTGCCGTTGCCGGACGATGCGTAGTTGAAGGTGTCGGGCTTGGCCTTGACCAGCGCCACCAGCTCCTGAACATTCCTCGCCGGCAGTTTGGGGTTCACCACCAGCACCAGCGGCGTCGCGCCGATCACGCTGATGGGCGTGATGTCGTTGATCGCATCGAAGGGCATCTTCTTGTAGACGCTCGGGTTGATCACGTGGTTGTTCGACACCATGCCCAGCGTGGAGCCATCCGGCGTGGCCTTGACGACGACCGACGCGCCGGTGATGCCACCCGCGCCCGGCAGGTTCTCGATCACCACGGCCTGGCCCAGCGCCTTGCCCAGGGCCGGCGCGGCCGAACGCGCGATCGTGTCCACGCCAGAGCCGGCGCTGATGGGCAGGATCAGGCGCACCGGCCTGTCGGATGCCGACTGCGCGAAGGTGGGCAGCGTCGCCGCGGCGGCGGCCGATGCGCCCAGGCCGAGCACCGTGCGGCGCGAAATGAAGGGGTTCATGCTTGTCTCCTGGTGTTCTGTACGAAGTCAGGCCGGGCGCTTCGAGAGGGCAGAATCGCGGCCCTCGGCGCCTTTCCTTGTGTCCAGACTCTAGAGATTCCGGATCAGCTCCGGAAGCGGTAATGTGGAACGACCAACGTTCCAAACCGGAATGCATCCGCAATAGCTGAGGCGCTCCTAGTGCCGCCGCGTCCTGACGGACTGAACCGAGGGCGGCCAGTGTGCTGCGTCGGCGAAGCGGTCCACCAGAAAATCCAGCATCACCCGCAGCGACGCTGGCATCTGGCGCCGCGATCCGTACAGGCCGTACACGCCCAGGCCCTGCGGAACCGCCTCCGGCAGCAGCGCGACCAGCCGCCCCGCGGCGATCGGCGCACTCGCCGAATACACCGGCTGCATCGCGATCCCGGCGCCCTCCACGGCCGCGGCAAGGAGCACCTGCGACTCGTTCGCGCTGAGATTGCCGTTGACCGGAATGGCCATGTGCTCACCCGCCTGTTCGAACTCCCACAAGCTCTTGCCGAAGTACGAATAGGTCAGGCAGTTGTGATCGGCGAGCTCCCGCACGCTCCTCGGCGTGCCATGCGCGGCAAGGTAGGCGGGCGAGGCGCAGACAACGGATGCGCAATGGCCGAGCGGCCGCGCGATCAGATTCGGGTCCAGATCATTGGTGATGCGGATCGCGAGGTCGATGCGATCCTCCACCAGATTCACAGGCCGGGCGCCGATGTGCAGGTCGATCGCCGCGAGCGGATAGCGTCGCAGGTAGTCCGTGACCGCGGAGGCCAGGATGTCCTGCGCGAGCGACTGCGCGCAGGCCACCCGAAGCAGCCCTCGCGGCACATCGGCCTGCGCTCCGGCCGTGACCGCCATGTCAGATGCCACTTCGAGCATGCGGCGGCAGCGCGAGAGCGTTTCCTCGCCCGCCTCGGTCAGGCTCTGGCGCCGCGTTGTCCGATGCAACAGGCGCGCACCGGCCCACTGCTCCATCTGTGCGAGGTAGCGCGTGACCATGGCGCGCGACATGTCCAGCGCATCGGCCGCCGCCGTCATGCTGGCGCGCTCTGCGATGCACACGAAGACCTCGGCGGCAGTTATGCGGTCCATATTCGATCGATTCGAGCAACAAAGATGCGCATGCTAGTGTAGTGTTGCATTCTTGAGGGAACTTAAATGATTGCCTCGCTTCCAATGCTCTACTACGGGCGGAAACGGGGTTTGATCGTGCGAGTTGCCATCGAGATTGTGCTGACGGACGGGGAACGGGCAGAGCTGACCGGACTCGTGC
>NZ_JBFTPS010000024.1:0-105511 GCF_056398605.1 Variovorax sp. 01T432
AGGCCTGACCCCGGGGCATGAAACCGGGGTCACAGTCAAATTCGGCGTTCGATGGCATGAGTTTCTTAGTAGTTCGCCATCAGGCAGGCCTGACCCCGGGGCATGAAACCGGGGYCACAGTCAAATTCGGCGTTCGATGGCATGAGTTTCTTAGTAGGCGCATGATGAACACGCGCCGCCTCTGCATCGCGCTGTCCGGCCTGTTGCTGCTCACGGCATGCGCGACCGCCACGGACCACGTGATCTTCGTCACCAAGACCTCCCTGGGCTTGAACGTGGACAGCACGCCCGCCGGCGCGAGCTTCGCCTATGACCGCGTGGAAGGATTCATCGGCCCGCGCTTCGAGGACGGATCGATACCGCCGGTCGCCGGCTCGCTGTCGACCAACGGCAAGCTCTTCGATCGCGACATCAAACAGGTGTATGCGACCGGCAAGGCGGCCCTGATCGCCACGGGTGCGGTCAAGCCCCGGAACCCCGCCGATGGGGCCGAAGACAAGACGCCTTCGAAGGAGGTCTACAGGACCATGTTCTTCGGCACCAGCACGGTCCTGGGCCTCCAGCTCGGCTTCGCGCCGACCGGCATCGACAACATGGTCCTGGGCTACAAGCGCAAGGAGATCTCGGTGATCCCGATCAGCACCACGGGATTTCCCTCCGTGCTGTCGATGCTGGAGACGGACGTGCCGGCGGCGGCGCGGGCGGATTCGGAACTCGGCCTGTCGCAGTTCTTCGCGACGGGCACGGCGGCCGATCAGCTCGCGGGCCTGCCGGCCGTGCGGCGCGCCTTCGAGGACCGCGTTAAGACCTCGACGCTGGCGCGCTACGACGAGGACGAACACGAGCAGAACCTGCTGACGATCGGCACCCTGGCCTGTCTCGCGCGCGTCGATGACGCCCGGTTGAACGAGGTCTGGACCAGCGCGGACGCCCTGGTCTTTCGCGACGCCCGCGTGCTGGCCCAGCTGCGCGCGAGGGCACCGCGGGACGCGCGCGCCTATTACACGAAGTACCTGGCGATCCCGCGCGCGCGCTCGTCGGAAATGACGGCTTCGCTGCGCAGCCACGAGGGCTTCGTCTGCGGCCTTGCCCCCAATTGAGGAAGGGAGATGCCATGAACGAAACGCAAACCACCAGCGTCCGCTGCGACGACTGCGCCCGGCAGACCAGGCAGCTTCGCACCCTCGGCTTCAAGGTGCTGGATTGCAGCCCGGACCCGGGCGATCCGGGCTTCTGCGTGCTGAGTTTCCAGGATGGCGAGATCGCCGCGCAGGAGGAGACCGAGCCCCGATGCCGAGCGTGCCGCTGGCCGCCCTCGTCGCGATCTCGCCTCAGCCGGCCGCCAGGACGACGAACGGCACCTTGACCGCGACCGAGGTGAAATCGGCGCAGGCGATCGTGAACGTGTTCGAGACCGGCCTGGTGCTCGGTGGCTACGGCCTGGTGACGCTGATCGAAGGCGACACCGGTCATCTGACCTACGGTCGTTCCCAGACGACCCTCAGTTCCGGCAACCTCGCCCTGATGCTGCAGCGCTATTGCGCCGATCCTGGCGCGCGTTTCGGCGCGTGGCTGGCGCAGTACCTGCCGCGCCTGAAGCGGCGCGATCGAACGCTCGACAAGGACCGGAAGCTGCACAACCTGTTGCGCGCCTGCGCCGACGATCCGCTGATGCGCGACACGCAGGATGCCTTCTTCGACGAGGTCTACTGGCGGCCGGCCGTCGAGGCCGCCCACAGGCTGGGCATCGTCTCGCCGCTGGGTGTGGCCGTGGTGTACGACAGTCTGGTGCACGGTTCCTGGGGCCTCATCCGCGACAGAACCATCGCGGCGGTGGGGCGGCCCGGCGCGGCGGGGGAGCAGAGGTGGATCAAGACCTACGTCGCAAACCGAAGACATTGGCTCGCCAGGCATCAGCGCGCCGACATCCGAGCGACGGTCTACCGCATGGACGCATTCCAGGGCCTTGTCGACCAGGGGCTCTGGCGCCTGACGTTGCCGCTTGTCGTTCGCGGCCGCGAGATATCGGAGGCCGCCCTGGCGGGCACGCCCGCCGGTTGCTACGACGGCCCGCAGCCCGGCACGCGCGTGCTGGAACTGTCCTCGCCGCTGGCATGCGGGCGGGACGTCCGCCTGCTTCAGCTGGCGCTGTCGGACCTGGGCGAGAACGTCCTGGCCGACGGCGTCTTCGGCCAGGCCCTGTTCAAGTGCATCAAGAACTACCAGTCCGCGCACGGCCTGCCCCCGACGGGCATTGCCGATCTGGACCTGATCGCGAAGCTGGTCGGCTGAGCCGCGCCTTCGCGCGCTTCTCAATCCGCGCGCGCGGCGAGCAGCGCAAGGACGGCGTCCAGCGGCTGCGTTCCCTTGCGGGTCGCGGCCTGGCCGCCCTCGAAATCGATCCATCCCTCGTTGAAGCCCTCCAGCATCTGGATGCGCGGCGTCGGGTTCTTCATGCCTTGCGCCATGAAGAGTGCCTTCCAGTGGTCGCGCGGCACGGCTTCCATGCGCACCTCGCGGCCCAGCACGCGCGCGAAGCCGGCGGCGAGGTCGTTGGGGGAGAGGCGTCGCGGACCTTCGAGTTCGACGACGCGATGGCCCTGCCAGCTCTCCTGCAGGAGTTCGGCGGCCGTGCGCCCGACGTCCGCGGCGGCGACCATCGGCACCGGCCTGTCCAGCGGCTGGAGAAAGCTCGGGATGACGCCGCGCGCGCGCGCGGGCGCCACGTCCCATGCCGCGTTGTCGATGAACCAGGCCGCGCGCAGATACGTGACCGGCAAGGGAAGCGATGCCAGGCCCTGTTCGAGTATCTGCAATTGCTGCAGCAGATTGGGCCGCGTGGCCTGCGCGCCGATGGTCGAGATGCAGACCACCTTCGGCGGCCTTGCCGCATCGAGGGCTTCGCGCACGGCGGCGACAAGCTGCCGCGCTTCCGGGAAGCCGGGGGAGGGGTCGAAGATCGGCGGAAGGAGGATGAACACGCCCTCGGTGGCGGCGAAGGCCTTCTTCAGGGCCGGCGCGCCTCCCATGTCCGCGAGCGCCACTTCGCAACCTTGCTGCTTCCAGTTCGCGCCATTGGCAGGGTCGCGCACGACGGCGCGAACCTGCTTGCCTGCCTGGCGCAATGTGCGGGCCACGACGCCGCCTACCTGTCCTGTGATGCCTGTGATCGCGTACATGTCTGACTCCTGTCTGATGAATGGGACGGAGTCTGGGCGTTGGCGGGCTATTTCGCGATAGCATGAATGTCATTTGGAAAATGACAAGGGATCATTGACGATGGCCTTCGACGAACGGGTTCTCAACGGAATGAGCGTGATGTCGGCCATCGTCGACAGCGGCAGCTTCGCAGGCGCCGGCGACATCCTGGACATGTCGCAATCGGGCGTCAGCCGCTCGGTCGCGCGGCTCGAGGCCCGTCTGGGCATCCGGCTCTTCGACCGCACGACGCGTTCCGTCACGCTGACGGACGAGGGGCGGCGCCTCTACGAGCAGGTCGTCCCGCTGCTCGCCAGCCTCGAGGAAGCCGCCGCCTCGGCGGGGCAGGGAGCGAAGGCGGTTCGCGGGCGCCTGCGCGTCAATGTCGACCCCTACTTCTCGCGCCAGATCCTCGGGCCGCGCCTGGGCGCCTTCCTCCAGCGCCACCCGGAGGTTCAGCTCGAAGTCGTCACGCGCGACCAACTGGGCGACATGGTCGCGGAGGGCTTCGACCTGGCCGTTCGCTTCGGCCATCCGCGCGCCTCCACCCTGGTGGGCCGCAAGCTGCTCGAAACGCGTATCGTCACCGTGGCCTCTCCCGCGTACGTCAAGCGCCACGGCCGGCCCCGCGTGCCGGCGGATCTCGAAGGCCCCGGCCACGACTGCATCCAGTTCCGCGATCCGGAGACCGGCCGCCCCTTCGCGTGGGAGTTTCATCGCGGGCGCAGGAAGCTGGTGGCCGCGACCGGGGGGCGCCTCACGCTCAGCGACGTCGGCACCTTGCTCAGCGTGTGCCAGGCCGGCGACGGCATCATCCAGATCGGGGCGCTGGGCATCACGCCCTTGCTGGCCGCAGGCAAGCTGGTCGATCTCTTTCCCGACTGGCCGGATGAGCGCTTTCCCCTGTATGCGCTCTATCCCTCGCGCCATCACCCTCCCGCCAAGGTGCGCGCCTTCCTGGACTTCGTCGTGTCGGTCTGCGAGGCCTTCAACCCGCCGGCCTGAAGAAGTGCTCCAACAGGCCCGCCAGCGTCGCCTCGGTGGCCTTGAGCAACTGGCGCTGCCGGTCCATGCTGGCCGCGGAGGCGTCGGCGTAGCGCGCGTACGCGGCCTGCTTCTCCAGCGGCGGCAGCATCAGCGTCAGGCTCTTGAGGTCCTGCTGGTTCAGGCTGGCCTGGCTGATGGCGCGCTTGGTGTTGACGAGGAAGTGGTGCCGGGTCCGGGTCGTCTGCAGCGCCGCGATGACGTAGCGGGGCAGGGCCTTCTCGGTGTCGATGCGCAGCCGCATCATGTTCGACTCGAACACGGTCGGCTCGGGCAGCGCCGGCACGTAGAGGTTCTTGCCCACCAGTTCGGGGCTGTTGACGCGGTTGACGACGATGTCGCCCTCGGCGAGCGCATAGCGCCGCAGCTCGGCCTCGTCGAGGCGCACGCGCTTGATGAAGGCCGGGTCGCGCAGCTCGCCGTCGCGGAAGCTGTCGATGCGCACGATGGGCGTGTCCGAGCCGTAGTCCGTTTGCGGCTTGTAGAGGCCGTTCTGCGGCGTGCCCGCGAGCACGCTGCCGAGCTCGGCGATGGGCCAGCCCTTCGGGTTGGTCAGCGAGTCGCCGAAGACGTCGAAGTAGACCGCGCTGTCCATCCGCATGCTGTTGGCCTGGATGTCGCGCCGCAGTTGCACGCCGCGCTGGGCGCACAGCAGGATGTCCGCGATGCGGCGCTGCGCGTCGATGTCGGGCAGGGGGAGCTTGCGGTCCAGAATCACCGACTCCGACACCGCCGGATAGAGCGCGCCCTTGACCAGCCTGCGCAGGCCTTCGAGGAAGGTGCGGGAGCGCACGAAGAAGTACAGGTACTCCGGCAGCACGCGCGCCGTGGCGCGCAGGACGCAGAAGGCGGTGCTCGCGACTTCGCCGTCGAGCGACTCGGGCACCAGCGCCACCGCATTGAGGTTCGGGCGGACCGTGGAGACCAGCACGTCGCCGGTGCGGATCAGCTTGCGCGCGCGGCTCGGCGCTTCCGCGCCCGGCAGCTTCCGGGCACCGGTCACGGTCTTCAGCTTGTTGTCGACCGCGGTGACGTCGACATAGGTGAAGGGGTCGTCCGGCCAGGCCCTGGGGTTCAGGGTGCCTGTCCTGGCCTCGACCACCTCCCTCAGGGCCACCCATGGCGCGTCCTGGGGAAGGGGGCGCGGGCCCGCGGCGCCGGGCCCTCGGGATGGGCTTGTCTCCGGATGCCTCATGGATCGAGCTCCGAGATCGCGATGCGCAGCGCTTCCATTTCCTTGGAGAACTCCGTCTCGAGCGCCAGCATCTCGTCGAGCAGCTGGCGCGGCGGCCGATGCCCGGCCTGTGCTTCGCTCGTCGGCCGGTAGCGGCTGGCCGAGAGGCTGTAGTCGTTGACGCTCAGCGCGGCCGTGTCGGCGAACCACCACTTCTCGGACCACTCCGCCTGCAGGTCGCGCGAGCGCCATCGCTCCAGCGAGGACTCGCGCCCCGCGTAGGCGCTGGCGAGTTCGGGCAGGTCGTCGGCCTCGATGGGCTTGTCGTGGTTGGCATCGAGCGCATAGCCGTCGTGCTCGGCATGCAGGAACATCACGTTCTCGGTGCTGCGCCCCTTGCGGAAGAAGAGCACCGAGGTCTTGACCGCCGAGTAGGGCTGGAACACGCCCCCGGGCAGGCTCATGACGGCTTCCACCCGGTTGCTCTCCACCAGCTGGCGGCGCAGGGCCCGGTGCGAGGCGGTGGAGCCGAAGAGCACGCCTTCGGGCACCACCACCGCCGCGCGGCCGTCGGGGCGCAGGCTGTCGAGCATGTACTTGAGGAAGAGCAGCTCGGTGCTGCTGGTGGCGCCGACGCGGACCTCGTCCACGATGCGGTCCTTGTCGACCCGGCCCGAGAAGGGCGGGTTCGCCAGCACCACGTCGAAGCCCTCGGGCGGCAGGCCCAGCGCGGCCTTGTGTTGGGCGTCGAGCGCCGTCGTCAGCACGTTGCGCTGCAGGATGCGCACGTTGGACAGGCCGCGCAGCGTGAGGTTCATCGTCGCCAAGCGCACCATCTTCGGATCGACGTCGTTGCCGAAGAAGGTGCCCTGCTGCAAGGTGGCGCGCTGCTCGGGCGTGAGCAGGTCGCCGAAGCCGCGCCGCTGCCGCTTGCCTTCGACCTCGGCCTCGACGATGGCCGCTGGCGAGGAATTGGCGAGCCGCATGTGGTTGTAGGCCGCCACCAGGAAGCCGGCCGTGCCCGCGGCCGGGTCGTAGATGGTCTCGCCGACCTGGGGGTCCACCATGCCGGTGATGCCGCGGATGATGTGGCGCGGCGTGCGGAACTGGCCCAGCTCGCCGGCCTGCTTGATCTGCCGCAGCACGTGCTCGAAGAGGTCGCCCTTCGTGTCGGCGTCGGCCTCGTCCAGCCGCAGGCCGTCGACGAGGCGGATCACCTGCTCGAGCACCGTCGGCTCGTTGATGCCCAGGCGCGCGCCGAGCATGAAGTTGTGCGCCGCCGCCTCGCCGAGTTCGGTGAAGAAGGGGAAGACCTCGTCGCGCACGAAACGCGTCAGCACTTCGCCCTCCATGGCCCGGCTCCAGACCGACCAGCGGAACAGGCTGCGCGGGATGCTGGGGTTGCCGGCCGCCGCCTCCAGCACCTTGCCGCTCGTTCTCGGCATCGATGCCTTCGACGAGATAGAAGAAGAAAAGAAAGGCGAGCTGCTCGGCGTTGCTCACGGGGTCCGGTTAGCCGCCGCCAAAGAGGTAGTCGCGGATCTGGTCGATGGACCGTCGCATGTCAGCGGTCAGGGGCATGGGGCAAGGCGCGTGAATTGCTTGTGATGGTGGATCGCGAGTCTACGGGCCAAATCGGTGCTTCCATCGACCCCGGGTTACAGCCATGGCGCCGTTTTGCCGGCTGTAGGACACTCGTGGCCCGACTCGACAAACACACGCCCCGAAGCGAACAGATCCCCATGACCCAGAACCCGCCTCCACTCGAAGTGCTGCCGCGCGACCTTTCTTCTTACCGCCAGGGCAACACCGGTGTCGACTACGTGCACCGTTTCGAATCCGGCAAGCCGGGGCCGCATGTGCTGATCAATGCGCTGACCCATGGCAACGAGATCTGCGGCATGGTCGCCGCCACCCACCTGCTCGACACCGGCGTGCGTCCGAAGATCGGCACGCTGACGGTGAGCTTCGCGCACATCGAGGCGTACAACGCCTTCGACCCGGAGAAGCCCTTCGACAACCGCCAGATCGTCCACAACCTCAACCGCATCTGGTCCGACGAATGGCTCGACGGCCCCGAGGACAGCCCCGAACTGCGCCGCGCGCGCGAACTGCGCCCGGTGGTGGCCGCGGCCGATCACATCCTCGACATCCACTCGACCAGCCAGGACGTGGTGCCTTTCTGGGTCTACCCCGACTTCGCCCGCAATGCCGACGTGGCGCTGGCGATCGGGCTGCCCGCCGTGCATCTGGTCATGCCCAATGGCCTCGGCTCGGGCACGCCGCTGATCCAGCACGGCCTGCATGCCGGCGCCGATGCGCCGGGCGCGGCGATGGTGGTCGAGTGCGGGCAGCACTTCAAGCGCTCGGCCTCCGATCTGGCGACCGCGGTGACGATGCGTTTCCTCGCGCACTTCGGCCTGGTCGACAAGGATCCGGCAGCCGCCGCACCCCCGGCGCAGCGGCGGTTCCAGCTGCTGGAAACGCACATGGTCAAGTCCGCGGACTTCGCCTTCGTGCGCCCGCTGGTCGGCTTCGAGACCTTCGCCAAGGGCGAGCTGATCGCGACCAACGGCCCGGACGAGATCCGCGCGCCCTGCGACGACTGCACGATCTTCATGCCCACGCGCGCGCCGATCGTCGGGCGCGAAGCGGTGTACCTCACGAGGCCGATATGAGCGGGCGCCGCGCGGCCCCATGGCATGTCTCTTGCGACACGACACGCATGTCGTTCAACTCGAGATCAGCCGTGGGCCTCCGGTCGGAATCCGTGGCGTCCCGATGACCTGGTCGATCCTGGCACGCGATGGCCAGGGGCATCTCGGTGTGGCGATCGCCAGCCGCTTCTTCGCCGTGGGCGCGCTGTGCGTGCACACGCGCAGGGGCGTGGGCGCCCTGGCCACGCAGGCCCTGATGAACCCCTTGTACGGAAGTGCCGGCCTTGCGCTGCTGGAGGCCGGCCACTCCGCGGACGAGGCGGTGAAGACGCTCGTCGGCGGCGACGCGGGCCGCGCCCATCGCCAGCTGCACATGCTGCCGGCCTCGGGCCCGGCGGCGGCTTCCACCGGGGCGTCCTGCATCGACTGGTGCGGCCACCGGGTGTTGGAAGACTTCAGCGTGGCGGGCAACATGCTCGCCGGACCGCAGGTGATCGAGGCGACGGCCCAGGCCTACCTCGAAGCGCAGGGGCTGCCCCTGGCCGAGCGCCTGCTCGCCGCGATGGCCGCGGGTGAAGCCGCGGGCGGCGACAAGCGCGGCAAGCAGGCGGCGGCGCTGCGCATCCATGCGGACGAGGACTACCCCCAGCTCGACATCCGTGTCGACGACCACGAGGAGCCGATCCTCGAGCTGCAACGCCTCCATGCCAAGAGTCTCGAACGCTACCAGCCCTTCATGGCCTGCCTGGCCGGGCGCCACGATGCCGTGGGCCTGACCGACCGCGCCGAGATCGAGGCGCGCATCGAGCGCTTTCACGCCTCCCAACGATAGACGCGGAATCCGAATGACGGCATTGCTCGAGGTGCGCGACTTGCGCACGCATTTCACGACCGACGAGGGCGAGTTCCCGGCCGTCGACGGTGTCAGTTTCTCCGTCGAGGCCGGACGCACGCTCGCGATCGTGGGCGAGTCCGGCTGCGGCAAGAGCGTGACCTCGCTGTCGATCATGGGCCTGGTGCCGAATCCGCCCGGGCGCATCCGCGGCGGCTCCATCCGCTTCGAGGGCCGCGAGCTGGTCGGCGCCCCGAAGCGCGAGATGCAGGACCTGCGCGGCAACGGCATGGCGATGATCTTCCAGGAGCCGATGTCCTCGCTGAACCCGGTGTTCACCATCGGCGAGCAGATCGTCGAAGGCCTCATGCGGCACCGCAGGATCCATCGGGCCGAGGCCCGGGAGCGCGCGCTCGCGATGCTGGGCAAGGTGCGCATTCCGGCGCCCGAGCAGCGCTTTCACGAGCACCCGCACAAGCTCTCGGGCGGCATGCGGCAGCGCGCGATGATCGCGATGGCGCTGGCCTGCGAGCCGCGCCTGCTGATCGCCGACGAGCCGACCACCGCGCTCGACGTGACGATCCAGGCGCAGATCCTCGATCTCATGCGCGAGCTGCAGCGCGAGACGGGCACGGCGATCATCCTGATCACGCACGATCTCGGCGTGGTCGCCGAAGTGGCCGACGAGGTGGTGGTGATGTATGCCGGCCGCGTGGTCGAGCGCGCACCGGTGCGGGCGCTGTTCGACGAGCCGCAGCATCCCTACACCATCGGCCTGCTGGGCTCGATCCCGCGCCTGGACGGCGAGCGCACGCGCCTCGCTTCCATCGAAGGCCAGGTGCCGAGTCCGCTGCGGCGGCCGGCGGGCTGCAGCTTCGCCGAGCGCTGCCCCTTCGCCGACGCGCAATGCCGCGCCGCCGCGCCGGAATTGCGCGAAGTGGGGATGGACCATCTGTCGGCTTGCTGGAAGGCGCCGCTGGATCCGGCGGTGCTGATGGCCGGGCGGGCCGAGGTGGCGTTGGCATGAGCGGTTCAAGTACGCCGTCGCAGGGCCAGCCCTTGCTGCAGGTCGAGGGCCTGGTCAAGCACTTCCCCGTGCGCCGCGGCGTGCTCGGCCGGGTGCGGGGCGCGGTGCGCGCGGTCGACGGCGTCGACCTGCGCATCGACAGCGGCGAGACGCTGGGCGTGGTCGGCGAATCGGGTTGCGGCAAGTCCACGCTCGGGCGCCTGGTGCTGCGGCTGATCGAGCCCACCTCCGGCCGCATCCAGTTGGAAGGCCAGGATCTCGGCGTGCTCGATGCCCCCGCCTTGCGCAGCCGGCGGCGCGCGATGCAGATCATCTTCCAGGACCCCTATGCGTCGCTGAACCCGCGCATGACGGTCGGCCAGACCCTGGCCGAACCGTTGATGCTGCACGGGCTGCACAGGGGCCGCCATGCCGAGCGGGTGGCCGAGCTGCTCCACACCGTGGGCCTGGCGCGCGAGCACGCGCAGCGCTATCCGCACGAGTTCTCCGGCGGGCAGCGCCAGCGCATCGGCATCGCGCGCGCGCTGGCGGTCGAGCCCCGGCTCATCGTGTGCGACGAGGCGGTGTCGGCGCTGGACGTCTCGGTGCAGGCGCAGGTGGTCAACCTGCTGCAGGACCTGCAGCGCCAGTACGGCCTGGCCTACATGTTCATCGCGCACGACCTCGCCGTGGTCAAGCACATCGCCACGCGCATCGCGGTGATGTACCTGGGCCGCATCGTCGAGATCGGCGACAAGCGCAGCCTCTTCGCCGCGCCGCGGCACCCCTACACGCAGGCCTTGCTCTCGGCCATTCCGCTGCCCGAGCCCGGCCTCCAGCGCGAGCGCGTGCTGCTGGCCGGCGACGTGCCCAGCCCCTTGAACCCGCCCGTCGGCTGCCACTTCCATACCCGTTGCCCGCATGCGCGGCCGCTGTGCTCGGAACGCACGCCGGTGCTGGAAGACGCCGGCGGCCAGCAGGTGGCCTGCTATTTCTGGCGCGAGATTCCCTCGCCCGCCGTGTTGCCCGCGCGTGCCGCGCGCACGACGACGCAGATGCGCCTGGAGCGGCTGCAGTCCGCCTTCGTCGCCCCCTTTGTGACCCCCCTGGAGATCCGCTCATGAAAATCACCACCCGACGTTTCTGGCCCGCGCTGCTGCTCGCGCTCGCGCCGCTGATGGTCCAGGCCCAGACGCTGCGCGTCGGCCTGGCCGAAGACCCCGACGTGCTCGACCCGACGCTGGCGCGCACCTTCGTCGGCCGCATCGTCTTCAGCGCGCTGTGCGACAAGCTGCTCGATGTCGACGAGAAGCTCAACATCGTGCCGCAGCTCGCCACCTCCTACCAATGGTCGGCCGACAACAAGTCGCTGACGATGAAGCTGCGCCAGGGCGTCACCTTCCACGACGGCGAGAAGTTCGACGCGGCGGCGGTCAAGTTCAACATCGAACGCCACAAGAACATGCCCGGCTCCAACCGCCGCGGCGAGCTCGCGCCCGTCACCAGCGTCGACGTGGTCGACCCGGCCACCGTGCGCCTGAATCTCTCGGCGCCGTTCTCGCCGCTGCTCGCGCAGCTGGCCGATCGCGCCGGCATGATGGTGTCGCCGAAGGCCGCGCAGGCCGAGGGCGACAAGTTCGGCGCCCGGCCGGTGTGCTCCGGCCCCTTCAAGTTCGGCGAGCGCGTCGCGCAGGACCGCATCGTGCTGGAGCGCTATGCGCAGTACTGGAACAAGGATGCGATCCACTTCGACAAGCTCATCTACACGCCCATCCCCGACGCCACCGTGCGCCTGGCCAACCTGCGCGCCGGCCAGCTCGACTTCATCGAGCGCGTGGCGCCGAGCGACATGGCAAAGATCGTGTCGGAGAAGAAGCTCAAGATCTCGCGCATCACCGAGATCGGCTACCAGGGCCTGACCATCAACGTCGGCAAGAGCGAGCAGGCGAAGAAGACGGCGCTCGGGCGCGACCCGCGCGTGCGCGAGGCGCTCGAACTCTCGCTCGACCGGCAAGGCCTGGCCCAGGTGGTGATGGACGGCGAAGCGGCCGTCGGCAACCAGTGGGTCGCGCCGAACAACAGCTACTACGCGAAGAACGTGCCGGTGCCCAAGCGCGACGTCGCCCGCGCCAAGGCCCTGTTGAAGGAGGCCGGCGAGCCCAACCCCAGCTTCACGCTGGTGACGCCGACCACCTCGGACGCGCAGCGGCTGGCGCTGGTCGTGCAGGCCATGGCGCGCGAAGCCGGCTTCGACGTCAAGATCCTGTCGACCGAGTTCGCGACCTCGCTGAACATGGCCGACAAGGGCGATTTCGAGGCCTACCTGCTGGCCTGGAGCGGCCGGGCCGACCCGGACGGCAACCTCTTCAGCTTCGACGCCTGCAGGCAGCCGCTGAACTACGCGGGCTATTGCGATGCCGAGACCGACAAGTTGCTGAACCAGTCGCGCGAACTGCGCGAGCCGGCCGAGCGCAGGAAGGTCTACGAGCAGATCGCCGCGCGCGTGCTGAAGGAGCGCCCGATCATCTATCTCTACCACCGCAACTGGCTGTGGGCCTATTCGCCCAAGCTGAGCGGCGTCAGCAATGTGCCCGACGGCCTGCTGCGCGTGAGCGGCCTGAAGATGGCGCCCTGAACCAGAGATGTTCGAGTACCTCGTCAAGCGCCTGGTCACCCTGGTGCCGACACTGATCTTCGTGTCGATGCTGATCTTCGGGCTGCAGCAACTGCTGCCCGGCGATCCGGCGAAGATCCTTGCCGGCGAGGAACAGGACCCGACGGTCATCGCCTACCTGCACACCAAGCTGCACCTCGACGAGCCGCTGCCGCTGCGCTATGCGTACTGGGTGGGCGGCGTGCTGCGCGGCGACCTCGGCGAATCGGTGCGCACGCAGCAGCCGGTGCTGGATCTGGTACTGCAGAAGCTGCCCGTCACGCTCGAACTCGCGCTGCTGGCCTTCGCCATCGCGCTGCTCATTGGCATTCCCTCGGGCATCGTCTCGGCCGTCGGCCGCGGCACACCCTGGGACTATGCGGCCAACGTGTTCGCGCTGTGGGGGCTGTCGACGCCCAATTTCTGGCTCGGCATCCTCATGATCCTGCTGTTCTCGGTGCAGCTCGGATGGCTGCCGGCCTCGGGCTATGTCAGCCCCTTCGAGGACCTGGGCGCCAACCTGGCCGCGATGATCATGCCGGCCTTCGTTCTGGGCAACGCCATCGCCGCGGTGCTGATGCGCCACACGCGCAGCGCGATGCTGCAGGTGCTGTCGGCCGACTATGTGCGCACCGCGCGCGCCAAGGGCCTGAGCGAGCGCACGGTGGTGCTCAAGCATGCGCTGCGCAATGCGCTCACGCCCATCATCACGCTCGGCGCGCTGGAGCTCGGCACGCTGCTGTCGGGCGCGGTGCTCACCGAGCAGGTGTTCACCATTCCGGGCTTCGGCAAGCTCATCGTCGACTCGGTCTTCAACCGCGACTATTCGGTGGTGCAGGGTGTCGTGCTGGTCACGGCCAGTGCGTACATCCTGCTCAATCTCCTGGCCGACCTGGCCTACTTCCTCGTCAATCCGCGGCTGAGGCGCTGAGACCATGTCCGCTGTTCTTCCCGTTTCCGCAAGCACGCAGGGCGCGCCCCCCGGCGAGGCCGGGCCCTGGCGCCGCGCATGGCGCCGGCTGCGCCGCCGGCGCGGCGCGCTGCTGGGGCTTGCCGTCGTTCTCATCTTCGTCGCGCTGGCCCTCTTCGCGCCGTGGATCGCGCCGCAGGACCCGATCGCCACCAGCTGGGGCGCGATCCGCAAGGCGCCCAGCGCCGAGCACTGGTTCGGCACCGACGAGATCGGTCGCGATGTGCTGTCGCGCGTGATCTGGGGCACGCGAGCTTCGCTGCTGGCTGGCGTGGTGTCGGTGTCGATCTCGCTGATGCTGGGCGTGCCGATCGGGCTGGCGGCGGGCTTTCTGGGCGGCTTCGTCGACGGGCTGATCTCGCGCGTCACCGATGCCTTCCTGGCCTGTCCCTTCCTGATCCTGGCGATCGCGCTGGCGGCCTTCCTGGGGCCCAGCCTGACCAACGCGATGATCGCCATCGGTGTCTCGGCCACGCCCATCTTCGTGCGGCTGACGCGCGCGCAGGTGCTGAACGTGAAGGTCGAGGATTACATCGAGGCGGCGCGGGCGGTGGGCAATTCGCCGCTGCGCATCGCGCTGCGGCATGTGCTGCCCAACATCACGGCGCCACTGATCGTGCAGTCCACGCTGGCGATCGCCGCCGCCGTCATCGCGGAGGCGAGCCTGTCCTTCCTGGGCCTCGGCCAGCAGCCGCCGACGCCCAGCTGGGGCAGCATGCTCAACACGGCGAAGAACTTCATCGACAACGCGCCCTGGATGGCGATCTGGCCGGGCGCGTCGATCTTCCTGCTGGTGCTGTCCTTCAACCTGCTGGGGGATGGCTTGCGCGACGCGCTGGATCCGCGGCAGCGCTAGGGGGACGGCTTGCCGGTCCCGGGGGCGGGCGAAGGGCCGGCCGGCCTTCGGATTCCCGGCATTCGCTTCCGCATGGCGCGCGCGGACGGACGTGCGGGCGCGCAGCATCGGTGCTGCCAGGGCGAGGCCATTCGGGCGGCCCTTTCCACGTCAGGCAGCCCGCTCGGGCATGCCATCGCAGCACCCAACCATGCAGAAGCTCTCTGGCCTCGCGTCTCGTCCGGCGCAAACGGTCTCTCCCGCG
The DNA here is from genome assembly GCF_056398605.1 of Variovorax sp. 01T432. Classification (NCBI taxonomy): domain Bacteria; kingdom Pseudomonadati; phylum Pseudomonadota; class Betaproteobacteria; order Burkholderiales; family Comamonadaceae; genus Variovorax; species Variovorax sp. 01T432. The sequence continues at coordinate 14,635 of NZ_JBFTPS010000024.1, forward strand.
GACGCGCCGCGGACCGCTCCTCCCGCGCAGGCGGGCGATGAAGCGCGGGCGCGGCCGGTCCCCGTCGAAGCGCACGTCCGGCAACTGCTCGGGTCGCGCCCCCTTGCAGCGACCCGCTCGCCATTCGCGCTGAGGGGGCGGGCTTCGGATGAGTTGATCGTCGAGAGAACGGCCCTGGCGTTGACGGGGCTCGCGAATCTGGCCGATGGGAACCGGGCCCGCCGTCGCGATCCGCCGCTCGCTGATCGGGACTACCTGCACATTGCCGTCACGCACGCGATACCGCAGGCGGTCCTGAAGGCGATGATCAATCCCCTCGGTGATCTGGAGCCCGAGGGCGCCGCCTTCATGCGGACGCGGGAACTTCCAGCTTCTCTGAAGTGGTAGGCGCCGGGCCGCGGCCGGGCCCGCGAGGCGGCTCAGGCGTCCAGGAAAAGCGCCGGGTCCACCATCGCGCGGTTCAGGCTGATGGACCAGTGCAGGTGCGGGCCTGTCACGCGGCCCGTGGCACCGACGGCGCCCAGGCGCTGGCCGGTCTGCAGAAGGTCGCCGGGCCTGGCGTCGATGACGCTCAGGTGGCACATCATGCTCAGCAGCCCGCCGCCATGGTCGAGCCAGACGGTGTTGCCGTTGAAGAAGTAGTCGCCGATGTCGATCACCCGCCCGGGCAGCGGCGCGCGCACCGGCGTGCCAGTGCCGGCCGCGATGTCCATACCGCTGTGCGGGCTGCGGGCCTGGCCGTTGAACACGCGGCGCAGACCGAAGGAACTTGAGCGCCGCCCCGGCACGGGCGCGGCCATGCGCAAGTTGGCCGGCAGCGGCTCGGTGAAGGTCGCGATCACCGTTGCCTGGTGCGCGCGCTCCCGTTCGTAGCGGGCCAGGTTCTCGGGCGAGAGGTCGACCGTGCGCGGCGCCACGCTCAGGCGCTGCTCGCGATATTGCTTGGGTGCCACCATGTACGGTAACTGCCGCTGGCCGCCTTGGGCCGTTCGCACGGAGATGCCGGCCTCGCCGGGGGCGGCCGCGAGCGGAATGCCGACCAGCGCCGTCCATTCGATCGCGTCACCCAGCACCAGCAGCGGCACATCGCCCGCGTGCGCCACGGGTCGCGTTGCCGCCGGGCCCAATGACAGTCGGGCGACGCCGCCCGGCACCTGGGAGGCATGCGGCCACGCGTCGGGCGTTCGTGGCGTCGGGGCCGCGCTCGCGCGCATCGCGGGCCACGCCAGCAGGCCCAGGGTGGTCAGGAGGGCGCAGCGGCGGCTGGGTGCGCGTGGGGGGAAGTCGCGGTGCGGAGTGGGCATGAGGAAGATTGGAAAAAAGGATCGCGCGTCGCCGTGGCCCTGGAGGCATCGACCATCTTCAGGTACTTCGGGACGTTGAGAGCGCCCGGGAAACCGCCATCGCCCCCCGGCAGCCGCCGTTGTGGATCATTTCCCCCAGCTGTCCCTCATCCCCGCCGCGCGGTTGAACACGCGCATTCCACCGGTGGCCGCATGGGAATCGGGCACGAAGTAGCCGTGCCGCTCGAACTGGAAGGGAACGCCGTTACCCGCCTCGGCCAGCGAGGGCTCGACATAGGCCGTGGTCGTGAGCAGGCTCTGGCCATTGAGCTCCTCGAGCAACTCGCCGGCGCCGGGCTGCGCCGCGGCGAACAGCCGCTCGTAGAGCCGGACTTCGGCCTGCAGCGCATCGGCCGCCGCCACCCAGGTGATGGTGCCCTTGACCTTGATTGCATCCGCGCCCGGCGTGCCGCTCTTGGTGTCCGGCACCAGCCTGGCCTGGACCTCGACCAGCCTGCCCTGCGCATCCTTGGTGCCGCCGATGCACTCGATGACGTGGCCGTACTTGAGCCGCACCTTGTTGCCGGGAAAGAGCCGGAAGAAGCCCTTCGGCTGCACTTCCTCGAAGTCGGTGCGCTCGATCCAGACCTCGCGGCCCAGCTTGAAAGCGCGGCGGCCCATCTCGGGATGATGCGGATGCACGGGGGCGGCGCACTCGTCGAGCACATCGTCGCCGCCCATCAGCTCGGCCCAGTTCGTGATGACCAGCTTCACCGGGTCCAGCACCGCCATCGCGCGTGGCGCGATCGGGTCGAGCGTGTCGCGCAAGGCGGCCTCGAGGCTCGCGTAGTCGATCCAGCCGCCGGACTTGGTGACGCCGGAACGCTCGCAGAACAGCTTGAGCGCCTCGGGCGTGTACCCACGGCGCCGCAGGCCGGCGAGGGTGGGCATGCGCGGGTCGTCCCAGCCGTCGACGTGACCTTCCTCGACCAGCTGCCGCAGCTTGCGCTTGCTGGTGATGATGTGGGTGACGTTCAGGCGCGCGAATTCGTACTGGCGCGGGTGCGGGCTGGCGACCAGGCCGCCTTCGGCCAGGCGGTCCAGCAGCCAGTCGTAGAACGGACGCTGGTCCTCGAATTCCAGCGTGCAGATGCTGTGCGTGATCTCTTCCAGCGCATCCTCGATCGGGTGCGCGAAGGTGTACATCGGGTAGATGCACCACTTGTCGCCGGTGTTGTGGTGCGTCGCGCGGCGGATGCGGTAGAGCGCCGGGTCGCGCATGTTGATGTTCGGGCTCGCCATGTCGATCTTGGCGCGCAGCACGGCGGCGCCGTCTTCGAGCTTGCCGTCTCGCATGGCGCGGAAGCGCGCCAGGTTTTCCTGCGGGATGCGGGTGCGGTAGGGGCTGTCGGTGCCGGGGGTGTTGAAGTCGCCCCGGTTGATGCGGATTTCCTCGGCGCTCTGCTCGTCGACGTAGGCCAGGTCGGCCTCGATCAGGTACTCGGCGGCGCGGTACATGAAGTCGAAGTAGTTGCTCGCGAAGTACACGTGCTCGTTGGGCGCGCCGGGCTCGGCCGGGTTGTCGGCCAGCACCGAGTCGTAGCCCATCCATTTCACGGCGTCGCGGATGGCATCGACGTATTCCTGCTCTTCCTTCTCGGGATTGGTGTCGTCGAAGCGCAGGTGGCAGACGCCGCCGTATTCCCTGGCGAGCTCGAAATTGAGCCAGATGCTCTTGGCATGGCCGATGTGCAGGTAGCCGTTGGGCTCCGGCGGGAAGCGCATGCGGACCTTCGCCGGGTCCTGCATGCCCTTGGCGTGATGTCTGGCATCGCCCGGCGTGCCGCCCCACTTACGCTGTGAATAGGTGCCTTGGGCGAGGTCGCCTTCGATCACGTGGCGGAGAAAATTGCCAGGCTTGGCGGTGTCGTTGTCTGCAGGGGAAGTCATCTGTTCATTCTAGGTGGCACCCCGTGGAGTTACTTTCTGCAACGCTCTTCACAGAGGAAGGTGCACCGCCTTGACATCAGCCGCGTTCAATAGAGGCATCGGTGGTCAACACCGTATACAACAGGAGTTCTAACCATGAGCGTCACACGTTCCACATTCTTCAAATGGGCCGCCGCCGCGGCCGTCGCAGCGGGTGCGCTCTTCGCCGCATCGTCGGCCAGCGCCCGCGTGGACGTGGGTGTCGGCATCAATGTGCCGGGCGTCGCGATCGGCATCGGCGCGCCGCCGGTCTACTACAACCCGCCGCCCGTCTACTATGCCCCGCCGCCGGTGTATTACCGTCCGGCCCCCGTGTATTACGCACCGCCGCCGGTGTACTACGGTCCCGGCTACGGCTACTACCGCCCGGGCCCCGGCTACTACCACGGCTATCGTGGCCATGGTCATGGTCACTGGCGTTGAGCCGGACAGCCGGTTTCGATAAACGATCCCCTGCTGTCGCACGAAGAGTCGGCCTGCTCGCAAGAGGGGGCCGGCTTTTTTCGTGCGGCCCTACATGGCGCGAAACAGGTGGGCGTAGAGGCGGCTGACGGGGATCTTCTCGGCGCGCCCGCGCAGGCTCAGGTTCAGCTTGCCGGCCTCGTCGCGGTGGACCGACTCGATGGCTTCGCTGCGCACCACGATGGCGCGATGCACCTGCCAGAAGACGCTGGCATCGAGCTGCGGCAGCAGTTGCTTGAGGGGGGTGCGGATCAGGTACTCGCCGGTCGCCGTCAACACGCGCACGTACTTGTCTGCGGCCTCGAAGTACTGCACCTCGTCGACGGGCACCATGCGCACGACGTTCCCCGATGAGCCGGCCTCGCTGGCCGCGATCAGCTTGAGCGGCGCCGCGCCGGCCCCCTGCGGCGGGGCGCCCGCGCCGGCGGCGGCCAGCAGCTTGCGCCACTGGGCGAGCGTGCTGGAGAGCGCATCGTCGGCCGGCACGGCCGCCGAGCCGCGCAGTTCCAGCGCCTGTTTCAGCCGGGCGACGGTGCGCTGCAGGCGCTCGGGCTGGACGGGCTTGAGCACATAGTCGATGGCCTGGGCGTCGAAGGCCCGGGCGGCGTATTCGTCGTAGGCGGTCACGAACACCAGTTGCGGCATCGGTGCCTCGTCGGCGGGCCAGGCGTCGGCCAGCTCGGCGGCGGCGCCCAGGCCGTCCAGGCCGGGCATGCGGATGTCGAAGAACAGCACCTGCGGCAGCAGCCGCAGCGCCTCCTGCACGGCGCTGCGCCCGTCGCCCACGACGGCGAGCACCTGCAGCTCGGGCCAGGCGGCGGCCAGTTCGGCGCGCAGGGCCTGGGCCAGCAGCGGCTCGTCTTCGGCGAGGATGGCGGTGGGGGCGGTGGGGGCGGAGGGGTTCATGCGGGCAGTGGGAAGGTGATGATGGCGCAAGTTCCGCCGCCGGGCACGGGGCTCATGCGTATCGCGCCCTGCGTGCCATAGACGGTGGCGATCCGTTCGCGCACCTGGGCCAGACCGAAGCCGCCGCCCTCGGAGGGCACGGCCGCCTGGTCGAGCCCGGCGCCGGTGTCGCGTACTTCGATGCTCAGCCACGTGCCCTCGCGCCGCGCGCGCACCATGATCTCGCCGCCTTCGACCCGCGGCTCCAGGCCGTGGCGGATGCTGTTCTCCACCAGCGGTTGCAGCAGCAGCGGCGGCACCGGCACGTCGCGCAGGTCGGCGGGAAGATCCAGCGTGTAGCGCAGCCGCGCGCCCATGCGCACGGACATCAGTTCGAGATAGTCGGCCAGGCGGTCGAACTCGGCCGCCAGCGGATGCGCCAGCGCGCGCGAGCCGCTCAGGGTCACGCGCAGGTAGCTGTTGAGGCGGTCGAGCATGGCGACGGCGCGCGGCGGGTCGGAGCTGATCAGCACGCGCAGGTTGGCCAGCGTATTGAAGAGCATGTGCGGCTCAAGCTGGGTCTCCAGCAGCTTGAGGCGCGCTTCGGTGGCGTCGCGCTGGGCCAGCGCGATCTGGCCTTCGAGGTACTTGCTCCTGCCGCGGCTGTAATAGAAATAGCAGACCGCGATGCCGGCGGCCACCGTGATGACCAGGGTGGAGCCGAACTTGTCCGGCGTGAAGGTCAGGAAATCAAATGGGGGAGAACCGGTCCAGGCATCGCCGACGGCGTTGCCGCCGAGGAAGCCGACGGCGATGCCCACGGCCACCAGCGCGACGCCCCTGGCACCGTGCGGCCAGAGCTTGCTGCCGTCGGTGCTGAGCGCCAGCCGGCCCAGGTCGATGAACAACCAGCTGATCATGCCGATCGACAGCGAATAGACGAAATGCGATGCCCACGTGCCATGCGCCGAGACCGAGAGGGCCAGCGCGATCAGGCTCGAGAAAAGAGCGGTGCCCAGGCCATGCCGAAGCATGTCCAGGGCGCTCGCGCGGGAGAAGTTGCGCCTGAAGGTCTCGATCACCAGGGGTCTCCGCCGCCGAGCGTCCTGCGTTCGCGCGCCAGCAGCCGGTCGTAGAGGCCGCCGCCCGGCGCCACGAAGAACACCACCGCGCCGTGGATCAGCAGGCCCAGGCCCCATCCGAGCAGCGGATAGACGGCCCAGTTCTGCTTGTACGAAGCGGCCAGGATCACGAGGAAGAGATTGACCAGCACGTAGACGGTGGCGTGGATGTACCAGCCCAGCTTGGCGCCGGCGCGGCGGCGGGCCAGACGTTCGACGGGGTCGCCGGGAGAGGAGTCGCGGTTCATGGTGTTGCCTCGGTCATGGGTCGAATGAGATTTCCTGCGGTCAAGAATGCCGCGATTTCAGCCCAGGCGGGTCGCGGCCAGCTCGTTGCCGATGCGGTCCTCGCGCATCGCCAGCTTCCACAGGCGGCAGGCCCTGGCCACGAAGATACCGCTGAAGGCGCCGTAAAGTGTGCTGATGCCGACGGCGAAGGAGGCCTGGTGCCGCAGCTCGGGGTGCATGGAGAGCATGGCACCGACCACGTACTTGGTGAAGAAGATGCCCATCATGAGCGCAAGGGGTACCGGGCTGCCGGCCAGATGGAACTTGCGCGCCCCGGTGTCGTAGCGTGTGCCGGCGGGCAGGGGCCGCTGCAGCACGAAGAGCGCCAGCATCACCGCGCCGGCCGCCCAGCCCAGCAGGGCGGTGGAGGAATCGCCGAAGGCCGAGAGCACGCCATAGATCGACAGGCCGGCCATGGCCACGGGCAGCAGGGTCATGCGCGCGAGGCTCACGGTGCTGGCGAGCAATTGCTTGGCGCCGAGCCAGACCAGCATGGCGAAGAGCACGAAAACCCAGCGGGGGGTATGGGCGAGGATCTGAAGCAGCATGGATTTCTCCGGAGATGGTGGGTCGATGGGTGGACTGTGCCGGCGGCTGCGGGCACCGGCCACCGCCATGCGACGAAGCGCGCGATGGCGGCGCGAACTGCAGGCCAGCGGCGCCGGATGCATTGCGAAACGCGTGCTTTACCGGGGCTTTACGGTTGGTAAGGGCGGGGCGCTACGATTCGGCGCTCCACTACGGGCCTGCCTTGCTGCCCAATCGCCCGATGCCATTCCCCATGCCCGACCAGCCGTCCACCGTCCTGCCCGACCCTGATCGCGCTTCGCGGCCACCCTCCCGGGGGCGGCGCTGGTTCGGCGCCGGCCTGGCGTTGGTGCTGGTCCTGGGCCTGGGGGGAGCCGCCTGGTACCTGGTCAAGCGCTCGAATGCGCCGGCGCCCGGCGGCGCCGGTTTCGCGGGCGCCAGCAATACCGTGGGCCATGCGACGGCACGGCAGGCCGAGCTGCCGATCATCATCGACGCCCTGGGCACCGTGACGCCGCTAGCGACGATCACGCTCAAGCCGCAGGTGGGCGGCGTGCTGACCGAGGTGCTCTTCACCGAGGGCCAGACCGTTGCCAAGGGCCAGTTGCTGGCGCGCATCGACCCGCGTCCTTACGAGCAGGCGCTGATGCAGGCGCAGGGCACCCGCGTGCGCGACGAGGCGCAGCTCGACGCCGCGCGCGTCACGCTCGCGCGCTACCGCACGCTGCTGGGGCAGGACTCGATCGCCCGGCAGGACGTGGACACGCAGGCCGCGCTGGTCAAGCAGCTCGAAGGCACCGTGATCACCGACCGGGCCTCGGAGGCGTCGGCCAGGCTCAACCTCGAGTACACCCGGATCACGTCGCCCGTGGCCGGCCGCATCGGGCTGCGGGCGGTGGACCCGGGCAACACCGTCACGGCCAATGCCAGCACCGGCATCGCCACGATCACCCAGATGAACCCGATCGATGTCCAGTTCGCCGTGCCCCAGGATCGCGTGCCCGACATCCAGACCCAGCTCGCCAAGGGCGCGCCGCTGGCGGTCAAGGCGCTGGACCGCGTGCGCAGTGTCACGCTGGACACCGGCACCTTCTCCACGCTCGACAACACCGTCGACACCAGCACCGGCACGGTGAAGGCCAAGGCCCGCTTCGGCAACGCCGCCACGACGCTGTTCCCGAACCAGTTCGTCAACGTGCAGATGACACTGCGCATGGTGAATGCCATCGTCGTGCCGGTGACGGCCGTGCGCACCGGCCCCAACGGCACCTATGTCTACGTGATCAACGAAGACCGCACGGTGTCGATGCGCACCGTCAAGCGCGGCGAGTCCACGGTCGACGTGGTGGCGATCAGCGACGGCCTGGAAGCCGGCGAGAACGTCGTGACCGAAGGCGGCGACCGCATCAAGGACGGCGCCCGCGTGCTGCTGCAGGGCGACAAGCCGGCCTTCGGGCCCCGCCCGGGCGCATCCGGACCGCGTTCGGCGGCCTCCGGCTCGCGCCGAAAGAGGCCATGACACTTCCCTCGGCCCCGAACCCATGAATCCTTCAAGGCCCTTCATCGAGCGTCCGGTGGCGACCGCGCTGCTGATGCTGGCCATCGTGCTGGCCGGCCTGGTGGGTTTCCGTTTTCTGCCGCTGGCCGCGCTGCCGCAGGTCGATTACCCGACCATCCAGGTCCAGACCCTCTACCCCGGCGGCAGCCCGGAGGTGATGAGCCGTACCGTTACCGCGCCGCTGGAGCGCCAGTTCGGCCAGATGGCGGGGCTGGACCGCATGAGCTCGGTCAGCGCCAACGGGGTGTCGATCGTCACGCTGCAGTTCGCGCTCGACCAGACCCTGGACGTGGCCGAGCAGCAGGTGCAGGCCGCCATCAACGCCGGCGGCTCGCTGCTGCCGGCCGACCTGCCCGCGCCGCCGGTCTACGCCAAGGTCAACCCCGCCGACTCGCCCATCCTCACGCTCGCCGTGAGTTCCGACACCATGCCGCTGGCCGAGGTGCAGAACCTGGTGAACACGCGGCTCGCGCAGAAGATCAGCCAGGTCTCGGGAGTCGGACTGGTGTCGCTCTCGGGCGGGCAGCGGCCGGCGGTGCGCATCCAGGCCAACACCAACGCGCTGGCCTCGGTCGGCATCGGCCTGGACACGCTGCGCACCGCCATCGCGGCGGCCAATGCCAACAGCGCCAAGGGCAGCTTCGACGGACCCAAGCGCGCCTACACCATCAACGCCAATGACCAGCTGGTCGCCGCGGCCGACTACAAGAACCTGATCGTCGCCTGGAAGAACGGCGCGCCGGTACGCATGAGCGACGTGGCCCGCGTGGTCGACGGCGCCGAGAACACGCAGCTGGGCGCCTGGGCCGGCACGCGCCCGGCCGCCGCTTCGGGCCCGGGCGCCGATGGGCAGGATGCCAGGGTGTACCCCGCGATCGTCCTCAACGTGCAGCGCCAGCCCGGCGCCAACGTCATCGGCACGGTCGATGCCATCAGGAAGCAGCTGCCCGAGCTGCAGGCCTCGCTGCCCGGCTCGATCAACGTCGAGGTGCTGAGCGACCGCACCACGGGCATCCGCGCCTCCGTGAGCCACGTGCAGCTGGAGCTCGCGCTGGCCGTCGTTCTGGTGGTGCTGGTGATCTTCTTCTTCCTGCACAGCCTGCGCGCGACGGTGATCGCCAGCATCGCGGTGCCGATCTCGCTCATCGGCACCTTCGGACTCATGTACCTGATGGGCTACAGCCTCAACAACCTGAGCCTGATGGCGCTCACCATCGCGACCGGCTTCGTGGTGGACGATGCGATCGTGATGATCGAGAACATCGCGCGCTACCTGGAGGAGGGCGAGCCGCCCTTCGAGGCGGCGCTCAAGGGCGCGACCCAGATCGGCTTCACGATCATTTCGCTGACGGTGTCGCTGATCGCGGTGCTGATCCCGTTGCTCTTCATGGGCGACGTGGTGGGGCGCCTGTTCCGGGAGTTCGCCGTCACGCTGGCGATCACGATCCTGATCTCGGCCGTCGTCTCGCTCACGCTGGTGCCGATGATGTCGGCGCGCTGGCTGCGGCCGCAGGCCGAGGAGGGCGGGCGCTTCGGCGCGGGCGTGCAGCGCTTCTTCGAACGCGTGATCGGGCGCTACGACACCTGGCTGCAGTGGGTCCTGCGCCACCAGCCGCTCACGCTGGTGGTGGCCTTGCTGACGATGGTGCTGACAGTGCTGCTCTACGTGGCGATACCCAAGGGCTTGTTCCCGACGCAGGACACGGGGCAGCTGGCGGCGCGTGTCGAGGCGGCGCAGGAGGTGTCGTACACGCGCATGGCCGAGCTGCAGCAGGCGGCGGCCAACGCGATCCTGGCCGATCCCGACGTGCGCAGCCTGAGTTCGGTGGTGGGCGTCGACGCGGCCAACAACACGGCGCTCAATATCGGGAGCATGCTGATCAACATGCGCAGCGGCCACGATGCGCAGGCGGTGGTGATGCAGCGCCTGCGCGACCGCGTGCGCGCGAACGTGGCGGGCGTGACGCTCTATCTGCAGCCGACGCAGGACCTGACGATCGATGCCGAGACCGGCCCCACCGAGTTCCGCGTTTCGCTGGAGGGGGCCGACACCACGGTGGTGAACGACTGGGCGAAGAAGCTGGTCCAGCGCCTGGCGACGACGCCGCAGGTGCGCAACGCCACCACCGACGCCGGCGCGCAGGGCCTGGCGGCCTATGTCGACATCGACCGCAGCACGGCTTCGCGCCTCTCGGTCACGGCCAGTTCGGTCGACGATGCGCTCTACAGCGCTTTCGGCCAGCGCATCGTCTCGACCATCTTCACCGAGACCAACCAGTACCGCGTGATTCTCGAAGCCCAGCGTGAATCCTTGTCATCGACGGAAGGCCTGGGCAACCTGCAGCTGCGCACCGGCGCGGGCACGGCGACGCCGTTGTCTTCGCTGGCAACGGTGCGCGAGCAGCTCGCGCCGCTGGCGGTGACGCGCGTGGCGCAGTACCCGGCGGCGACGGTGGGCTTCGATACCGCGCCGGGCGTGGCGCTGGGCAAGAGCGTGGCGGCGATCCGCGCGGCGGCGAAGGACATCGCCATGCCGGCGAGCGTGACGATGACCTTCCTCGGCGCGGCCGCGGCCTACGAGAAGTCGCTGACCAACCAGCTGTGGCTGATCCTCGCGGCGGTGGTGTGCGTGTACATCGTGCTGGGCGTGCTCTACGAGAGCTACATCCATCCGCTGACCATCCTCTCCACGCTGCCTTCGGCGGGGGTGGGCGCCTTGCTGGCCCTGATGGTGACGGGCAACGACCTGGGCGTGATCGGGATCATCGGGATCATCCTGCTGATCGGCATCGTGAAGAAGAACGCGATCATGATGATCGACTTCGCGATCGACGCCGAGCGGCACCAGGGGAAGTCGCCGCGCGAGGCGATCCACCAGGCCGCGCTGCTGCGCTTCCGGCCGATCCTGATGACGACGCTGGCGGCCCTGTTCGCGGCACTGCCGCTGATGTTCGGATGGGGCGAAGGCGCGGAGCTGCGCAGGCCGCTGGGCCTGGCGATCTTCGGCGGGCTGGTGGTGAGCCAGGTGCTGACGCTGTTCACGACGCCTGTGATCTATCTGGCCTTCGACAGGCTGGGACGTCGCTTCGGCGGTGGGCGGCGCGCTGAAGAAGGTGTGTCGGCGTGAGGGCCTTGAACTTCGTTCCCATGGAAGCACGCACCGCATACCGGGCTGCGGGGTGTGCAAACACCGAGGGCGCCTCCAGCGGATCAACCTCCGCGCAACAACGAAGCGTCCGGCGGAGGGATAGACCCCAACGTGGCCACGGTGGGGGGCACACCGCCCCCCGCCGCACCCCCGACGGTCAAAGGCACGCCGTTCCCCCGACGCGCCCCTCGCATCCATGAGCGGGCCATGAACCTCTCCAAGCCCTTCGTGGAGCGCCCCATCGCCACGGTCCTGCTGACCATCGGCATCGCCCTGGCCGGCATCGTCGCGTTCTTCGTCCTCCCGGTCTCCCCGCTCCCCCAGGTCGACTTCCCGACCATCTCGGTGCAGGCCAGCCTCGCGGGCGCCAGCCCCGACACGATGGCGGCCACTGTCGCCACCCCGCTGGAGCGCAGGCTGGGCATCATCCCCGGCGTCAACGAGCTGACCTCGACCAGCTCCAACGGCTCCGCCCGAATCACGCTTCAGTTCGACCTCAACCGCAACATCGACAGCGCCGCGCGCGAAGTGCAGGCCGCCATCAATGCCGCGCGCGTCGACCTCCCGGCCACGCTGCGCAGCAACCCCACCTACCGCAAGCGCAATCCCACGGCAGCGCCGGTGATGATCCTGGCGCTCACTTCCAAGACGCGCACGCCCGGGCAGATCTACGAAGCCGTCTCGAACATCGTGAGCCAGCGCCTCTCGCAGGTCGAAGGCGTGGGCGAGGTCGAGATCGGCGGCGGCTCGCTGCCCGCGGTGCGCGTCGAACTCGAACCCTTTTCGCTCAACCGCATGGGCGTCAGCACCGAGGACGTGCGCGCCGCGATCCAGGCCAACAACGCCAACCGGCCCAAGGGCGCGATCGAAAGCGGCAACCGCCGGCTGCAGGTCTACACGCCTGCCCCGGGACGCCACGCGGCCGACTACCGCGACATGGTCATCGCCTGGCGCAACAACGCCGCCGTGCACCTGGGCGACGTCGCGCGCGTCATCGACAGCGTCGAGAACACCCGCACGCTGGGCCTGTTCAACGGCGAGCCCTCCGTCGTGGTGCTGGTCACCCAGGCGCCCGGCGCCAACATCATCGAGACCGTCGACGGCGTGCGCAACCTGCTGCCCGAGCTGAGAGCCCAGCTGCCGGCGGACATCGAGATCCAGGTCGCCTCCGACCGCACCAACTCCATCCGCGCCTCCCTGCACGAGGTCGAAGTGACGCTGATGATCTCCATCGCGCTCGTCGTGCTGGTCGTCGGCCTCTTCCTGCGCAAGGCGCGCGCAACCATCGTCCCGGCCGTCGCCACCATCGTCTCGCTGCTCGGCACCTTCGGCGTCATGCGCATGCTGGGCTACAGCCTCAACAACCTCAGCCTGATGGCGCTCACCGTCGCCACCGGCTTCGTCGTCGACGACGCCATCGTCGTGCTCGAGAACACCACCCGCCACATCGAAGCCGGCATGAACCGCGTCGAGGCGGCACTGCGCGGCGCGCGCGAGGTGGGCTTCACCGTCCTGTCCATCAGCCTCTCGCTGGTCGCGGTCTTCATTCCGCTGCTGTTCATGGGCGGACAGGTCGGTCGGTTGTTCCGCGAGTTCGCCGTCACACTGTCGGCGTCGGTCCTGATCTCGCTCGTGATCTCGCTGACCACCACGCCAATGATGTGCGCGCTGCTGCTGCGCAGCGAGGCGGAGGAAGGCGGCCGCAAGCCCGGCCGCGTGCGCGCCTGGCTCGGCGCGGTGGCCGAAAGCACCTGGCAGCGGATCCTGCGCACCTACGCCCACAGCCTGGACTGGGCGCTCGCGAGCAAGGGCGTCGTCGTCGTCGTGCTGCTCGCGGTCATCGGCCTCAACGTCTACCTCTTCAGCGCCATCCCCAAGGGCTACTTCCCGCAGCAGGACGTCGGGCAGCTCAACGCCGGACTGCGCGCCGACCAGAGCATTTCCTCGGCAGCCATCGCCGAGAAACTGAAGCAGGCGGTGGACATCATCCGCAAGGACCCGGCCGTCGACACCGTCGTGGGCTTCTCGGGCGGCGGCCGCGCCGGCGGCGGCTTCATGTTCGTCAACCTCAAGCCCGTCTCCCAGCGCACCGAAAAGACCGCCGCGGTCATCGATCGCCTGCGCCCGCAGCTCAGCCAGCTGACCGGCCTGCGCGTGTTCCTGAGCCCCGTGCAGGACCTGCGCATGGGCGGGCGCAGCAGCAACTCCACCTACCAGTACACGCTCAAGAGCGACAGCCTGAGCGACCTGCGCCGGTGGTCGACCCGCCTGGCCGAGCGCCTGCGCCAGGAGAGCGCGCTGACCGATGTCGACAGCGACGATGCGGACAACGGCGTGGAGACCTTCGTGGAGGTCGACCGCGACGCCGCCGCGCGCCTGGGCGTCAGCTCCAGCGCGGTCGACAACGCGCTCTACAACGCCTATGGCCAGCGCGCCGTGGCGACCATCTACGACGAACTCAACCAGTATGCGGTGATCATGGAATGGGCGCCGCGCTTCCAGCGCGCGCCGGTCGCACTCAAGGACCTGTACGTGCCTTCCACGCTGACGTCGACCACGTCGGCGAGCGGCGCGACCATCGTCAGCTCGCTCCAGAGCACCACCGACACGAGCACCGGCACCTCGACCGCCACCTCGGCCAACCCGGCCTCGCGTACCTCGTCGGCGGGCCAGCAGGTCGCGACCAACACCACGCTCATGGTGCCGCTGTCGGCCTTCGCCAAGCTCAGCGAGCGGGCGGTCCCGACCTCCATCGACCACCAGGACACCGAGCTCGCCAGCACCGTCTCCTTCAGCCTGGCCGAGGGCGTGAGCCTGGAGGAGGGCAAGCGCGTCGTGGCGCAGGCCGAGGCCGACATCGCGATGCCGATCAACGTGCGCGGCAGCTTCCAGGGCACCGCGCTCGCCGCGCAGCAGTCGCAGGGCCAGCAGTGGTTCCTGATCGTCGCGGCGCTGGTCGTGATCTACATCGTGCTGGGCGTGCTCTACGAGAGCCTGGTGCATCCGATCACGGTGCTCACCACGCTGCCCTCGGCCGGCGTGGGCGCGGTGCTGGCGCTGCTGCTGTTTCGCATGGAGTTCTCGATCATTGCGCTGATCGGCGTCTTCCTGCTGATCGGCATCGTCAAGAAGAACGCGATCCTGATCATCGACTTCGCGCTGGAGGCCGAGCGCTCGCGCGGCCTGAGCGCCACGGAGGCGGTGCGCGAAGCCTGCCTGCTGCGCTTCCGCCCGATCCTGATGACCACGCTGGCGGCCGCGCTCGGCGCGCTGCCGCTGGCCATCGGCTTCGGGCTGGGCGCGGAGCTGCGCCAGCCCCTGGGCGTCGCGATCATCGGCGGCCTGATTGCGAGCCAGTTGCTCACGCTGCTGACCACGCCGGTCGTCTACGTCCTGCTCGACAAGCTGCGGCGCCGCACCGCCAACGAAAAGAACCTGAGCCGTGCCGCGAATCCGGCCGGAGGATGAGAACCCGATGATCCCAAGAACCCGTCCGATCCCGCTTGGCGCCCTCGCGCTGGCGCTTGCCGCCCTGCTCGCGGGATGCGCGGTCGGCCCCAGCTACCAGCAGCCGAGCACGGCCCTGCCCGCGGCCTGGAAGGAGGCGCCGCCCGCCGATGGCTGGCTGCCTGCCGCGCCGGCCGACGCGCTGGACCGCGGCGAGTGGTGGAAGCTCTTCAACGACCCCGCGCTCGACGAACTCGCCGCGCGCGTGCAGGTCTCGAACCAGAACATCGCGGCGGCCGTCGCCAGCTACGCACAGGCGCAGGCCCTGGTGCGCGAGCAGCGCGCGGCGCTGTTCCCCTCGGTCACGGCCGGCGCCGCCGTGACCCGCTCCGGTGCGCGCAACACCTCGCCGCGCACGGCGGCCACCGCTTCCATCAACGCCGACTGGGCGCCCGATGTCTGGGGCCGGCTGGGGCTGGCGGTCAGCAGCGCACAGGCCGGCGCGCAGGCCAGCGAGGCCGACCTGGCTTCCGCGCGCCTGTCGGCCATCGGCGCGCTCGCCAGCAACTACTTCGCCTTGCGCGAGGCCGACGCCGAACTGCAGCTCCTCGCGAGCACGCTCGAGGGCTACGAGCGAAGCTACACGATCACGAGCAACCGCTACGCCGCCGGCATCGCGGCCCAGACGGACGTGCTGCAGGCGCAGACGCTGCTCGTGAACACGCGGGCCGAACGCGTCGCGCTGCAACGCACCCGCGACACGCTGGAGCACGCCATCGCCGTGCTGACCGGCGCGGCGCCGGCCGATTTCAGGCTGCCCGCCGCCAGCTGGACGCCCGTCGTGCCGGGCGTGCCGATCGCCGTGCCCTCGACGCTGCTGCAGCGCCGTCCCGACATCGCCACGGCGGAGCGCGACGTCGCCTCCGCCAACGCGCAGATCGGCATCGCGCGCTCGGCCTACTTCCCGAACTTCAGCCTGAGCGCCGCGATCAGCAGCAGCGCGAGCCGGGTGGGCGATCTGTTCAATGTCTCGAACATGCTCTGGTCGCTGGGCCTTTCGGTGGCGCAGACGGTGTTCGATGCCGGTGCCATCGGCGCGCGCGTCGACGCGGCGACGGCCTCGCGCGACGCCGCCATCGCGCGCTACCGCCAGACCGTGCTGGCCGCCTTCCAGGACGTCGAGGACCAGCTCACCGCGGGCGACAGCCTCGCGCGGCAGGAAGTATTGCGCCGCGCGGCCTCGGTCGCGGCCGACAAGACCGAGCAGCAGTTCCTCAACCGCTATCGCCAGGGACAGGTCAGCTACACCGACGTCGTGACCGCCCAGGCCGCGGCCCTCAGCGCGCGCCGCACGCTGGTGCAACTGCAGGTCAACCGGCAGACGGCCGCCGTGGCGCTGATCCAGGCGCTGGGCGGCGGGTGGCATGCGCCGTGGGCAGACGGCGCCTGACGGACGCCGGTTCCCGGCCAACATTGACAGGGCAGTCATTGTTGACATGGCTGTCAAGTTTGGTTCCAATCCAGGTATTCAGGGCCACGCGAACGGAGCGGTGACATGGCGGGTGTGCGTCAGTTCGATGAGGCCGAGGCGCTCGAAAAGGCGCTGGCGCTCTTCTGGCGCAAGGGCCTTTGCGCGACCTCGATGCCCGAACTGGCCGCCGCGACCGGCGTCCAGCGCGGCTCCCTCTACAACGCGTACCAGGGCAAGGAAGCGCTCTTCCTGCGGGTGTTCGACGTGTATCGGGGCCGCTTCCTGTCGCAGCTGCGCGAGGCGCTCGCCCAGCCGAAGCTGCGGGATGCGTTGAGCGGATTCTTCGACGGCGTGATCGCTTCGATGCGCACCGGCGAGCCGTCGCGGGGTTGCCTGTCGACCAAGACCGCGCTGGGCGGCGAGGTCCTCGAGGCCCCGATCCGCCAGGCGCTGCAGGCGATGCTCGACGAACTCGAAGCCATGCTGGCCGACAGGCTCTCGCGGGCCGAGAAGGGCGTTGCATTGCGGGTTCCGCCGGCGGAGGCCGCGCAGTTGATCGTGACCTTCACGCGCGGTCTCGTCGTGATCGAGCGCGTGTACCAGGACGAGGCGCGCCTGCATGCGACGGCGGACATGCTCGTCGCCTTGCTGCTGGGCGAACCGGCGAAGAAGGACTCGGGCGAGGCAGGCGCGCGGCACTGAACGCGGCTGCCGCTCAGTCGCCCTCGGGCACCTGCACGCCCAGCATTTCCAGCACCCGCTTCAAGCCCGCCAGCGGTCGCTGCGGATGCCACAGCACCTCGTAGGCGGCTTCGGGGCAGGGCGCCTCGATGGGGCGCAGAACGACACCGGGCACGGCCGCCTTCAGCAGGGTCTGCGGCACGATGGAGATGCCCTGGCCCATCGCCACCAGGCTGATGACCGAGAGGAAGTGCTTCGCGTGGTGGCGGATGTCCGGGCTGAAGCCGGCATTGAAGCAGGCCGTCACCACCTGGTCGTGGAAGCCCGGCGCGATCTCGCGCGGCACCATGACGAAGTGTTGCTCCTTCAGTGCCGCCAGGGGCAGGGACGCGTGCCCCGCGAGCGCATGGCCGATGGGCAGCACGATCACCAGCGGCACCCGTGCCACCACGCGCCCCGCCATGCCGCCCATGCCCTGCGCCGCATTGGCGAAGCCGAGGTCGATGCGGTTCTGCTGCAGCGCGCGCACCTGTTCGGCCGTGCCCATCTCTTCCCACACCGTCTCGATGCCCGGCATCTCGGTGCGCAGTTGGCGGAACACGCGCTCGATGTCCATGAAGAGCGCGGCGGGAACGAAGCCGATGCGCACCCGCGCCGATTGCCCCTGGTCCGCCCGGCTGACAGCCTGCTGCGCGAACTCCATCTGCGCGATCACGGCGCGCGCTTCGCGTGCCAGCACTTCCCCCGCCGCGGTGAGGCGGACGTTGCGCTGATCACGATCGAAGAGCCTTGCGCCCATCAACGATTCGAGCTGCTGGATCTGCTTGGTGAGCGGCGGTTGCGACACATGCAGGCGCCGGGCCGCGCGGCTGAAATGCAGTTCTTCGGACAGCACCAGAAAGTGCTTCAGCAGTCGGAGATCCATGGGCGACGATCTTATTCCGAACGGGAATGACTGGGTTTCCAAATATGTATTGGACGAAACAATCGCCCTCACCAAGAATGCGCAGCTGCAAATTGGAGACAACAGATGTTCATGTTCCGGGCCGCCACGCTCACGCGCCGCGCCGCATCCCTCGCGGTCATCGCTTCTTCGCTTCTCGTCTTCGGGGCGCCCGCGTGGTCTGCCGGCTATCCGGAGAAAGCGATCAAGATCATCGTGCCCTACGTGGCCGGCGGCACCGCCGACTCGCTGGCGCGCTATATCGCGCATGGCCTGACCGAATCCATGGGCCAGCCGGTCATCGTGGACAACCGCACCGGCGCGGGCGGCGTGATCGGCTCGGAGGCCAACGCCGCCGCCGCGCCCGATGGCTACACCTTCACGCTGATCTCGTCGAGCTACACCGTCAACCCCAGCCTCTACAAGCTGCGCTTCGACCCGATCAAGGACATCACGCCGGTCGTGCAGATCTCCAAGGGACCGATGCTCGTGGTCGCCAACCCGGAGCTCGGCGCGAACTCGATGGAAGACCTCGTCCGGCTCGCCAAGGCCAGCCCGGAGAAGATCACCTACGCTTCCTCCGGCCAGGGCAGCGTGCTGCACCTGGCTGCCGCGCTCTTCGCGGACCGCGCCGGCGTGAAGATGACCCACATTCCGTACAAGGGCGGCGGCGCCGCCGTGACCGACGTGCTGGGCCATCAGGTCGACCTGTACTTCGCCGGCCCCACGGGCGTGATGCCCTTCGTGCACAGCGGCAAGCTGACGGCGCTCGGCGTGACGAGCGCCCAGCGGCTGCCCGCGCTGCCGAACGTGAAGACCATCGCGGAGTCGGGCTTCCCGGGTTACGAGGTCACGCTCTGGTACGGGCTCGTCGGCCCCAAGGGCGTGCCGCCGGCCATCGTCGAGCGCATGAACGCCGAGGTCAACAAGATCCTCGAGAAGAAGGAAACGCCGGCCAAGCTCGAAATCGACGGCACCTATGTCGCGGGCGGCACCCCCCAGCAGTTCGGGACCATCATCGGCCGGGAAATCACGCAGTGGCACGGCATCGTGGGCAAGCTGGGCGTCAAGATCGATTGAACAAACAGGAAGAAGACCTCGACCATGACCCATGCGAAGCATCACCCCGCGCGCGTTCCCTTCATCGAGCCGGGCACCCGCCCGGAGCTCGCCGCGATCGAAGGCACCATCATGGCCGAGCGCGGCCGCGTTTCCATCCTCTACCAGGCGCTGCTCAACAGCCCGCTGGTGGCGGCCGGCTGGGAGCGCCTGCTCACCGCCGTGCGCAACCAGAACTCGCTGCCGGCCGACCTGCGCGAGCTGATGATCATCCGGGTCGCCGTGCTCAACGGCGCGGATTTCGAACTCAATGCCCACATCCCCCATGCGCTCGCGGCGGGCATGGCGCAGGAGAAGATCGATGCGCTGCAGCAGGCGGCGCCCGCGGCGGTCTTCACGCAGACCGAACAGCTGCTGATCGAACTGACCGATGCGATGACGCGCGATATCGTCGTCCCGTCCGCGATCATGGATGCGCTGCAGTCGCGCTTCGATGCGCGCGGCCTGCTCGACGCCGTGGCGACGGTGGCCTCGTACAACATGGTCTCGCGCCTGCTGGTGGCGCTGGACATCCGGCATTGAAGGTTCGCATGACACACCCAAGCACCGGCTGCGCCGGGTCCGGAAAACTGCGCGGCAAGGTCGCGATCATCGTCGGCGCGGGTCAGCAGCCCGGCGGCTCCATCGGCAATGGCCGCGCCACCGCCGAGCGCTTCGCGCAGGAAGGGGCCGACCTGTTCCTGGTCGACATCAACCCCGAGTGGGCAGCCGACACGCTGAAGGCCGTCCAGCCCCTGGGCATCCGCGCCGAAACCTTCACTGCCGACATCACCCGCGAGGCCGACTGCAAGGCCATCGCCGACCAGTGCATCGCCCGCTTCGGCCGCGTCGACATCCTGCACAACAACGTCGGCCGCTCGGTGGGCGATGCGCGCACGGTCGATGTCGAGGCCAGCGTGTGGGATTCGATCATGGCGATGAACCTGCGCGGCATGTTCCTGACCTGCAAGTACGTGCTGCCGCACTTCGTCGCGCAGAAGTCGGGCTGCATCATCAATATCTCGTCGACCGCGTCGATGGCGGCGCGGCCCACCGTCACCTACAAGACGAGCAAGGGCGCGGTCAACGCCTTCACGCAGCATCTGGCGATGGAGAACGCGCCCCACGGCGTGCGCGCCAACGCGATCCTGCCCGGCCTCATCGACACGCCGATGGCGATCGACCGGCGCGCGCGCGAGCGCAACGTCTCGCGCGAGGTGATCCGCAAGGAACGCGACGCCAGCGTGCCGATCGGCCGCATGGGCACCGCGTGGGACGTCGCCAACGCGGCGCTCTTCCTGGCATCGGACGACGCGGCCTACATTACCGGCGTGCTGCTGCCGGTCGATGGCGGCCTGCTCTGCAAGCGTGGTTGAACAAGCAAAGGAACATCGTCATGGACATGGAACTCAGGAACGCGGTCGTGCTGGTCACCGGGGGCAGCAGGGGCATCGGCCTGGCTTGCGCGCGGGCCTTCGCCGCCGAAGGCGCGCGCGTCGCCATCGCGGCGCGCAATCCATCCACGCTGGAGAAGGCCGTGCGGGCACTGGCCGACGACGGCATCGCCGCGCACCCGGTGTCCGTGGACCTGACCGACCCCAAGGACGCCGCGCGCATGCGCGCGGAAGTCGAGCAGGCCCTCGGGCCGGTGCAAGTGCTGGTGAACAGCGCGGGCGCGGCCCAGCGCACGCAGGCCGAGTCGCTGACCGCCGCCGACTGGCACGCGGCGATGCAGGCCAAGTACTTCACCTACATCCATGCCATGGAAACCGTGCTGCCCGGCATGGTGGAGCGCAGGGCGGGCGCGATCGTGAACGTGGTCGGGATGGGCGGGCGCTTCGCGTCGCCCGTTCACCTGGCCGGGGGCGCCGCCAATGCGGCCCTGATGCTGGCGAGCACGGGCCTTGCCAACGCCTACGCAAAGTACGGCATCCGCGTCAACGCGGTCAACCCCGGCATCGTCGAGACGGACCGCTTCGTGCAGCGCGCGGTGGTCGAGGCCGCCGCCCAGGGCGTGACGGTCGAAGACATCGTGAAGGAGCGCACCAGGGCCATGCCGCTGGGCCGGCTGGCGCAGCCGCGCGAGATCGCCGACATGGTCCTCTTCCTGGCGTCCGCGCGCGCGAGCTACGTGAGCGGCGCGGTCGTTGCCATGGATGGCGCCCTGACGCCTGTACCCTGAGGAACGCGATGGCAAGAAGACTCGAGGAAAAGGTCGTGATCGTCACGGGCGCCGGCTGCATCGCGCCAGGATGGGGCAATGGACGCGCAGTGGCGGTGCGCTTCGCGCAGGAAGGCGCGCGCATCTTCGCCGTCGATCAGAACGCCGAAGCGATGACCGAGACGCTGGCGCTCATCGCGCAGGCCGATGGCGAAGTCGAGGCCCACGTCTGCGACGTCACCAGCGATGCCGACGTCTGCGCAATGGTGGCAGCCTGTCTTGCGCGCTTCGGGCGCATCGATGTGCTGGTCAACAACGTCGGCGGTTCGGCCAGGGGCGGTGCGGTCGAGATGAGCGAGGCCGTCTGGGACCGGCAGCTCGAGGTCAACCTCAAGAGCGTGTTCCTCGCCTGCAAGCACGTGATTCCGGCGATGGAAGCGGGCGGTGGCGGCAGCATCGTGAACACGGCCTCGGCATCGGGCCTGCGCTGGACCGGCGCCGCGCAGATCGCCTATGCGTGCGCCAAGGCGGCGGTTCTGCAGTTCTCGCGCGTCACGGCGGTCGAATACGCCGGCCGAGGCATCCGCGTCAACACCGTGATCCCCGGCCAGCTGCACACGCCGCTGGTCGAAAGCCGGCTGGCGGGGCAGAGGTCGGGCGGCGACGTGCAGGCGCTGCTGGCGCAGCGCCAGTCGCGCATTCCGCTGGGTTTCATGGGCGATGGCCGCGACACCGCCAATGCGGCGCTCTTCCTGGCCTCGGACGAAGCACGCTTCGTCACGGGCGCGGAGATCCTGGTCGATGGCGGGATGACCGCGCGCTGCGACTGACTGCACGCGAGTCGCGCGCCGCCTCAACTTCCACGCGTGCGCGGCGGCTGCAGGTAGGCACCCGATTCGAAGAGCCGCGACTCCGCTTCGTCGATGCGCCGGACCGCCGCCTTTCCGGCGCGGCTCGCCAGCATCTCGACCAGGGCTTCGGTCACCGCGACGCCGGCGGCCTGGGCCACCTGCAGTGCCTCGCGCGAGTAGCGGGCGAAGCTGGCCACCAGCAGCGCGTCGCCCTTGGCGAAGGCGCGCTGCTGCATCTCCAGCGAGCCGCCCTGGCCGTCGACCAGATGCACGCTGGCGCGAAAGATCCGGTAGACGTAGACGAATGAGAACGCGATCGCGAAGCAGGCTCTGAAGCCCGCGGCGTGGACGGCATTTGCCTTCTCCAGCACCGCGCAGGCATTCTGCAACGTTGCCTCGCTCTGGCGATGCGTGGACTCCAGGTTGCGGCGCTGCACTTCGAACATCTCGCCCGCGAGGCCCTGGTCCCTGGCGCGCCCGATGAGCGTCTTGGGGCGCTGGCCGTAGGCCTGCGGCCCGAGGCCCATCTCCGACGCCACCGCTTCCTTGAACTGCGGCCATCCGGCATAGCCGAGGTGCTGGGCGAAGCGCACCAGCGTGGCGGGCGTGCTGTCGGCGCGCGTGCCGACGTTGCGCATCGAACGCGTCACCACGTCGTTCGGATGGTCGAGCACGTACTTCGCGACCTGCCGCAGGGCAGGGCTCAGGTCGGCGAAGCGCTGGCGCAGCGCAGGCTGGTCGAGGCCATGTCGCGGGGCAGCGGCTTCTTCCAGCATGGACACACCTACCTGGGCCATCCGGTCGCCTGTGCCGCCGCCCTCGCGGTGCAGCGGGTGATCCACCGCGACGGCCTGCTCGCGAAGGTGCGCGATGGCGGCGAGGGCTTCGGCGCCATGCTGCGCGAGGCATTGGGCGGCCATCCGCACGTGGGCGACATCCGCGGGCGCGGTTTCTTCTGGGGCGTCGAACTGGTGGCCGAGCGCCAGGGCAAGAGACCCTTCGCGCCCGAGCGGAACCTGCATGTGCGGATCAAGAAGGAAGCGATGGCGCAAGGCCTCCTGTGCTATCCGGCTGGCGGCACGGTCGACGGCCAGCGGGGCGACCACGTGCTGCTGGCGCCGCCCTTCATCGCGACCCGCGAGGACCTGCGCGAGATCGCTGCGCGACTGGCTTGCGCCATCGACGCGGTTACGCGCGTCGACAGCGCACCGACCTCGCCCTGACGCGCGCCCGGTTTCCCCACCTGTTCTTCAACCTCGTCCCGAGGAGTTCTTCCATGGCATCCGCACGTCTGTCCTTTCTGGTGGGCACTGCCCTCGTGACCGCCTGTACCTTGTTGCCCTTCGCCGCCGTCCATGCGCAGGACGGCGGCACACTCGCCAAGATCAAGGCGAGCGGCAGCATCAGCTTCGGCTATCGCGAGTCGTCCTTCGGCTTCTCCTACCTCGACGCCAACCTGAAGCCGGTGGGCGACAGCATCGAGATCTGCAACCGCATCGTGGAGGCGGTGAAGACCGAGCTCAGGATGCCGGACGTGGAGGTCCGCTGCCAGGCCGTCACCTCGGGCAACCGCATTCCGCTGGTGGTCAACGGCACGGTCGTGCTGGTCGAGACCGGCCGTGCCCAGGCCTTCGTGCTCGACGACATCCTGCTGGCGGGCCAGATCGCGAACGCGCGCAATCCGAAGGACTTCATCATCGCCGGCGAGAGCCTGCGCACCGAGAACCAGTCGCTGATGTTCCGCAAGGACGATCCGGAGTTCAAGGCGCTGGTCGATCGCGTGGTCGGTGGCATGATGAAATCGGGCGAGATGGAAAAGCTCTACGACAAGTGGTTCATGTCGCCCATCCCGCCGAAGAACATCAACACCAACTACCCGCTCAACGCCGAGACGAGGGACGCGTTCGCCCATCCTTCCTCCAAAGGCATCTGAAGACTACCCATGACCCGCATCGCCCTGATCCACGCACTGACCCACTCGATCGCCCCGATCAACGACGCGCTCGCGCGCGAGTGGCCCGAGGCGACGCGGATGAACCTGGTCGACGACAGCCTCTCGGCCGATCTCGCGCGCGGCGGGCGGGGGCTCGATGCGGCGATGCACGAGCGCTTTCAGCGGCTGGCGCAGTATGCGGTCGACACGGGGGCCCGGGGCATCCTGTTCACCTGCTCGGCCTTCGGGCCCTGCATCGAAGCGGTGGCGCGCCGGCACGCGGGCATGCCGGTGTTGAAGCCCAACGAGGCCATGGTCGCGGAGGCGGCAGCGGGCACCGGCAAGCTCGGGCTTCTCGCCACCTTCCAGCCGACGCTGGATTCGATGCCGCCGGAATTCCCGGCCGGCGTCGCGCTCGAACTCGCACTGGCCGAAGGCGCGCTCGATGCCCTGAACGCCGGCGATACGAAGCGGCACGACGAACTCGTCGCGGCACAGGCCCGGGTGCTGCGCGGGCGCGGCTGCACGCGCATCGCGCTCGCCCAGTTCAGCATGGCGCGCGCCCGTGGCGCCTGCGAGGAAGCCGCCGGCCTGCCGGTACTGACGACGGTCGACAGCGCGGTGCGCGCGCTTCGCAGCCGACTGAACGACGCCTGACTTCGCTCTCGCGATAATCGGCGCTCTTTCAAGGAGCGCGCGTGGATATTGTTTTGCTGGCCAAGGCCGTCATCATGGGCATCGTCGAGGGGCTCACCGAGTTCCTGCCGGTTTCGTCGACGGGTCACCTGATCCTTGCCGGCTCGCTGCTCGGCTTCGACGACGAAAAGGCCAAGGTCTTCGACATCGCGATCCAGACCGGCGCGATCTTTGCCGTCATCCTGGTCTACTGGGAGAAGATCCATTCGACCGTGGTGGCCCTGCCGCGCCAGCCCAAGGCGCGGCGCCTGGCGCTCAACGTGCTGATCGGCTTCCTGCCCGCGGTGGTGCTGGGGCTGCTCTTCGGCAAGGCCATCAAGGCGCATCTGTTCATCCCGGCGGTCGTGGCCAGCACCTTCATCATCGGCGGCTTCATCATCCTGTGGGCCGAGAAGCGGCCGCCCGGCTCGGTGCGCGTCGAGCACGTCGACGACATGACGCCCTGGGACGCGCTCAAGGTCGGCCTGGTGCAGTGCTTCGCGATGATTCCGGGCACAAGCCGCAGCGGCGCGACCATCATCGGCGGCATGCTGCTGGGGCTCTCGCGCAAGGCGGCGACCGATTTTTCCTTCTTCCTGGCGATCCCGACGCTGATCGGCGCCGGCGTCTACAGCCTCTACAAGGAACGCGCACTGCTGTCGGCGGCCGACATCCCGCTGTTTCTCGTCGGGCTGGTGGTGTCCTTCCTCAGCGCGTGGCTGTGCGTGCGCTGGCTGCTGAAGTACATCAGCACGCACGACTTCATTCCCTTCGCGTGGTACCGCATCGCCTTCGGCATCGTGGTGCTGGCGACGGCCTGGAGCGGGATGGTCGTCTGGGCCGAGTAGGGGCCAGGCGCTTCGGCAGGGCCCCGGCCTCGCCGCCCGGGCCCTCGCTGTTTCGGATGGGCGTGCGGGGCTTCGCACGGGTGTGCGGCATCGCGGCGGACGGGCTGGATCATCCCGCAGCCGCTGACGCAACCCAACGCCCCGCACCGAATGCCCAAGCCCATCACCTCCCTGTCGCCCCCGGCCTGGCAGCCGGCGCCCGTTGAAGACCTTCCCCTGAACCTGTCGCTGCGGGATTCCTCGCCCGCGGATGCGACGCCGCCATTGCCGATGAGCCTTCCCTTCCGGAAGCGGGCGCTGCCCAGGTCGTCAGCGGCGGAGGCGGACGCTGTCGCCGCCCGCCATTCGTCCACCGCGGTCTTGCGGGGCCTTCTCGAGGCTCCTTCCCCCAAGCGGGCGCGCACGGACGCCCTCTGCGCCACCGGGCCGGTGGGTGCCGCGCTGGACAAGGTACGCCTGAAGGGCCTCGATGTCCTGGTCGGCTGGATCCAGGACAGCCACTGAGCGAGCGAAGCGGGCGACATCGCCCCCCAGTTCATCACCCGTGTGCCCAACTGGCCCGCCGGCCGGGCGCTGGAGGTGCATGTGCCAGAGCGACCGGGCAAGCCCTATGCCTTCGGCCCTTCGGAGGCCGGCAAGGCGCCCGTGCGGGTCTGGCGCGAGGACAACCACTACCAGGCGCTGGTGGGTCCGGACCGAGCGAAGGTGGAGGTTTCGGGCGACGGCAATTGCTTCTTCCACGCGGTGCTGCGCGCCATGCACGACGCCGATCCGAAGGCACCCGCGGCCAGCCGCGAGGAGGCCGATGCCGAGGCCCGCCTCCTGCGGCTGGATCTGGCCAGCCTCGTGCGAAACAGCCCGCACGAGATCGCGCAGTGGGTCGACCTGGAAAAGATCGCGCAGGCGGCTTCCCGGCGCCCCGGCCCCGCGGCGGAACGCCTGCCCGACCTGGTTGGAGATGCCCCTGCGCCGACGGCCGCTGCCGAGGTCGCGCAGGCCCGGCAGAAGGGGCCCCGAGCGGGGAACGCCAAGGCGAATGCGGCCTTGCTCGGCCAGCTCCGGGCGCTGATGGTGCCGGGCGATCCCGCCGGCAATGCCGCGCGGCTGCGCCGGTTCGCCAGGCAGCATGGGGAGGAGGTCCTGACCCTCCAGCGCTGGATCGGTGCCCACGGCGAGATCAAGCTGGCCGGGCGTGCCGTTCTGCAGCGAGGCGCATGTGAGCGATCCGGCTTCCGGCTGCGCCCGGTCGGCGCCGATCTTCTGAAGAGCCTGCGCGATCGGGCGATCGGGCGCTCGGGCCCGAGCGCCTGGTCATCTCCGATGACGTGATCGTCGCGCACGCCCATGCGCATGGCGTCTCCATCAGCTATCTGCGCAAGTGCATCGGCCTGAACGGCGCTCTGAGGCCGCAGGGCCAGATGATCGTGGAAGCGGCCGCGAATGCGCTGCCGGGCGTCCAGTACAGGCGCATCACGGTCGCCGCGGTGCGGGAACTGCAGGCCATGGTCAAGGCCCGCCAGATCGCGTCCCTGAGCGGAGCGCCCCTGTTGTCGGCGGCAGGCCTGTTCGGGGTGTCGCCCAACGCCGTTCGCACGCTCCTCAAGGCGGACGGTGCGCTCACGCCGGCCGGCGAAGTCTTCTTGCTGTCGAAGAAGCAGAGGCCCTTGCGTTTCACGTCGGAAATCCTGCTGGACATTCACAACCAGATCGCCCAGGGCAGGAGCCTGGCGCAGGCTTGCGAAGGCAAGGCCTACACGGCGACGGCCGCGAGGAAGTTCATCGACAGGACGGGCAGGCTGACGGCCCATGGCATCAATGTCGAGCGCCTGCAGGAGTGGGGGCGAAAGGGCATCGCGGTCCGGACCGTGGTGCCGTCCCTGCTGGACAAGGTGCGGGAGCTCAAGGCCTCTCAGAGCGATCAGGCCCTGCTGGATTTCGCGGAAAAGAACTTCGTGGATTTCGCGACGCTCAGGAGATGCTTCGATCGGTGGGGTGCGCTGTCCTGGGACGGGAAGAGGCTCGTCGCCCGCTACCGGCCACCGCCGCCTCCCCAATAGTCCTCAATCCGCCATGTTGCGCAGCGCCGCCTCCACCGCGGCGGCGGTGGCGATGGGCTTTTCCATCGGGAACAGGTGCGTGCCGTCGAGCATCATGATCCGCCCCTTGGTGACGCGCTGCGTCATCGCCATGCCGACGCGCCGCATCTCGACGGACTGGCGCCCGCCGACGAAAGCCACGGGGCACTTGAGCGGGTGCTCGCGCAGGAGCGTCCCGAGGTTGTGCGGAATGGTGTCGTAGATGGCGGTCTCGACGTCGCGGTCGAAGCTCAGGGCCCGCTCGTCGTTGGCATCGAAGGTGCCGTGCTCGATGTAGTCGCGCAGCACGCGCTCGTCCCACCGGGCGAAGGCCTTCTTGCCGCGGAAATGCGCGAACACCGCCTCGCGGTGCTCCCAGGTGTTGCGGCGCTTGCGGCTGATGGTGCCTGGCGACACGTTCTTCATCCAGGGCGTGCGCTTCATGAGGCCGATCGTGCCGGCGCGCCAGCCGCCGACGAGCGGGGAGTCCAGCATCACGACACCCTTGGCGAGCCCGGGGTGCAGCGCCGCGCACATGAGGCTGAGGAATCCGCCGAGCGAATGGCCGACCAGGAAGACCGGCTCGCCGGCCTTCTTCGCATGGGCCCGCGCGAAGTCGGCCAGTTGCTCGACGAGGTGCGGCCAGTTGTCCGTGACGGGGTATTTCGGGTCGTGGCCGAACTTCTCCAGCGCGTCGACCTCGAAGCCGCGATTGCGCAGGCTGTCGAGCATCACGCGGTAGGTGCCGGCCGGGAAGCTGTTTCCGTGGGAGAAGATGACCGCAGACATGCCCTCTGGATGGCTCAGATGAGCTTTTCTTCGGGCGTCGAGATCTTGCGCAGCGGACTGTGGCGCGTGGCCGGCATCTTGAGCGGATGGGCCGTGTAGGCGTCGTCCCAGACCGGGTCTTCGATGCTGTCGAACACCTCGCGCAGCTTCTGTCCCCAGCTGTTATGCATCATCCGGTAGTAGGGGTTCTCGGCATCGATGCAGACGACCTTGTCGGTCTGCAGGCTGTTGGCCTCGTACACCACGAGGTCCAGCGGCAGGCCCACGGAAAGGTTGGATTTCATCGTCGAATCCATCGACACCAGGGCGCACTTGGCGGCTTCGTCCAGCGGCGTCTCGGGCGTCAGCACGCGGTCGAGCACCGGCTTGCCGTATTTCGACTCGCCGACCTGGAAGTAGGGCGTCTCGGTGGTCGCCTCGATGAAATTGCCGGCGGCGTAGACCAGGAAGAGCCGCATGCCTTCGCCCTTGATCTGGCCGCCGAAGATGAAGGAAACGTTGAAGTCCAGCCCGGCATGCTTGAGCGCCTCGGCATCGCGATCGTAGACGTGGCGCACGGCCGAGCCCAGCACGCGCGCCGCGTCGAACATGCTGCGGGCGTTCCAGATCGTGATGGGCGGGCCTTCCTCGCCGTCGTCGCGGTGCTCGCGCAACTCCTCGATCTGCAGGATCTCGCGCACCGACTGCGAAATGCTCAGGTTGCCGGCCGACAGCAGCACCATGACGCGGTCGCCGGGCTGCTCGTACACGATCATCTTGCGGAAGGTGCTGATGTGGTCCACGCCCGCATTGGTGCGCGAATCGGAAAGGAACACCAGTCCGGCGTTGAGTTTGATGCCTACGCAGTACGTCATGAGGTCGTCTCGCACGAATCGGACCATCAGCCCTGGCTCTGTTCGCGCGCGTGCAGTTTTTTGAGTGTGTAGAGCGCTTCCAGGGCCTCTCGTGGGCTCATGGTGTCGGGGTCGAGCGCCGTCAGCGCGGATTCTACGGCGCTGTGCGCGGGCGTCTCGGCCACCGGCGGCGGCGCGAAGAGGTCGACCTGTGCGCGCGTCCGGGTCTGCTGGGCCTCCAGGGCTTCGAGCGCCTGGCGCGCGTGGTTGACCACGGCGGCCGGCATGCCGGCCAGACGCGCGACCTGGATGCCGTAGCTCTTGCTCGCCGGGCCGGGCTGCATTTCGTGCAGGAAGACGATGTCGCGGCCCGCCTCGGTGGCGCTCACGTGCATGTTGACCGCGCCGTGGTGCGTGGCCGGGAACTCGGTGAGTTCGAAGTAGTGGGTGGCGAAGAGCGTGAAGGCGCGGGTGCGGTCGTGCAGCTGAGCGGCGATGCCGGCGGCGAGCGCGAGGCCGTCGAAGGTGCTGGTGCCGCGGCCGATCTCGTCCATCAGCACCAGCGAATGGGCCGTGGCGCCGTGCAGGATCTGCGCGGCCTCGGTCATCTCGAGCATGAAGGTCGACTGCGCGTTGGCGAGGTCGTCGGCCGCGCCGATGCGCGTGTGGATCGCGTCGATCGGCCCCAGCCGGCAGGCATCCGCCGGCACGTGGGAGCCGATCGAGGCCAGGAGCACGATGATCGCGACCTGCCGCATGTACGTCGATTTGCCGCCCATGTTGGGGCCGGTGATGACCTGCATGCGATGCTGGGGGCCCAGGCGCGTGTCGTTGGCGATGAATGCGCCGGCCGACTTCTCGGCCAGGCGGGCCTCGACGACGGGGTGGCGGCCCTTGTCGATCTCGATGCAGGGATGCGCCACGAACACCGGTGCCCGCCAGTGCAGCGTGTGCGAGCGCTCGGCCAGTGCGCAGAGTCCGTCGAGCGTGGCGAGCGCGCCGGCGAGCCGCGTGAGCGCGGCCACCGAAGGCTGCAGGGCATCGAGCAGTTGCTCGTACAGCCACTTTTCGCGCGCCAGGGCCCGGTCCTGCGCCGACAGCGCCTTGTCCTCGAAGGCCTTGAGCTCGGGCGTGATGAAGCGTTCGGCATTTTTCAGCGTCTGCCGGCGGCGGTAGTTGTCCGGTACCTTGGCGAGGGCGCTTTGCGTGACCTCGATGTAGAAGCCGTGCACGCGATTGAATTGCACGCGCAGGTTGCTGATGCCGGTGCGCTCGCGTTCGCTGGCTTCGAGCTTGAGCAGGAAGTCGTCGCAGTTCTCGCTGATGGCGCGAAGCTCGTCGAGTTCGGCGTCGTGGCCGGTGGCGATGACGCCGCCGTCGCGCACCAGCGCGGCCGGCTCGGGGTGGATCGCGGCCACCAGCAGGTCGACGCAGCCCGCGGGCGGAGCGAGCTGCTCCGCGATGCGGGCCAGCAGCGGCACCGCGGCCGCGAGCGTGGAAAGGGCGGGAATCGCGGGCGCCAGCTGAGCGGCCTTCGCGAGCGCCAGCCGGAGCGCCACAAGCTCGCGCGGGCGCACCTGCCGCAGCGCGATGCGCGCGGCAATGCGCTCGACGTCGCTGGTGTTCTTCAGTTGCTCGCGCAGCGTGCGCCAGGGCGCGGTGGTGCCGCCGGAGAGCGTGGATTGCAGTGCGGCAATGGCTTCGAGCCGCGCCTGCGCTTCGCTTCGGTCGCGGCGCGGGGAGAGCAGCCAGCGCCTGAGCAGCCGGCTGCCCATGCCGGTCATGCAGGTGTCGAGCAGGGAGAAGAGCGTGGGCGAATCCTCGCCGCGCAAGGTCTGCACCAGTTCAAGGTTGCGCCGCGTGGTGGGCGGCAGCTCGATCGACTCGCCGTCGCGTTCGACCGAGAGCCGCTGCACGTGCGACAGCGCGCGGCCCTGGGTGTGCTCGGCATAGCCGAGCAGCGCGGCGGCGGCCGCGTGCGCGTTGGTCAGCGACTCGGCGTTCCAGGCGGCGAGGTTGGCGCTGTCCATCTGCTCGCACAGCTTTCGCTCGCCCAGGCCGCCGTCGAACTGCCAGGCGGGCCGCAGCGAGAGCGTGAAGGGCGTGACGCCGCGAGCGGCCTTGAGCCGTTGTTCGAAGGCGGGCGTCACCTCGGCGCTGTAGAGCAGCTCGCTGGGCGCAATGCGCGCGATCCAGGCTTCGAGCGCGTCGGAGGGGCACTCGGCCAGGCGCAGTTCGGCGCCGGTGACGCTGAGCCAGGCCAGCCCGCAGAAATTGCGCGAGCCCGCGTGCACGGCCAGCAGCAGAGATTCGCTCTTGTCGTTGAGGAGCTCGGCGTCGGTCAGGGTGCCGGGCGTGACCACGCGCACCACCTTGCGCTCGACCGGCCCCTTGCTCGCGCCGACCTCGCCGACCTGCTCGCAGATGGCGACCGATTCGCCCAGCTTGATGAGCCGGGCGAGATAGGTATCGACGGCATGGAAGGGAACGCCGCACATGGTCACGGGCTGCCCGGCCGACTGGCCGCGCTGCGTGAGCGTGATGTCGAGCAGGCGCGCGGCCTTTTCGGCGTCGCCGTAGAAGAGTTCGTAGAAGTCGCCCATCCGGTAGAACAGCAGGGTGTCCGGATGGTCGGCCTTGAGCCCCAGGTACTGGGACATCATCGGCGTGTGAGGGGCGGTCGCGGGGAGGGTCATCAAGAATCGGTCGGTGCGCGGCCGATGAACCGGCCGGCACGCATCATAAGGAACGGGCGCCAGCCTCTCGGCTGGCGCCCGTCATTGTGTGCGGCCTGGCGGCCGGCCGCGCCTCAGGCTTCGCGGCGCCGCCGGGCCACGCGCACGGCGTCGACCCAGGTGTCGATGTTGAAGCGCTGCCCCGAATCCGCGATGCGCGCGGCGGTGATCCTGTGCAGCGGCACGCGGCGGATGTCGCCGGGCAGTTCGCTGTGGCCGAGGATGTATTTCTTCTGCACATCGAGGTGATCGACCTGCATCGTGCATTCGGCCTTCTTGCCATGGGGGTCGATGTAGCGCACGCGGATGCGCGGCTGTTCGTCGACGACGGCGTACTCGCCCTTGCCCTGGATGAACCACTCGGGCAAGGTGTCCGGAGAGCTTTCCCCAGCGGGGTTGTGTCCGCCGCGCACGGTCGGGATCTCGAGCGGAACATGGCCCGATCTCACGCGCGCCGCGGTGATGCGGCGTTCCGCCTCGCGCCGATCAGCGACGCGAACCATGGCAAACCAGACGATGGCGACCAGGAGCAGGACGCCCGTCAGCAAGGCCACCAGGAACTGCCACTCCGCAAGTCCGACATGCATCTCTTCACTCCCGTTCTCGACCTTAACCCTTAAGTACTCAGGCCGGGAAATTCTGGACGCGCGTCAGTGGATAGTCAAACAGCCGCGCGGCATAGGGCGTTCGGGGGATTGTGTTCGGCTCAGTCTTCGTGCGTATCGTGTGTGGCGACGGCGCCGCGCCGCCAGTAGCCGGAGGCCTTGACCCACTTCGGGTGGGCACCGCGCTCACCGACGAGGTGCGCGCGCAAGGCCTTGGCGGCGATCGACTCGCATGCGATCCAGGCGTGGAAATCGCCCTCCGGCAGCTTCAGTGCTTTCAGCGCATCGAGCAGGGCCGTGCCGGTGCCGGGTTCGGCGCCGTGGCGATGCACCCATTGCAGTTCGAGCAAGGCCCGGGTCTCGAAGTCGATCTCGTCGGCTTCGTCGTCGATCTCGGCCAGGACCCGCACGCGCGCGCCGGGCGGCAGTTCGGCCAGCCGCCGCGCCATCGCGGGCAGGGCGGTGTCGTCGCCGATCAGCAGGTGCCAGTCGAAGGCGGTCGGAATGATGAAGGAGCCGCGCGGGCCACCCACCCCGAGCAGGTCGCCTGGCCTGGCCTTCTCGGCCCACTGGGTTGCCAGGCCCGCATCGTGCAGCGCGAAGTCGATCTCCAGCGTGCCGGCGGCGACGTCATGGCGGCGCGGCGTGTAGTCGCGCATGGTCGGCCTCCGGCCCTCGGGCCACACCGGTCCGTCCGGGCCTGCCGTGGGCAGGGCGAGCGCGCCGGTCCTGGGGTCGGGAAAGAAGATCTTGGCGTGGTCGTCGAAGCCCGGGCTGGCGAAGCCGGCCAGCGCATCGCCGCCGAGGGTGACGCGGATCAGGTGGGGCGTGAGCCGCTGCACCTTGCGCACTTCGAGCTTGCGAAAGCGCAAGTCATGGCGCACGCGGCGCGGCAGGCGGTCGGGGGTGGCGGTGGAGGGTGCGGCTGCTGTCGGGGTCATCCGTTGATTCAATCAAATGCGTTCGAGTTGTTGGGCGGCGCTGTCGAGCACCGCAGCGAATTCGTGGGCTTGTTGTTCCGTGAGGGGTTCGCGCGACAGGCGCATGCGCATCGCGAGCTTGAGGTTTTCGATGGCGCGCACGACCTGCGGCGGCCTGCGGTCGCGCGGGCCGGCACCGTCGACGCCCCCGCGCATGCGAGCCATCATCTCGTCGGTGATCTCGCGGTTGGCGGCGAGGAACTGGCTGCCGGCGGGCGTGATGCTGTAGCGCTTTCGTCCGCCGCCGTCGGCCGCGTCGACGCTGACGCAGCCGAGTTCTTCCAGCAGCGTGAGCGTGGGATAGACGATGCCGGGGCTCGGGCTGTAGCTGCCGCCGAGGCGTTCCTCGATGGCCTTGATGAGTTCGTAGCCATGGCTGGGCTTGTCGGCAATCAGTTGCAGCAGCACGTAGCGCAAGCCGCCGTGGCCGAAGACGCGGCCACCGCCGCGCCCACTGCGCATGCTCCCGCGCACGTTGAGGCCTTCGGCCTGCCCGCCACCCAGGCCGTCGCCATGCTCACCCCGACGGGTGCCGTGTAAAAAGCGTCTGAAACCTCGCATGGGCGGACCTCGATGTTGTTATCTGAATTGATAAAGATATGTCTAAATAA
Source organism: Variovorax sp. 01T432 (assembly GCF_056398605.1). Lineage (NCBI taxonomy): Bacteria > Pseudomonadati > Pseudomonadota > Betaproteobacteria > Burkholderiales > Comamonadaceae > Variovorax > Variovorax sp. 01T432. The sequence goes on from NZ_JBFTPS010000024.1 coordinate 48,633, forward strand.
TATCGAAGTCAAGGTGATGCGGCCATGAGGCCGCGACGCGCCTATGCCGCGCGCATCAAACGGGTGCTCGACCACATCAACGCGCACCTGGCGGAGCCGCTCGATCTGGCCACGCTGGCCTCGGTGGCCAATTTCTCCTCGTGGCACTTCCATCGTGTCTTCCAAGCCCTGACCGGCGAAACGGCGGCGGCCCACGTGCGGCGGCGCCGGCTGGAGGTGGCCGCCGGGCGGCTGCTCAGCTCGCCGGATGAACCCGTGCTGGCGATCGCGCTCGACGTTGGCTTCGGCTCCGCAGCCGTCTTCACGCGTGCTTTTCGCGCGCACTTCGGCGCCACGCCGACCGAGTGGCGCCGGGACGTATTCCGATCATGGACGGAGCGCTATCGAAGCGAAGTCAGCAAGATTCATCAAGCCGAGCGCAAGCCAGGTCAAGCCCCCGCCCAGACCAATGATCAGGATGAGCCCTCCTTGCCCACACGTCTTTCCCAACAATTCGGCGGTACGGAAATGAAGGTGACGGTTGAAATAAAGAAACTGCCTGATGTCGGCGTTGCCTACATGCGACATGTAGGTCCCTACGGCGATGCTGGCATCCAGCAGACTTGGCAACGTTTCGCGGCCTGGTGCAGTGAGCAGGGATTGATGGAGCCCCATCGGGCGATGTATGGCGTCAGCCGCTATGACGCCTGCATCGAAGTCGACGAGAACTTCCAGCCCCAGGGTGAGATCGGCGTGCAGACGCTGCGCGGCGGAAGTTTTGCCTGCGCCGAGTTCGCCACCGCGCCCACCGAGATCTTCGAAGCCTGGTTGAAGCTGTGCAAGTGGCTGCCCGAAAGCGGCTATCAGCCCGCGGATGCCGCACCGATCGAGCTCTATCGCAAGGACCTCGGAGCGGACGACAAGGGCGCATTCACCTGCACCCTTTGCATGCCCGTGAAGCCTGCCGCATAGGCGGCCCGGAATGCCCGCTCAGCGCTGGGGCATGTCCTTGACCGAATAGCCCAGGCTCACGGTCGCATCCTGCGGAATCGGCGGCATGGCGTCGTTCCATGCCTGCCACGCCTGCCGCATCGCGGCCAGGCGCTCGGGTTCCCGCTTGGCACGGTTGGCGCGCTCGCGCTCGTCGGCCGGGATGTCGAACAGGTATTCGTTGTCGTCGACCTTCAGGTATTTCCAGTCGCCGTCGCGAAGGGCGCGCTGGTCGCGGTGGTTCATGCGCCAGTGCATCGGCCGGCGAAAGCCATACGAGGCGTCGCGCAGCACGGGCATCAGCGAGATGCCGTCGAGCGGGTAGCGGGCGTCGGCCACTGCACCGGCCGCGTCAAGCATGGTGGCGGACCAGTCCATCGTCAGGCAGTGCTGGGCGCTCTCGCCGCCGGCGCGGATGGCGTCGGGCCAGTGCGCGATCCAGGGCACGCGGATGCCGCCTTCGGTCAGGTCCATCTTGCCGCCGACCAGTGGCCAGTTGTCGGAGAAACGTTCGCCGCCGTTGTCGCTGGTGAACACGACGAGGGTATTGTGGGCGAGGCCGTGTTTCTCGAGGGCGGCCATGATCCAGCCGATGCCTTCGTCCATGTGATGGATCATGCGGCGGTAGGTGTGGATGTTGCCGCCGGCAAGGTCGAACAGGTTGTCCTTCACCAGCGGCGCCTTGGCTGCGTCCTCGCGCGTCTCCCAGGGCCAGTGCGGCGCCGTGTAGTGCAGGCTGAGGAAGAAGGGGGCCTCCTGCCCCGCCATGCGCTCGACGTAGTCGACGGCACGTCGCGACAGCAGGTCGGTGAGATAGCCGTCCGACTGCTTGTCCTCCTCGCCGGACCAGAGGTCGTGACGCCCGGTCGAATCGCAGTGGGTGAAATAGTCGACGCCGCCTGACATCGGGCCGAAGAACTCCTCGTAGCCCGAGCGCAGCGGTCCGAAATTCGGCGGGTAGCCCAGATGCCACTTGCCTACGAGTGCCGTCCGATAGCCCGCGCCGCGCAGCAGCGAAGGCAGCGTCGGGTGTTCCGGCGGCAACCCGAGCGTGGCGCTGCCGCGGCTCTTGCTATTGATCGGCTCCTCGGCGGCGCCGCGCAGCCGGTACTGGTAGCGCGCGGTCATCAGCGCGAAGCGCGTGGGAGAGCACACGGGCGAGTTTGCGTAGCCCTGCGTGAACTTGATGCCCTTGGCGGCCAGCCTGTCGAGCACCGGAGACACGGGGCCGAAGTCGGCGTCGCGGCCGCCGTAGCAGCCGAGGTCGGCGTAGCCGAGGTCGTCGGCGACGATGAAGATGATGTTGGGGCGTTGCGTGGGCATGGGGGGGTCGATCGTTGGCCTGGAAGTTCACGGCCTTCATGATGCCGCACCAGCGGGCCGACGAATCGGTGAGGCTGTTTCAGGCGCGTGCCGAGGCGGTCGCTGCCGGGGCGGATCTTCCGAAGGCCGCTCGCGGGCGGCGAAGGGCTTAGGGGCTGTACATGGGGCGAGATGGGGACACGCCGTCCTCGATGCGCATGCGTGGCAGGAACTGCGGATATTCGCGCTGCATGAAATCGATCACACCCTCGCGCACCTTGCAGCGCAGATCGAAGGCGAGCGACGAGGAAGCGGCGGTGCACAGCACGCGGATCTGCATTGTGCGTTCGGTCGCGTCGGTCACCTGCAGGTTGAAGAAGCGCCCGTCCCACTCGGGCGCCGCCTTCACCAGGCGCTCGACTTCTTCCCGCATCGGCGCGAGCGGCATGCCGTAGTCGGCGTAGATGAAGACCGAACCCAACAGCTGAGAGGAGTGGCGCGTCCAGTTCTGGAACGGCTTCTCGATGAAGTAGGACAGCGGCAGGATGAGCCGTCGGTCGTCCCAGATCTTCAGCACCACGAAGGTGCCGGTGATCTCCTCGACGCGTCCCCACTCGCCCTCGACCACCAGCACGTCGTCGATGCGAATCGGCTGCGCCAGCGCGATCTGCAGGCCGGCGATCAGGTTGCTGAAGACGGGCTTGGCGGCCAGGCCGGCCACGATGCCGATCACGCCGGCGGAGGCCAGCAGGCTGGCGCCGACCTGGCGCGCGCCCGGGAAGGTCATGAGCATCAGCGCGCCGCCGGCGACCAGCAGCATGGCGTTCGCGGTCCGCGCCAGCACCCGTGTCTGCGTGAGCACGCGGCGGGCCTGCAGGTTGTCCGTCACGTCGTAGGGATGCTTGGCGAGCACGCCATCGGCGATGCCGCCGACGGCCCGCACCGCGAGCCAGGTGACGGCGGCAATGAGCAGGAGGCCATTGAGGTGCCGCACGCTGTCGATGAAGCGCACATCGTCCGGCGCGGCCTGCCACACCATCTGCAGCGCCACCAGCGGCAGCACGGCGCGCGCGGGCGCCTGGATTGCAATCAGCATGGCGTGCAGGACCGGCATGGAGCGCGTGACGCGCCTGAGAACGAGGCCGCCCAGGCGGTGGGCAAGGAGCGCCAGCGGCACGGCGACCACGGCGGCAAGGCCGGGGCCGAACCACGGATGGGCGAGCAGCATCTCCTTCGTCATGCGGCGGGCTGGGGTGCGCGGGGCGTGTTTTCTTCCAGGCGTTGCAGGATGCGGGCCGCGTCGTCACGCAATTGCGCGGCGATGGCGGTCGCGAGGTCGAGCCTGCGCAGCAGCCACGGGCTGATGTCGTTGTCGAACGGGTCGGGCAACGAAATCGGCTCGGAGAGCGTGGTCGCGGGACCTTCCGCCATGGAGGGGCCGGTGGTGGGTGGCGTCCCGATGATGGCCTCGATGCGCTGGGCCGTGCGGGCCAGCGGGCCCTCGACCTCGGCCGGCGTCAGGCGGTCGCGCCGCAGGACCAGCATCGACTTGACGGCGCTCAGCTGCGCCAGAAGTTGGTAGCTGTGCGCCTGCAGGTGTTCGAGGGGCTCGAGCGGGGGGCGCACCGCGCGCGGCTCCGACAGCGAGCGCTGCGTGGCCTGCACCAGCGCGGAGAGACTGTCGTAGGCCTCCTTGCGCGCGAGCCGCCATTCGAGTTCGGGCGTGGTTTCCGCCGAGCGCAGCTGGCCGAGGCCGAGCGCGAGCCGCGCATGGCGCGCCTGCGCCGCGAGGGTGCGTGCCACCAGCGCGGGGATCTGGCGTCGCTCCCAGGATGGCAGCACATAGCAGAAGGCCCACGCCAGGGCCGCGCCGATGAGTGTGTCGGCCACGCGCTCGAAGAGCGCGAAGGTGGGGCTCATGCCGACATTGAGCATGTGCGCCTGGGTCAGCCCCAGCACGGTGGCGGCCACTGCGGTGATGAGATAGCGCCGCACCGCGAAACCATGGGCGACGGCCTGTGCCACGGTCATCGCGGCCAGGAGGACGAGCGCCGAGGGATGCACGGACAGCAGCCCCACCGCGAACACGCAGCCGAGCAGCGTGCCGGCCACGCGGTTGTTGCGCCGCTCCAGCGTTTGCGAAAGGCTCCCGCGCAGCACCACGACGATGGTCAGCAGGATCCAGTAGTCATGCGAGCCCCAGGGCAGCACGACCGCGATGGCGTAGCCGGTGCCGATGGCCAGCGCGGCGCGGATGGCATGCCGCAGCGGCGGCGCGTCCCAGCGCCAAAGGGTGAGGAAGGGGCGGAAGGACCATTCGGTCGGGCTCACGAACATCTGCCAGTTGGCGCGCACGATCGCGAGGTCGGGCTGGATGTCGCCGCGCGCCAGCCCGCTGAGCCGCATCACCTCGTCGTTGATGTGGCCGATGCGGTTCGCCAGTCCGCGTGCGAGCACGGCCGGCGTCGGCCCGAGGTGACTGGTGCGCGGCGGCTTGTCGGCTCCTTCGTCCAGGCGGATCGCCGCCAGGGCGGGGCGCCGGTCCTCCACGCGCGGCGGTTGGCGCGCGAGCAGCAGCGCATCGGCGAGCGCCGCGGTCTCGTCGGCCAGCTCCTCGAGGATGCGCCGCATCTCGTTGAGCGCCCGGGCATGCCCGGGGTGCGACTTGAGCGCGTCCAGGTCGAGTTCGCTGGCCAGCAGCAGGTCGCGCAGCTCCAGAACCGTCACCAGCATGCCGGCAAGCTGCTGGCGGCGCGGCGTGCGCGGGGATTCGAGGACGATGTCGCGCGTGGCCTGTATCTGGTCGGCCAGCGCGGCCTGCTCGCGCAGCAGCTGGCCCAGCAGGGGCGCGGGCAGTTCGCGCACGTCGCCGGCATCGTCGCGGGGGGTGAACTGGCAGGCCTGCGTGCGCATCAGCGCGGCCAGCGACAGCAGCACGTCGGCGGTCGCCTGCACGCGGTAGCGGGCGTTGAGCGCGAGGTTGGCGAGCGTCGCGTAGATCACGTAGAGTCCGGCCCCCAGGCCGAAGTGCAGCGTGCGCTCGACGGCTTCGGCCATGCCGGTAGGCGGGGGCGTCGCCATCGAGAAAATCATCGAGAACATGACCGCGATCGCGATCGGAATTCCACGCTTGCCCCAGGCCATGGCGACGAAGGCGAGGAAGGTGAATGGCACCAGCACCAGGCCCAGACGCAGCGGCGCCGTGTGCAGCAGCTGCACGACGAAGAAGAGGGGGAGCCCGATGAGGGGCGCCGGCAGCATCTGCAGGAGCTTGCCGCGGCGCGGCGCCGGAAAGTCGGGGGGGGCGCTGACGATGACGCCTACCGCGGCGGAAGAAGAGGCAATCGCGCCCAGCCAGAGGTGCACGCCGGCGGAGATCAGCAGCAGGCCGAGCGCGACCGAGAGGCCGTTGGCGATGAAATGACTGAGCGCCACGCGCATCGCGGCGCGGCCCCGGTCGGTGGCGGCGCGCGGCGCCTGCATCACTTCGCGGAGTGGTCGCCCTCGGCGGGCGCGGCGGGTGCTTCGCGGCGGATGCGCGTGAGCTTGCGCTGCGCCGGCGCGGCCTGGGGCGCTTCACCCGCCGCTTCGGCGTCGGAGGAGGGCGTGGATTCGACGGTGCTGCGCGCGTAGATATCGCCGGCGGTGGCCGAGGGGTCGACAGCGCGCACGCGGTCGCTGGCGCGCAGCTTGTCGTCCACGTTGGCGAACTTGGAGTACTTGCCCAGGATCGGCACCAACTGGCCATAGATGCGCGGCGCGCCCGCGAGGCATTCGCGCTGGTCGAGGAAGTCGGGCTCGCCGGTGAAGTTGCCGATCAGGCCGCCCGCTTCGGTGACGAGCAGCGAGCCTGCCGCGACGTCCCAGATGTTGAGGCCGGTTTCGAAGAAGGCGTCGGTGAAGCCGGCCGCCACGTAGGCCAGGTCCAGTGCCGCCGCGCCGGGACGCCGCAGGCCCGCCGCGCGCGGCATGAGGTCGGCCATGATGGCGAGGTACTGCTTGAAGTTGTCGCCGGTGCGGAAGGGGAAGCCGGTCGAGAGCAGGGATTCGTTCAGGCGCGTGCGCTTGCTCACCCGCAGGCGGCGATCGTTCATGTAGGCGCCGCGGCCGCGGGTGGCCGTGAACAGGTCGTTGCGGCTGGGGTCGTAGATGACGGCCTGGTCGATCTTGCCGCGGATCGCGAGCGCGATGGAGACGCAGTAGACCGGGAAGCCATGGATGAAGTTGGTGGTGCCGTCCAGCGGATCGATGATCCAGACGTAGTCGGAATCCTTGGCGCCGTGCTCGGTGCCCGATTCCTCGGCCAGGATGCCGTGCCCCGGGTAGGCGGTGAGCAGCGTCTCGATGATCACTCGCTCGCTCGCATGATCGACTTCGGTCACGAAGTCGTTGACCTGCTTCTGCGAAACGCGCACCGCCTCGACATCGAGCGCCGCGCGATTGATGATGGCGCCGGCGGCGCGGGCGGCCTTGACGGCCACGTTGAGCATGGGATGCAGGTTGGGGGACGACATTGGATTGTGAGAAGAGCAGGAATGGGCCAGGTGCGTACGCTCCCTGGAATGCGGCCCGGCGATGCGGGCGGCGAGAATCGGGGGATTTTACATGCGCACCCGATTCATCCTGATCCAGACCAGCCACGCCGGCAATGTCGGCGCGGCCGCCCGCGCCATGAAGACCATGGGCTTCGGCGACCTGGTGCTGGTCGCGCCGCGCTGGGCCAACGTGCTGCGGCGCGAGGAGACCATCCAGCGTGCCAGCGGCGCGCTGGACGTCCTGGCCAATGCCCGCATCGTCGAGACGCTGGACGAGGCGCTCGACGGCGTCACCCACCTGTGCGCGACCGCGATGATCCCGCGCGACTTCGGCCCGCCCACGCGCACGCCGCGCGAGCACCTGGAGCCGCTGGCCAGGGGCGGGGAGCAGCATGTTGCCTTCCTCTTCGGCTCGGAGCGCTTCGGCATGCGCAACGAGGACGTCTACCGCTGCAACGTCGCGCTCAGCATTCCCGCGGATCCGAATTTCGGTTCGCTCAACCTCGGCGCCGCGATCCAGGTCGTCGCCTACGAATGGCGCCTCGCGCTCGGGGGCTACGAGGTGCGCGACGCGACCGCGCCCTCGCCGGCGGCGGACGGGCAGGCGGTGGCCGGGATGCTGGAGCACTGGGAGCGTTCGCTGGTTCAGATCGGCTTTCTCGACCCCGGTGCGCCCAAGAAGCTGATGCCCCGGCTGCAGCAGCTGTTCAACCGCGCGCAGCCGACGCCGGAGGAGATCCACATCCTTCGCGGCATCGCCAAGGCGATGGCGGATGCGGCCCGGGGCGGGCCGAAAACCCCATCGGCCGTGCGCGAAGACCCGAGCCCTTAGACTGCGCGGCCTCTATAGCCATAACTAGAACACAGCATGTTTTCGCGCCTGCGCTCCGACATCCAGTGCATCCTCGATCGTGATCCGGCGGCCCGCACGCGCTGGGAAGTCCTGACCCTGTATCCGGGCCTGCACGCCGTCGTGCTGCACCGGATCGCGCACTGGTGCTGGGGCCACGGGCTGAAATGGTTCGGGCGCTTCATCTCGGAATGCACGCGTTTCTTCACGGGCATCGAGATCCATCCGGCGGCGATCGTCGGCGACCGGGTGTTCTTCGATCACGCGATGGGGGTGGTGGTGGGCGAGACCGCCGAGATCGGCGACGGCTGCACCATCTACCAGGGCGTGACTCTGGGCGGCACCTCGCTCTACAAGGGCGCCAAGCGGCATCCGACCCTGGGCCGCAACGTGGTGGTCGGCGCGGGGGCGAAGGTGCTGGGCGGGTTTACCGTGGGCGATGGCGCCAAGATCGGCTCGAACGCGGTCGTCACCAAGCCGGTGCCGGCGGGCGCGACAGCGGTGGGGAACCCCGCCCGGATCATCGAGGCGGATTCCGCCGCGCGCCGCGAGGAAACGGCCTCGCGCATGGGCTTCTCGGCCTATGGGGTGACGCAGAACGACGATCCGCTGTCCCTGGCGATGCGCGGGCTGATCGACAACGCCGCGAGCCAGGAGCACCAGATCGCCCTGCTTTGGCAGGCGATCGAGTCGCTCTCGACCCAGCCCGGCAAGAAGGACTGCGTGCCGGGCGACGCGGCCCGCGACGAGTGCTTCGAGGCGGAGAAACTGACGCAGCTGATCGGGAAGTGACCGGGCCTTATTTCGCCCGGATCGCGGACTTGGGCCGGAAGGCCTTGCACACCGAGTTGTCGGTTTCCAGGTAGGGCCCGCCGATCAGATCGATGCAGTAGGGCACCGCCGCGAAGATCCCCGGCACGATCTGCGCGCCGTCGGCACCCTTGAGGCCTTCCAGCGTCTCGGCGATCGACTTGGGCTGCCCGGGGAGATTGATGATCAGGCTGCGGTCCCGGATCACCGCCACCTGGCGCGAAAGAATGGCGGTCGGCACGAAGCGCAGGCTGATCTGCCGCATCTGTTCCCCGAAACCGGGCATCTCCTTGTGCGCGACGGCCAGCGTCGCCTCGGGCGTCACGTCGCGCAAGGCCGGCCCGGTGCCGCCGGTGGTCAGCACCAGCGAACATCCGGCGTCCACCAGTTCGATCAGTGCGGCGCTGATGCCGGCCTTCTCGTCAGGAATCAGGCGCGATTCGAAAGTGATCGGATTGCGCAGGGCGCGCTGGAGCCATTCCTGCAGCGCGGGCAGGCCCTTGTCCTCGTAGACGCCGCTGGATGCCCGGTCGCTGATCGACACGATCCCGATGCGCACGGCATCCGTCGCCGCGGCGCTCATGCATCCTCCTCGCGCGACTGCTCCGCGGCCTCCGCCGCATGGTCGGCCGCGCCGTGCACGCCCAACTGCGCGCGCACGATCTGGAACACCTCGCGGTACGCCTTGCTCTGGCGCGGCGCTTCGCCGGCCGGGCCGACCTTGATGTCCTTGCGTGCCTGGCGGATGAGCGCGCGCAGCTGTTGCGCATCGGTGCCGGGATGGGTTTCGATCCAGCCGCCGAGCGCATCGTCTTCGGCGATCAGCAGGTCGCGCCAGCGTTCGGCATCGTGCAGGACGGCGGTTTCCTCGGCCGGACCGCGGTTCTGCTCGTCGAGCGCGGTGCGGACCGCATCGAGCGTGGCGGGCTCGAGGCCGCGCATCAGCTTGCCGATGAACTGCATCTGGCGGCGCTTGCCCTCGAAATTGGTGATGCGCTTCGCCTCCTCGATCGCGTCCTTGAGCTTTTCGCCCAGGTCGAGCTTGTCGAGAAGGCCCGCGCGCAGCGTGAGCAGGGCTTCGCCCAGCTTCTGCAGCTCGGTGCTTTCGCGTTTGAGGTCGGTTCGGCTGGCTGCGTCGGTGCCTTTGAGCTCGCGCTTGAGTTCAAGATCGAGTTCACTGCCTTCGGCTACGAACTCGCCACGGACGAAGTAGCCTTTTTTGGGTTTGCGGGACATAGAGGTGAATCCTTGGCCGCACCATCGGGAACAGGGGGGCGCAAGTATCATAGCCAACACATGACCACATCATCCTCGCGCGCCGATTCCGGCTTCGCCTACAGCCGCCCCTTTTTCGAAAACCTGGTCGACACGGCCCTGGCCCACGCCAAGAAGCTTGGAGCGACCGATGCCGGCGCCGAAGCCTCCGAAGGCTGCGGGCTGAGCGTCTCCGTGCGCAAGGGCGAACTCGAGAACGTCGAGCGCAACCGCGACAAGTCGCTCGGCATCACGGTCTACGTGGGGCATCGCCGCGGCAACGCCAGCACCTCCGATTTCTCCGAAGCGGCCATCGCGCAGACCGTCCAGGCGGCCTACGACATCGCGCGCTTCACGGCCGAGGACCCGGTGAGCGGGCTGCCGGACGAAGACGACATCGCCAAGGAGCAACCCGATCTCGACCTGTTCCATCCCTGGGAACTCAGCAGCGAGGAGGCCGCCAGGCTGGCGCTCGAATGCGAGGCCGCCGCCCTCTCGACCGACAAGCGCATCACCAACAGCGAAGGCGCTGGCGTGTCGGCGCAACAAAGCCACTTCTTCAGCGCCCATACGCACGGCTTCCGCGGCGGCTATGCCAGCTCGCGGCATTCGATCTCGGTGGCGCCCATCGCCGGCAAGGGCAACGACATGCAGCGCGACGCCTGGTACAGCTCCATGCGCTCGGCCGACGAACTCGCAAGCCCGCAGGCCGTCGGCCGCTATGCGGCGGAACGCGCGCTCAGCCGCCTGAAGTCGCGCAAGATCAAGACGACGGAATGCCCGGTGCTGTTCGAGTCGCCGCTGGCCGCCGGCCTGCTGGGCGGCCTGGTGCAAGCCACCAGCGGGGGCGCGCTCTATCGCAAGAGCAGCTTTCTGCTCGACTCGCTCGGCAAGGCGGTGCTGCCCGAGCACATGGACGTGGTCGAAGACCCGCACCTGCCGCGCGGCAAGGGCAGTTCGCCCTTCGATGACGAGGGCGTGGTCACGCGCAAGCGCAAGGTGGTCGATGCCGGCCGCCTGGAGGGCTATTTCCTCAGCACCTATTCGGCGCGCAAGCTGGGCATGAAGACCACCGGCAACGCTGGTGGATCGCACAACCTCACGCTGACTTCGCGCCTGACGAAGAAGGACGACGACCTGGAGGCGATGCTCGCCAAGCTCGGCACCGGCCTATTCGTGATCGAACTGATGGGGCAGGGCGTCAACTACGTCACCGGCGACTACTCGCGCGGCGCGAGCGGGTTCTGGGTCGAGAACGGCAAGATCGCGTTCCCGGTGCAGGAGATCACGATCGCGGGCAACCTCAAGACCATGCTCATGGGCATCGAGGCGGTGGGCGCCGATACCTACAACTACGGCGCCAAGACGACCGGCTCGATCCTGGTCAACCGCATGAAGGTTGCCGGGTCCTGAGCGCCCGCCTCGGGTGCGGCCCCTTGGCGGGGCCCACCCGCTCAGCCGCCTGAAAGCGCGGCCTTCACGGCGGCGCTGACCTGGCCCATGTCGGCCTTGCCGGCCAGGCGCGTCTTGACCGCGCCCATGACCTTGCCCATGTCGCCGGGGCCCTTGGCGCCCAGTTCGGCCACGATGGCCTTCACCTCGACGGCGACCTCGTCCGCGCTCATGCGCTGGGGGAGGTACACCTCCAGCACCTTGATTTCGGCGGCTTCCTTGTCGGCGAGGTCGGTGCGCCCACCCTGGGTGAAGGCGGCCACCGAGTCCTTGCGCTGCTTGACCAGCTTGTCCACGATGGCGACGACCATCGTGTCGTCGAGTTCGATGCGCTCGTCGACTTCCTTCTGCTTGAGCGCGGCGAGCAGCAGGCGGATGGTGCCGAGGCGCTCCGAATCCTTGGCGCGCATCGCGGTCTTCATGTCTTCGGTGATCTGTTCCTTGAGGCTCATGGCTGGCTTTCCTGACGGTCAAAAAAACAAAAGCCGCGGCAGGGTGTCCCTGGCGCGGCTCGGATCCGGGTGAACCGGACGCTGGCCTGTGGCGGCCAACGCAGCGGGGTGCTTAGTACAGCTTCTTGGGAAGCTGCATGCTGCGCACGCGCTTGTAATGGCGCTTGACCGCGGCGGCCTTCTTGCGCTTGCGCTCGGCGGTGGGCTTTTCGTAGAACTCGCGCGCGCGCAGGTCGGTCAGCAGGCCGAGCTTTTCGATGGTGCGCTTGAAGCGGCGAAGCGCGACGTCGAAGGGCTCGTTTTCTTTAACGCGGATGGTGGTCATTGATGAATGGGTTTGTTGAATTTTGGCTTGGGGAAGATCGGGCCCCGGGCCGGGTTCCTCAACTTGAAAATAGGGTAGGCCGTTGAGGGAAGGCCAAAGTTAGCCCGACATTATAGCCTCAGCTTCAGGCGCCGGCGAGAGCGCATTGGCGCAGGCATATGCGCTCGCCCAGGCCCACTGGAAGTTGTAGCCGCCGAGCCAGCCGGTGACGTCCACCACTTCGCCGATGAAGTAGAGGCCGGGCTGCTTCGACTCCATGGTCTGCGAGGACAGGTCGCGGGTGTCGACGCCGCCCGCCGTGACTTCGGCCTTCTTGTAGCCTTCGGTGCCGCTCGGCGTGATCTGCCAGCGCGTGATGCGTTCGGCCAGCGCGGCGAGCGCGCGGTCGGCCGCTTCGTTGATCGGGCGCTGAAGCGCCGCGTCCTGCCCGACCCAGGCGTCCGCCAGCCGCGAGGGCACGAGCATGGCGAGCTCGTTGCCGATGCGCTTGCGCGACCGCAGCTTGGCCTCGCCCAGCGAGGCCGCGATGTCGATGCCGGGCGCGAAATCGATGGTCAGCGGCGCGCCAGGACGCCAGTAGCTCGAAATCTGCAGCACCGCCGGCCCCGACAGGCCGCGGTGGGTGAAGAGCAGGTCTTCGAGGAAGCGCATGCGTTCCTTCTTGGCGCCGGTCTCGATCTGGACCGGAAGCGCCAGGCCCGCCAGACCGGCATACGGCGTCCAGCCCTCGCCGCCGAAGGTCAGCGGGACGAGCGCCGGCCGCGGCGCAACGACGCGAAGGCCGAACTGCGCGGCGAGGCGGTAGCCGAAGTCGGTGGCGCCGATCTGGGGGATGGACAGGCCCCCGGTGGCCACGACCAGGCTGCGCGCATGGACGGCGCCCCGGTCGGTGTCGATGCGATAGCCGTCCTCCTGCGAGAAAGCGACGCTGCGCACGCCGCATGGCTGCCAGTGCGTCACGCCGCCCGCCGCGCACTCGGCCAGCAGCATGTCGATGATCTGCTGCGAGGGCCCGTCGCAGAACAGCTGCCCCTTGTGCTTTTCATGGAAGGCGATGCCATGGCGCCGCACCAGCTCGATGAACTGCTGCGGCGTGTAACGGGACAGGGCGGAGCGGCAGAAGTTCGGGTTGTCGCCGATGAAGTGACGCTGCGGCGCGCGCACGTCGAGGTCGCGGTTCGTGAAGTTGGCGCGGCCGCCGCCGGAGATGCGGATCTTCTCGGCGATGCGCTCGCCGTGGTCGAGCAGCAGCACCTTCAGCCCGCGCTGGCCCGCGACGCCGGCGCAGAAGAGGCCGGCCGCGCCCGCACCGATGACGACGACGTCGAATTTCAAGGCGCGGCTTTCGCCAGTGGTTCCATGGCGAGGGATTCTAGTGAGGCCGGCCCGCGCCGACGGGCCGGGCGGCGCCGGCTCAGGTGCCGAATCGCGTCGCCGACACGCCCGCTGCGGCCAGGCCGCGCAGCACGTCGCCCACCACGATCACGGCGGGACTGCCCAGCCCGGCGGCGGCCATGTCCCGGCGCAGGCGCGCCAGCGTGGTGGTGATGTGGCGTTGCTGCGGCAGGCTCGCATGCTGGATCACGGCCACCGGCGTCTCGCCGGAAAGTCCGTACAGAAGCTCGTCCTGGATGTGCGCCATGCCGGTGACGCCCATGTAGATCACCAGCGTGAGCCGCGCGTCGCGCACGGTGGCGGCAAGTTGCCGCCAGTCGGTCGGATGTTCTCCGGCCGCATGCCCGGTCTTGGCATGGCCGGTGACGAACACCACGCCCTGCGCATGGTCGCGGTGCGTGAGCGGCACGCCCAGCGCGGTGACCGCGGCCAGCCCGGCCGTGATGCCGTTGACCACCCGCACCTCGATGCCCGCTTCGCGCAGGTGCTCCACCTCTTCGCCGCCGCGGCCGAAGATGAAGGGGTCGCCGCCCTTGAGGCGCACCACCGTCTCGCCTTCCTGCACGGCGGTGATCATGAGCCGCTCGATGAAGGCCTGGGGCGTGCTCTTGCAGCCGCCGCGCTTGCCCACGTGGACGATGCGTGCGCCCGCCCGCGCATGGGTCAGGATCTCTTCGTTCACCAGGTCATCGACGAACAGAACGGTGGCCGCCTGGATCGCCTTGACGGCCTTGAGCGTGAGGAGTTCGGGGTCGCCGGGGCCCGCGCCGACCAGGGTGCAGCTGCCGTAGTGGGTAAGGGTGCTCATGGGTTCTCCGCCTGTTGCGTCAGTTCGGCCAGTTGCAGGATGTGGGCCACCTGCTGGGCAATCGCGTCCGGCACCGGCACCTCGCCGGCCAGCACGCGCCGCGTGTAGGCCGCCGTGCTTGCCACGTCGATTTCCTTCGGCAGTCCGGGCACGTCGGCCTGCGTGCCGGGCTGCTGGGATTGCAGCGCGATGCGCCGTCCACGCACGAAGCCGTCGACCTGTGCCGTGCGGCGCGGGTCGGCCGCGCTTTCGCCTTCGAGGCCGCGCGAGAGCAGCGCGGTCATGCGCATGAGCTCGAATGTCGCGGCCATCGACTGCGCGTATTCGGGATGGGTGTAGCTGCCGACCACCACGCAGTGGCCCTGGCCCGGCTGCATCAGCTTGACGACGCTGTGGCCCGGGTTGCGCAGGCCGACCACGCGGCGCACGTCGAGCAGGCGCTTGAGGCCGGGACTTAGCACTTCGGTGGGCGCGAAGACCGCCGTGCCGTTCGCGAGGGGTCCCACGGCCGCCAGTGCGGGCACGCCGAGCTCGGCGAGCACGTTGGAGGCCAGCACGCGGGCCGATTCGGTGGCCGCTCCGTGCACCAGCACCGGCAGGCCTTCGCGCGCGAGCAGCATGGCCAGCAAGGGGGTCAGCACCGGCAGCTTGCGCGCGCCGTTGTAGCTGGGCAGCACGACCAGCGGCCGGTTCGTGGCGGGAAAGCGCGCGAGCCGGGCATGTGTCGCGTCGAGGAAGCCCGCCATTTCCTCGGGGGTCTCGCCCTTGATGCGCATCGCGAGGCAGAAGGCGCCGATCTCCAGGTCGGTGACGGTGCCGTCGAGCACCTGGCCGAACAGATCGCAGGCCTGTTCGCGGGCGAGCGGCCTGGCGCCACGCGCGCCGCGCCCGATTTCCTTGATGTAGTGGCTGATTCCCATGGGTGTGGCGATTGTCCCGCAAGGCTTATGCCGCAATCCGCGTGCGCTTATGCCCTGGAGCGCAGGGAAGGCGAGTGCCGGTGCGGCCAGCGCGCTCATGACAGCTCGGCCAGCGCCGGTGGAGCGCTCGCGCGCACCATGCGCTTGAGTTCGGGCAGGCAGGACCCGCAATTGGTGCCGCATTTCAACGCGCTCTGCAGCGCGGCGAGCCGCCCGTCTTCCGTGCCGGCGCAGGCGGCGAGCTGTTCGCCGATGGCCGTCTGTGTGACGCCGAAGCAACTGCAGACGACCTTGCCCCGCGCGGCGATGCCGACGGGCGCGGCGGTGCCGGGGCGAAGCAGCTGGCGGCCGTAGGCCTGCGCGGGAAGCTGGTCCTGCAGGAGCGCCTTGATCCAGGCCTCGGCGCTGGTGTCGCCGGCCAGCAGGAATCCGTCGAGATGGGCGTCCGCGCCTTCGCGCACCAGCCGCACCGCGCGCCGCTGGCCGCGCTTGACGTCGGCGTAGCGCAGGGTGTCGGTTCCGGCCAGCGCGAGCAGGCCCTCGATCTGCGTGAGCAGGCTGGCAGGCGGTGCCTCGTAGGCGGCGGCGCGAAAGAGAACGCCGGTGCGCTCCGGCCCGCTGTCGCGCAACGCGCTTCCGGCGCCGAAGGGCACGCAGCTGGCAAAGGGAAAGGAGTCCATCAGCGCGCGAAATGAATCGGCCACACTCAAGGCCGACTCCTGCGGCAGCCAGGCGGCGGCCAGCAGGGACCAGGGGAGTTCGGCCTTGAGAATCTTCACGGCCGCGTGCTTGAGCTCGGGCTGCTTCGAATCGGGGCAGAAGATCGGCGTCGTGAGCGCGTTGACGCCCGCCAGGCGCTCGCCGGTGCTGCTGCGCCCGCTCAGGTATTCGCCGCCCCAGTGCATGGCGATGAAGGCCTGGCTCAGGCCCACCTCCGCGCTGGCCACGACCGGCAGCACGATGGAGCCGCGCCGCGAGGTGACATGCACCAGTGCGCCTTCGCTCAGCTGGCGGCGGGCCATGTCCTGCGCATGCATCTGCACCACGGGTTCGGCCACGTGACCGAACAGCCGGCCCAAGGTGCCGGTGCGGGTCATGCCGTGCCATTGGTCGCGCAGGCGCCCCGTGTTCAGCGAGAAGGGGAATCGCGCCTCGCGGGCCTCGGCCACCGGTTTGTAGACGGTGTCGACGAAGCGGGCGCGGCCGTCGGGCGTCGGGAAGACGCCGTCCTCGTACAGGCGGGCTCGGCCGCTGGATTCACCTTCGCGCAGCGGCCATTGCCGCGGCGCGGCTTCGAGCATGGCGTAGCTCATGCCCGTGATGTCGAGGTCGCGCCCGCGCGTGGATTCGCGGTGTTCGTTCCAGACCGATTCGGGGCCGGCATAGGGGAAGAGCGTGGGTTCGCCAACGGCGCGGGTCTCCAGACGTGCCTCGAGCCGCCGCGCGAAAGCCACGGCGATGGCCCAGTCGTCGCGCGCCTCGCCTGGTGCCGGCACGGCCGCGCGCACGCGCGAAATGCGACGCTCGCTGTTGGTCACGGTGCCTTCCTTTTCGCCCCAGGTGGTCGCGGGCAGGAGCAGGTCGGCGAAGTCGCAGGTGGCGGCAGTCGAAAAGGCCTCCTGCACCACGACGAACTCGCAGCGCTCCAGCGCGCGGCGCACGGTCGACTGGTCGGGCATCGATTGCGCGGGGTTGGTGCAGGCGATCCAGAGGGCGCGGATCTCGCCGTCCGCCGCGGCCTGGAACATCTCCACGGCGGTCTTGCCGGGCTTCTGCGGCACGTCGGGCACGCCCCAGAGCGCGGCGACTTCGGCGCGATGCGCGGGGTTCGCGAGATCGCGGTGCGCCGAGAGCAGGTTGGCCATGCCGCCCACCTCGCGGCCGCCCATGGCGTTGGGCTGGCCGGTCAGCGAGAACGGGCCCGCGCCGGGCTTGCCGATCTGCGCGGTCGCCAGGTGGAGGTTGATCAGCGCCGCGTTCTTGGCGGTGCCCGACGCGGACTGGTTGAGGCCCTGGCAATAGAGGCTCAGCGTCGCCGCCGAGGTGGCGAACAGGCGTGCGGCGCTCATCAGGTCTTCCTTCGAGATGCCGCAGATCTGCGCCACGCGCTCGGGCGTGCATTCGCGCACCGTCGCCTTGAGCGCGTCGAAGCCGCTGGTGTGCGCCGCGATGTAGCGCGGGTCGGTCCAGCTTTCCCACAGCATCAGGTGCAGCATGCCGTTGAAGAGCATGACGTCGGTGCCGGGCTGGATGGGCAGGAACAGATCGGCGATCTCGACGGTGTCGGTGCGGCGCGGATCGGCCACGATGATCTTCAGCGCCGGGTTGGCCGCCTTCGCGTCCTCGATGCGGCGAAACAGGATCGGATGGGCCCAGGCCGTGTTGCTGCCGACGATGAACAGGCACTGGGCGTGCTTCAGGTCGTCGTAGCAGGCCGGTGGCGCATCGGCGCCCAGCGTCTTCTTGTAGCCGGCCACCGCGCTGCTCATGCACAGGCGCGAGTTGGTGTCCATGTTGTTGGTGCCGATGAGGCCCTTGGACAGCTTGTTGAAGACGTAGTAGTCCTCGGTGAGCAGCTGGCCGGAGACGTAGAAGCCGACGGCGTCCGGGCCATGGTCGCGGATGACCTGTGCGAACTTGTCGGCGGCCGTGTCGAGCGCGTCGTCCCAGCCGATGGCTTCGGGCGCGGCATGGCGCTCGGCGCGCCGCATGGGCTGCAAGAGCCGCGTCTGGCGCGTGACTGCCGCGCTGGCCGTCAGGTGCAGGGTCGAGCCCTTGGTGCAGAGGCGGCCGAAATTGGCGGGATGGTCCGGATCGCCGCGCACGCCGGTGATCTGGGCGCCCTCGGATTCGATGATGACGCCGCAGCCCACCCCGCAGTAGGGGCAGGTGGACCTGGTCTCCCGGTGGGAAACGAGCGTGCGCATCGCCGCCTCCACCCTAGCCCTCTCCCAGCGGGAGAGAGGACGGGCGTGCCGGGCCGGCCACGGGGCGTTCGAGATCGGTGGCATGCGTGGCGAGTTCGCCGGCGTCCAGATGCACCATGCCTTGCGCGACCTTGACCGCGAAACGGGGCGTGCAGCCATCGTCCGGCGACTTGGCGCAGCCGTCGTCGAGCCCGATGGCCCAGTTGTGCAGCGGGCAGGCCACGCTGGTGCCGAACACGATGCCCTGGCTCAGCGGGCCGCCCTTGTGCGGGCAGCGGTCGAGCAGCGCGAATACCTGGTCGCTGCTGTTGCGGAACACCGCGACGTCCACGCCCTTGGCGCGCGCCACGCGGCGCGAGCCCAGCACGGGGATGTCGTCGACGCGGCAGATGACGGTCCATTCGCTCATGTCTTTCTCCTTGCTCATGCGGCTTGCGTGCTGGATGAGGCGCTCGCGGCGGCGGGCGCCGCCACGATCGGGATGAACTGGCGCGTGTCGACTTCCGCACGGCTGGATTCGAACCACGGATCGGGTTCGCCGTCGAGCGCGAACTGCAGCCGCTCCCAGAGCGCCTTGCGGTTGGCCGGGTCTTCCAGCACCTTCCGCTTGACGTAGTCGAGTCCCACGCGGCCGATGTAGTGCACCGTGCGTTCGAGGTACCAGCCCTCCTCGCGATAGAGCTGCAGGAAGGCGCCCGCGTGCTCCATCACTTCCTCGGCGGTCTTGACCTTGACGAGAAACTCCGCGACCTCGGTCTTGATGCCGCCGTTGCCGCCGACATAGATCTCCCAGCCCGAATCGACACCGATCACGCCGACGTCCTTGATGCCCGATTCGGCGCAGTTGCGCGGGCAGCCGCTGACGGCGAGCTTCACCTTGTGCGGCGAATACATGGCCCACAGCGCGCGCTCCAGGTCCTTGCCCATCTGCGTCGAGTCCTGGGTGCCAAAGCGGCACCATTCGCTGCCCACGCAGGTCTTCACCGTGCGCAGCGACTTGGCGTAGGCGAAGCCCGAGGGCATGCCGATGTCCTTCCAGACGTTCTCCAGGTCTTCCTTCTTCACGCCCAGCAGGTCGATGCGTTGGCCGCCGGTGATCTTGACCGTCGGGATCTTGTACTTGTCGGCCGCGTCGGCGATGCGGCGCAGTTCGTCGGGCGTGGTGTGGCCGCCCCACATGCGCGGGATCACCGAATAGGTGCCGTCCTTCTGGATGTTGGCGTGGCTGCGCTCGTTGACGAAGCGGCTTTGCGGATCGTCCTTTGCCTCCTTGGGCCAGGTCGAGATCAGGTAATAGTTGATGGCCGGGCGGCAGGTCGAGCAGCCGTTGGGCGTGCGCCAGCCGAGGCCGCGGTACACCGCGTCGTGCGTGAGCCAGTGTTCCTTGCGGATGGCGTCGCGCACGTCCTGGTGGCTGACGTCGGTGCAGCCGCAGACCGCCTTCTTCTTCGGCGTGGCGGAATAGTCGCCGCCGGCGGTGAACATCAGGATCTGCTCCACCAGCCCGGTGCACGAGCCGCAGCTCGCGCTGGCCTTGGTGTGCTTCTTGACCTCGTCGAGCGTGAACAGGCCCTTGTCCTTGATGGCCTTGCAGATCGTGCCCTTGCTGACGCCGTTGCAGCCGCAGACCTCGGCGTCGTCGGGCATGCTGGCCGCCTTGCTGTGGCCCTCGTGACCGGTGTCGCCGATGTTGGATTCGCCGAACATCAGCTTGTCGCGGATGTCGTGCACGCTGCGGCCGTCGCGCAGGAGTTTGAAGTACCAGCTGCCGTCGACCGTGTCGCCGTAGAGGCAGGCGCCGACGAGCTTGTCGTCTTTGATCACGAGTTTCTTGTAGACGCCGCCGAAGGGGTCGCTCATCACGATCTCCTCCGTGCCGTCGCCGCCCATGAAGTCACCGGCGGAGAAGAGATCGATACCCGTGACCTTGAGCTTGGTCGAGGTCAGCGAGCCGAGATAGCGCCCGATGCCGAACTGCGCCAGGTGGTTCGCCGCCACCTTGGCCTGGTCGAACAGCGGCGCGACCAGGCCGTAGGCGATGCCGCGGTGGGCCGCGCATTCGCCGACCGAATAGATGCGCGCGTCGGTGACGGTCTGCATGGTGTCGGTGACCACGATGCCGCGATCGCAGTGCAGGCGCATCTTCTGGGCGAGCTCCACGTTCGGGCGAATGCCCACGGCCATGACGAGGAGGTCGGCCGGTATCTCGCTGCCATCCTTGAAGCGCACCGCCGTCACGCGGCCGTCGGCGCCGCCGACGATCTCCTGCGTATGGGCTTCGAGCATGAACTTGAGGCCCCGGTCCTCGAGCGACTTGCGCAGCAGGCCGCCGGCCACGTCGTCGAGCTGGCGCTCCATCAGCCAGGGGGCCACGTGCACCACGGTGACGCTCATGCCGCGCAGCATCAGGCCGTTGGCGGCCTCGAGGCCGAGCAGGCCGCCGCCGATGACGACCGCGTGCTTGTGGGTCTTCGCCGTCTCGATCATGAACTCGGTATCGGCGATGTCGCGGTAGGCGATCACGCCCTTCAGGTCCTTGCCGGGAATCGGCAGGATGAAAGGCTTGGAGCCGGTGCACATCAGGAGCCGGTCGTACGCAGCCTCGGTGCCGTCCTCGGCGCGGACGATGCGCTTGACGCGGTCGACCTCGACCACCTTCTTGCCGGCATGCAGGGTGATGTTGTTCTCCGCATACCACTCCCACGAGTTCAGCACGATCTCGTCGACGGTCTGCTCTCCGGCGAGCACCGGGGACAGCAGGATGCGGTTGTAGTTCGGGTGCGGCTCGGCGCCGAACACGGTGATGTCGTACAGGTCGGGCTCGATCTTGAGCAACTCTTCGAGTGCCCGGACACCGGCCATGCCGTTGCCGACCATCACGAGTTTCATCTTGTTCATGGAGTGGACCTTTCTGGACTCAAGCAAGGACGGGGCCCAAGGCTTGCGTGGAGAATCGCGCGCCATGAGCTTCGAGGTTGAAATCGGATACAGCAGCCGCAAAGGGCCGCGCGAACTGAACGAGGACTTCGCGGGCGCGGTGCATGCGCCGCGCGGCGAGGAGGCGCGCGGGCTGATCGCGGCCATCGCCGACGGCGTCTCGTCGGGCGGCCATGGCCTGGAGGCGGCGCAGACCACCGTGATCGGCCTGCTGGGCGACTATTTCGCCACGCCGGACACCTGGGAGACGACCGCGGCGCTCGACCGGCTGATCGCCGCGCAGAACGCCTGGCTCGCCGACCACAACCGGCGACGCCATGGCGCCAGCGCGCTGACCACCCTGACGGCGCTGGTCCTGCAAGGCCAGAGCTATACCCTGGCCCATGTGGGAGACACGCGCGCCTGGCGCGTGAACGCGGGCGGCGGGCCGGCGGCGCAGCTGACGGTCGACCACGCATTCGACCATCCCGACCTGCGCAGCCGCCTGACCCGCGCGGTGGGACTCGACGACCATGTGCGGGTCGACTACACGCAGGGTGAACTGCGCATCGGCGACTGCCTTGTGCTGAGCACCGATGGGGTGCATGGCGTTCTGAAACCTGCGCGCGTGGCCGAGCTCGCGTTGTTCGGCGATGCGCAGCAGGCCAGCCAGGCCCTGGTCGATGCCGCGCTGGCGGCGGGCACCCGCGACAACGCCACGGCCCTGGTGATCCGCGTGCTGGGACTGGACGCGCGCCAGTTGCATGACGAGATGGGCGATGTCCGCCGGCTCTCGCCGCCCCCGGCGCTCAAGGTGGGCGATGTCCTGGACGGCTATGTGATCACCGCCCTGATTGCCGACACCGGCGTGCATCGGCTCTACCAGGCGCGCGAAGCCGGCACGCGTGCCCTGGTGGCCTTGAAGACTCTTCACCCGACGCGCGCGAGCGACCCGCAGGAGCGCGCCATGCTGGCCCACGAGGCCTGGCTCGGCCTGCGCGTGAGCGCGCGCGGCGAGACCGGCTTCGTGCGGGTGCACGAGCGTGCCGAGAACGCCAGCGCGCTCTACACAGTGTTCGATTGGCATGGCGGCCGCACGGTGGAGCAGATGCTCAAGACAGGTGCGCGCCCACCGGTCGCCCAGGTGGTCGCGGCCGCCGTGGAGATCTGCAAGGCGCTCGGCCGGCTGCATCGCCACGGCGTGGTGCACCGCGACATCAAGCCCGGGAACCTGCACCTGGGCGAGGATGGCCGTTGGCGCATCCTCGATCTTGGCGCCGCGCTGTCCGGCAGGGAGAGCGCGGCGCAGCGCGAGCTGCACGCCGGTACGCCGAGCTTCATGAATCCCGAGCAATGGGAAGGCGCCACGGCGGACGCCGGCAGCGATCTGTTCGCGCTGGGCGTGACGCTCTACCAATGGCTCACGGGGCGCTTGCCCTATGGAGAGATCGAGCCCTACCAGGCGGCCCGCTACCGGCGCGATCCGGTTGCCCTCTCGCGCATCCGCCCGGATGTGCCGATCTGGCTCGATCACCTCGTGCGCAAGGCGGTCGCCCGCGATCCGCGGCAGCGTTTCGAGACCGCCGAGGAGATGCTGCTGGCCCTGGAGCGCGGCGCCGCCCGCCCCATCGGTGCGCCGGCTGCCACGCCGCTCAGCCGGCGCGATCCGGCCTCGCTCTGGAAGATCCTGTTGGCCGTTTCGGTGCTGTTCAACGCGCTGCTCGTCTACTGGCTGCTGTTCCTGCCGCGCTGAGCGGGCAAGCGAGGTCGTGATGTGCGGCATGCGCGTCACCGTCCGGCCGTGCGGCGCGCGGCGCCCATGGGCTTGCCGGGCGCTGCGGCGCCCGGCGCCATGCGCGCGCGGCCGCCTTTCTCCGCCCAGGTGCGGGTCCAGCGAATCTGCATGACACGCATCACGCCCAGCATCACCAGGGCCAGAACGGCCATCAGCACGAAGCCCCAGAGGTAGGTGCCGAGGTACTGCTTCGAAAGCCCCATGGCATTGGGCACCAGCCCCCCGCCGAGCGCGCCGATCTCGCCGATCATCGAGCCGGCCACGGCCGTGGTCGACGGCCAGCGCAGCGGAACGAGCTGGAACAGCGCGCCGTTGCCGGCGCCGAGCGCCGCGAAGCACACCATGAGCAGCAGCGTCGTGAGCACCAGCGAACCCGAACTCAGGCCGATCAGCGCGAGCGACACCGCCGACACGATCAGCACCAGCGTGAGCGTGTTGACGCCGCCCCAGCGGTCGGAAATCCAGCCGCCCATCACGCGGACCGCGGCGCCAATGAAGGCGGCGAGCATCGTCAGCTGGCCGGCCTGCACCTTGCTCACGCCGAACTGGTCGTAGTAGTACGAGGGCAGGAAGGTCGTGAGGCCGATGAAGCCGCCGAAGGTCACGCCGTAGATCAGGCTGAAGGCCCACCCGTCCTTCTCGAACAGGCAGGCGACGTGTTCGCGCAGGCCGGCATGGCTGTCGACATCCGGCGGCTCCTTGGCGAACAGCACCATCACCGCCATCGGCAGCATGATGGCCGCCGCCGCCACGCCGTAGACGGCTTGCCAGCCCAGCCACTGCGCGAGCGGAGGCGCCACCAGCACCGACAGCGCCGTGCCCACGTTGCCGGCGCCGACGAGGCCCATCGCCAGGCCCTTGTTCTTCGGCGGGAACGAGCCCGAGCCCAGCGACAGGGCGACGCCGAAGCTGGCGCCGGCGATGCCGAGCAGCACGCCCATGGCCAGCAGGTCGTTGAAGCTGTGCACCATGAAGAAACCGAACAGCATGGCAACGGCGATCAGGCTCATTTCCACCAGCGTGGCGTTCTTTCGCCCGATGTACTGCGACAGGATGCCCAAGGGGAAGCGCATCAAGGCGCCCGCGATGATGGGGATCGACAGCATCAGGCCCTTCTGCGCCGCGTCCAGTTGGAACGCTTCGCTGATGAAGGGCGCCATCGCGCCGTTGAGCACCCAGACGCAGCACGAGAACATGAAGTAGAAGAACGCCGCGAAGAGCGTGGGGGAGTGCCCGGAGCGCAAAAATGACTTGAAGCTCGACATGTCGGTCAATACCAGAAGCACCCGCGCGGCAGCAAGGCCGCCGAACAGGTGGTGTGAATGGGAAGTGGGGTCCGCCTGCCGGAACCTGGCAGGGCTGGATGGGGGTGCTCGAGCCGCAGCGGGCCCGACATGGCGCCATGGACTGGCGCGTCACCAAAGCGGTGCTTCGTTACACCGCACCATCCCTTACGCAAGACGCGTGCCACAAATCTCCGGCGTGCATCGCCTATGCTGCTGTCGCAACTCGCTTCAGTCATCCGCCCGCCATGCACCGCCTGCTCGTCGTCCTGCCCACATCCGCCGCCGAGCCGGCGCTGCCCGAAGCATTGCGCGATGTGATGGCGGGTGCGGATGCCACGCCGATCGGGTGCGCCAATTGCCACACGATGGTGCAGCAGGCGGTCGCGCTCGTGCCGGATCTCATCCTGATACACATGCCGCCCTCCGCCGGGGATGGCGTGCCGCAATTGCAGGCTTCGATGCGGGCCTGGGCGGAAGCGCCGCCGTGCGCCATTGGCCTGGTCAGCGAGCCGCTGGATGCCCAGGTGCATGAAGAACTCGTCGCTCTGGGCGTGCATGCGTGGGCATCCGTGCAGGCGCTCGATGCAGCGAGCCTGCGCGCCGTGCTCGCCCGTGCGCACGCCCGGTGGCGGCGAGAGGCGGCGTTGCGCGCCGCGTTGGCGCGTTCGCTGGCGCATCTGGACGAACGAAAGTGGGTGGACCGCGCCAAGGGCCTGCTGATGTCGGCGCGCGGCATCGGCGAGGACGACGCCTTCGGTCTGCTGCGTGGCGCCGCGATGCATGCCAATCTGCGCGTCGGGGAGGTCTCGCGCTCGGTGGTCGAAGCCGCCCAATGGGCCGAGGCGATCAACCGGGCGGGGCAGCTGCGCATGCTTTCGCAGCGGCTGGTGCGCCTGGCCGCGCAGGCTCTCGCGGGCGTCGATGCGCGGCGCAGCCGCACCCTGCGCGCGCAATCGGCGGGCCGCGTGCAGGACAACCTGGATCATCTCGCGGCCCTCTCGTTGGACACTTCGGGCGCGCAGGCGCTGGCAAACGCCCGTGCCGCGTGGGACGTCCTGACCGCGACGATGGAATCGCGCCTCTCGCCGGCGACGCTGGCGTCGATCGATGCCAGCGCCGAGACCCTGCTGGCTACCGCCGAGGCGTTGACTGAAGTGCTGGAGTCCTCCGGTGCTCGCAGGGCGCTGCGCATCGTCAATCTCTGCGGCCGGCAGCGCATGCGCGCCCAGCGTCTGGCCAAGGATGCGCTTCTGGCGTCGATGCTTCCCGAAGGCAAATGGGGCGAGCGTCTTGTTGCGACCATGGATGCCTTCGAGACCGCCATGCTGGAACTGGAACGAGCCCCGCTGAGTTCGCCCGACATCCGCGAGGCACTTGCCGGCGCGCGCGACGAATGGCTGCGGCTCGTGCGCGGCGCGCGCAATGCCGGCATGGCCGAAGGGCGCGCCGATCTGGTGCGGGCAAGCGACGTGCTGGCGGAGACCTTCGATCGCCTGACCGCTTCGTACGAACACAGCCTGCAGGTCATCATGTCCTAGCCCTGTGTTCTTCGGGGACTTTGCCGGCTGGCTGCGGCCTCAGGCCGCGACTTTCTCCACGTGCGCCTGGCGCGTGTAGAGAAAATCGATCACGGCCTTGCGCGCGTGCACGTAGACCGGGTCCTCGGCCAGCTCGACGCGATTGCGCGGCCGCGCAATCTCGACGGCGAGCACCTCGCCGACGGTGGCGGCCGGGCCGTTGGTGAGCATCACGATGCGGTCCGACAGCAGCACCGCCTCGTCCACGTCGTGCGTGACCATCACGACGGTGCTGTGTGTCTTCTGCACAATGGCGAGCAGTTCGTCCTGCAGCTTGGCACGGGTCAGAGCATCGAGGGCTCCGAAGGGCTCGTCCATCAGCAGGACCTTGGGTTCCATCGACAGCGCGCGGGCGATCCCGACGCGCTGCTTCATGCCGCCGGAGATCTCGCCCGGGCGCTTCTGCGCGGCCGGCGTGAGGCCGACCAGCGCCAGTGCTGCCTCGGTGCGTGCCTTGAGCTGCGCCTTGTTCTCGGTCGCCGCGAAGACGCGCTCGACGGCGAGGTAAACGTTCTCGTGGCAGGTGAGCCAGGGCAGCAGCGAGTGGTTCTGGAACACCACCGCGCGCTCAGGGCCAGGACCCTTGATCTCGCGGTTGGCGCACAGCAGCGCGCCCTGGGTGGGCGTGGTGAGCCCGGCGATCAGGTTCAGCAAGGTCGACTTGCCGCAGCCGGAGTGCCCGATCAGCGTGATGAACTCGCCCTTGGCGACCGCGAGGTTCACATCGCGCAGCGCCAGGAAGCTGCCCTTGGCCGTCCTGAAGCGCTGCTCGACGCCCTGGATCTCGATGTACTTCGTATCGTCGTTCATGACTTCACCTCTTCGAACGTGAATGCGGTGGCGATCCTGATGAGCGCGAACTCGAGCACCAGGCCGACGATGCCGATGACGAAGATCGCGATGATGATGTTGGCGACGTTGAGGTTGTTCCACTCGTCCCACACCCAGAAGCCGATGCCGACGCCGCCGGTCAGCATCTCGGCCGCGACGATCACCAGCCAGGCGGTGCCGACGGCGAGCCGAACGCCGGTGAGCATGTAGGGCAGCACGGCCGGAAAGAGGATCCTGGTGAAGACCTTCCATTCGGACAGATCCAGCACCTTGGCCACGTTCATGTAGTCGCTCGGCACGCGTTGCACGCCGACGGCCGTGTTGATGATCATCGGCCAGATCGAGCAGATGAAGATGGTCCAGATGGCGGCGGGATTGGCGCCCTTGAACACCAGCAGGCCGATCGGCAGCCATGCCAGCGGCGACACCGGGCGCAGCAGGCTGATGAGGGGATTGAACATGCGCGAGAGGAACTCGAAGCGGCCGATCGCGAAGCCGGCCGGGATGCCGACGGCGGCGGCCAGCCCGAAGCCGAGCGCCACGCGCTTGAGCGAGGAAAGCACGTTCCATCCCACGCCCTGGTCGTTGGGGCCCTTGCTGTAGAACGGGTCGCTGAACACGGTCAGCGCCTGTTGCCAGGTGGCCAGAGGCGATGGAAAGCCGTTGTTGCTTCTGAGGGCCACCAGCTCCCAGATGAGCACCAGAAGCGCGAAGCCGAGGACGGGTGGCAGCACCCGCGTCCACAGGGCGCTGAAGTCGCGCGGCGTGCGCATCGCGGGTTCCGTCCTTTGCTTCATGGGGGCCGGCGGCACGGCGACCGTGGCGGCCGGGCGGGCGAGCACGGGTGCCGCAATGTTGCTGGCGGCGGCCTCGAGGGGAGAGTGAAAAACGGCGCTGACCATGGTTCGCTCCTCAGACATGGACCTTGAACGAATCGGCGTACTGCGTCGGGTTCTTGCCGTCCCACACCACGCCGTCAAAGAGCTTGCTGCTGCGCATTGCCTCCTTGGGAACCGGTGTCTTCGTGGCTGCCGCGGCCTGCTTGTAGATGTCGATGCGGTTGATCTCCGTCGCGACCTTGAGATAGTCCGGGTGCTCCTTCAGCAGGCCCCAGCGCTTGTGCTGCGTGAGGAACCACATGCCGTCGGAGAGGTAGGGGAAATTCACCGACCCGTCGTTGTAGAACTTCATGTAGTTCGGGTCGTCCCAGTTCTTTCCGAGGCCGTTGGTGTAGCGGCCGAGGATGCGCTGGTTGATCGCGTCGACACTGGTGTTGACGTAGCTCTTGTCGGCGATGGTCTCGGCCATCTTGTTCTTGTTCTGCAGGCCAGTGTCGATCCACCGGCCCGCCTCCAGGATCGCGGAGGTCACGGCGCGCGCGGTATTGGGGTACTTCCTGACGAAGTCGCTGGTGGTGCCGAGCACCTTCTCGGGGTGGTCCTTCCAGATGTCCTGCGTGGTGACGGCGGTGATGCCGATGCCGTCCATGATCGCGCGCTGGCCCCAGGGCTCGCCGACGCAGTAGCCGTCCATGTTGCCGATGCGCATGTTCGCGACCATCTGGGGAGGCGGGACCACGATGTTCTTCACGTCCTTGAAGGGGTCGATGCCGGCGGACGCGAGCCAGTAGTAGAGCCACATCGCGTGGGTGCCGGTCGGGAA
This sequence comes from Variovorax sp. 01T432, assembly GCF_056398605.1. Taxonomy (NCBI): domain Bacteria; kingdom Pseudomonadati; phylum Pseudomonadota; class Betaproteobacteria; order Burkholderiales; family Comamonadaceae; genus Variovorax; species Variovorax sp. 01T432. The sequence goes on from NZ_JBFTPS010000024.1 coordinate 76,699, forward strand.
GGTCTGGGCGAAGGTGTACTCGCCCTTCTCGGACTTGATGAGCCTGGCGAGCGAGGCCGCGTCGACCGCGCCCTTGTCGGCCAGCTTCTTCGACAGCGTGATCGCCTGGCCGTTGTTGTTGAGCGTCATCAGCACGGCCATGTCCTTCTTCGGTCCCGCGATGCCCAGGTGCACGCCGTAGACCAGGCCATAGAGCGCATGCGCCATGTCGAGATCGCCGTTGACCAGCTTGTCGCGCACGCCGGCCCAACTGGCCTCCTTGCTCGGCACGATCTTCACGCCGTACTTCTTGTCGATGCCGAGGACCGAGGCCATCACGACGCTGGCGCAATCGGTCAGCGGAATGAAGCCGATCTTGACTTCCTCCTTCTCGGGCTTGTCGGAGCCTTGCGCATACACGGCGGCACGCAACGCGGGATTGAGTCCGACCGCGCCAACGGCGGCGGCCTGCAGGACGCGGCGGCGACTCAATGTCGATTTCTGCAACTCGGTCATGGGGCGAACTCCGAAATGAAAAAGCACAAACAAAAAAAGGCGTCCTCACCGCGCAGGGCTGCTCGAGAACGAGCCCTTGCGGGTGGGGACGCCTTTGTCCGGTTCGGTGGGCCGCACCCGCCGTTGGATGCAACCTGCCTGCAGACCTTGCGGTCTATGCGGTGCTTTCATGCAAGCTGCGTGCCAGCGGGTCAGGAGGTCGATCTGCTATCAAATTGAGAGCGTTCCTGGCACAAGGGCCGGGTGCTGGCGACGGATCTTCTTCAGATGCCGGCACGTGCGCCCTTCTTGTGCGCTGCACCAATTCAGGCTGGCGAGGGCTTCAGGGCGCCGTATCGTTGGGCAGGTATTCCGCCATCGACAGCACCGACTCGGCGACCTCGACCAACCGACGGCCCTGGTTCATGGCGGTCTGGCGCAGCATCTTGTGCGCCTCCTGTTCGCTCAGGCGGCGGTGCGCCATCAGCAAGCCCTTGGCGCGCTCGACGAGCTTGCGTTCGTTGAGGGCGGCCCGGACGGTGTCGAGTTCGTCGCTCATCACCTGCAGGCGATGCGATTGTTCCTGGACCATGTCGAGGATCGAGCGCTCAAGATGGCGGCCATAGGGCGCGGCGTTGCCCGGCGCTTGCACGGGGGGCGGTGCCCCGAGTACCGCCGGTTGGTCGAAGAACACGGCGGTCGGCACGTCGGCTTCGTGCTTGAGCTTTGCCAGCAGCAGCTCGTGGCCCTGCAATTCCGTGCGCGCCTGCGCCGTCTTCTCTTCGCAGCTCCGGCGCAGGTCGGTGGCCAGGCGGTCCTCGACCGAATGCATGGCGTCGATGCGGCGCGTGCAGCAGTCGAACCAGGTCTGGCTCAACTCCGTATCGAGCGCGACGCCGGCCGGCGCCGCGCAGGCGATGCGACGCAGTCGCTCCTGTTCGGCCTGCTGCGTCGCGGGTTGGCTGGCGCGCCAGAGTTCGACGAGGCCCGGGCCCGAGAACTCGGCGAAGACCTGGAAGCATCGCTCCTGCGATTCGATCAGGTGCAGCCATTGCTGCTGCCGGGCGCTGTCGTTGCGCCCCGATGCGAAGGCCGCGGCGCCGCACGCCCGCTCCTGGCCCGCGAACTCCTTGCCCTGCATGAAGTTGAAGAGCGCCACGAGCAGGCGCGAGATCTCCGGGTCGGTGGCGCCGTCGGCGGCCTCGAACACGACCGCGAGCAGGCCCGCGATCAGCTTGCCGAAGGCAGCCGTGGCGGCGCCAGCGTCGATTTCCATGGCATCGATGCGGCGCCGCAGTTCAGGCAGCGCGTCGAGCCCCGGCAACACCCATGCAATGCGGCTGAAGAGGCGCGCGCCGTTGCCGATGCGGCTCGCATCGGCCTCCAGCGCATCGAAACGCCTGCGAACGGCTTCTTCGGCCCGCAGGCATTCGGCGATCTGTTCGCAGCGTTGTGCGACGAAGCGTTGTCCGAGCGACGCCAGCAGCACATTCGAGATGCCGCGTTCGCGTTGCAGCGCATGGACCAGGTGGCCGATCGTCCCGACCAGTTCGCTGGTGCGGGCGAGCTGATCCAGCTCGTCGATCTCGCAACGCAGGGCGGCAACCAGAAAGCTCAAACCGGACTTCATCGTGTGGGTGGGCAGACGCTGCGGGCGAGTGCCCATCGTAAGGGCATGAGCAACATCCGTGCCCCGAAGATGGGCGCCCCCTACACTCGCTGCATGTTTGTATTGGGAATCGAATCGTCCTGCGACGAAACCGGCGTGGCCCTGGTCGAGGCGGGCGCCAGTGGCCTGCCGCGCCTGGCGGCGCACGCCTTGCACAGCCAGATCGCGATGCACCAGGCCTACGGCGGCGTGGTGCCGGAATTGGCCAGCCGCGACCATATCCGCCGCGTGCTGCCGCTTGCACAAGCGGTCTTCGACGAGGCCGGCCAGGTGCTGGCCGATGTCGATGTCGTGGCCTACACGCAGGGGCCGGGCCTTGCGGGCGCCTTGCTGGTCGGCGCCGGTGTGGCCTGCGCGCTGGGCGCGGCACTTGGCAAGCCGGTGCTCGGCGTCCATCACCTCGAAGGGCACCTGCTCTCGCCATTCCTCAGCGCCGATCCGCCGGAGTTTCCCTTCGTGGCCTTGCTGGTGTCGGGCGGGCACACGCAGTTGATGCGGGTCGATGGGGTGGGGCGCTATGAGCTGCTCGGCGAGACCATCGACGACGCGGCCGGCGAAGCCTTCGACAAGAGCGCGAAGCTGATGGGCTTGCCCTACCCCGGCGGTCCGTGGCTCGCGAAGCTGGCGGAAGAGGGCGATGCCGCGGCCTTCAGGCTGCCGCGCCCCTTGCTCCACAGCGGCGACCTCGACTTTTCCTTTGCCGGCTTGAAGACGGCGGTGCTCACGCAGGCGAAGAAGCTCGGTAGCGAACTCGAAGCGCGCAAGGCGGATCTGGCGGCGTCGACACAGGCCGCGATCGTCGAAGTCCTGCTGAAGAAATCACTCGGCGCGATCGAACAGACCGGGCTCCAGCGACTCGTGGTGGCCGGTGGCGTGGGCGCCAACCGGGCCTTGCGCGCGCAGTTGAACGCGGCGTGCGCGGTGCGTGGTGTGCGCGTGCACTACCCTGAGCTGCACCTTTGCACCGACAACGGCGCCATGATCGCGATGGCCGCCGCCATGCGCCTCCAGGCGGGCGTGCAGGCCGCGTCCGAACGCTACGCCTTCGACGTCAAACCGCGATGGCCACTCGCGTCGCTGAGCGCGCCTTTGCAGGTCGCCTGACGCCTTTCTTCTGGCGCGCGGGCAAGGGCAGCACCTCAAGCATCTTGCGCCAGAGCTGCGACCACTGGGGCCAGTCATGGCCACCCTCCGTGGTGAACACACGCCCGGCAGGCAGCGCGTCCCCGAGGAGGCGGTGGTTGGAGGCGAAGCGGTCGCTCAGGCCATAGCCCAGATACAGGGGTGGCAGGTTCTTGGCGGCCTGGGGATCGGCGTACTGCTGAAGCCAGGGCCAGAGCTTGCGGTCGACTTCCTCGTCGGGCGGCGGGCCTTCAGGTGCCTTCCAGTTGCGCAGGCCACCGGCCTTGTGGATTTCGGCACCGATCGGGCGGCGTCCAAGATAGGGCGCCAGCGTGATGATGCCGTCGACGGTACCGGGCTTCGCCAGTTCATGGATCAAGGCGCCGAAGCCGCCGATCGAGATACCCACCAGCCAGATCGTCTTGTAGCCCAGTGCGCGCTGCGGCTGGATGACGTCCTGCTGCAGGCGTTCGATGAAGGTCTGGTCGTAGTAGTACGACACATCGGCATCCACCAGCAAGGCGTCGGCGGCGAGGTCGCGTTCTCGCACCGCGCTGACGAATCCTTCGCGCTCGAATTCCTCGGGCTTCAGGAACGCCCCCGGGAGGAACACCAGGAGGGTGTCCGAGCGCGAACCGTCTTCAGCGAACTTCAAGTGCGTTTTCATGGCGCTTCGTCGGGCGCCCTGCACCTTCCAGAGGAGTGCTACGAACGCTTAATTAGGAAGAAAGCATTGAAAAAAAACGCCACCAAAATGTGACGCCCTACACACTTATTGTGAATTAGAAATAAGTCAGGTCGGCAACAAAAAGTTACCGACCTGCCTATTTGCCCCCGGAGTGTTGCGAGTCAGTTGATGGCGAGCTGCGCAACATTGCTCGCCGGCAACCGCTTGCCGAGCTTCAGCGTCAATACCCCGTTCTCCAGCTTTGCCTCGCTGGCGGCGACATCGATGTCCAGGGGCAATTCGTAGGCGGCGCGGAACTGGCGCTTGGCTTCGGCCTTGCTTTCAATCCGGACCACGGCACCTTCGATGCCGATGCTCAGATCCTCACGCGACAGCCCGGGCACGTCCAGCGCAAGGGTCCAGGCCTTGTCGTCCTGCTCGATGTTGACTGTGCGGCGCGCGCCTGAGAACGCATCGTTGACGAAGCGTTCGAAGCTGCGGTCATATGAACGCGGAACGAAACGGGCAGTGCGAATGGCGGGTGCGAAAAACATGGTGAGAACTCCACAATGAACACGATGGGGACAAGAAACGTGTGTCCCTTACACTGCGCGGCCTTTCAATCAACATGACTGCCGCATGCCACCTCATCTAGGGCACTGTGACATCTGTTTCAAGACAATGACCTCCAGCTTTATTTGGCGCCGCCGGGCCTTGAAATCCGGGGCCTTGGCGCTAGGGACTTGGGCGCTTTCGCCGCTGTGTGCACAGCAGCCGGCGGCGCCGATCCGCCTGGCGCTGATCGAGAGCCTGAGCGGGCCATTCGCCAACACCGGCGAGGCCGTGTTCCGCAACCTGCTGTGGGCGGTCGAGCGCGTCAATGCGCGCGGCGGCGTCAAGCTGCCCGGCGGCGCCCGCTTGCTGCAACTGGAGCGCTACGACAGCAAGGGGCAGAACGAGGAGGCACTGTCCGCGTTGCGCGCGGCGATGGACGACGGCGCCCGCGTGGTGCTGCAGGGCAACTCGTCGGCCACGGCCGCCGCGCTGATCGACGCCATCGACAAGAACAATGAACGCGACCCGTCGCGGCGCGTGCTCTTCCTCAACTACGCGGCGGTCGATCCGGCGCTCACCAACGAGCGCTGCAGCTTCTGGCACTTCCGCTTCGACGCGCATGCCGACATGCGCGTGACGGCCCTGATGGATGTGGTGAAAGGCGACGCGGCGCTCAAGCGTGTCTACCTGATCGGCCAGGACTACAGCTTCGGGCAGGCGGTGCTGCGCGAGTCCCGGCGGCAGCTCGGCCTGTTGCGCCCCGATGTGCGGATCGTCGGCGATGAACTGCACCCCATGGGCCGCGTGAAGGACTTCGCACCCTATGCCAGCAAGCTCATCGCCAGCGGAGCGCAGGCCGTCATCACGGGCAACTGGGGCAATGACCTCACGCTGCTCGTGAAGGCGGCGCGCGAGGCGGGCTTCAACGGGACTTTCTATACCTTCTACGGCAATGCGCTAGGCGCCCCGGCCGCCATCGGCGATGCCGGCATAGGCCGGGTGGTGGCGGTTGCCGACTGGCTGCCGAACGTCCAGACCTCGCAGTCCGAGGCTTTCTATCGTTCTTTCCGCGCGCGCTTTCCGAAGCCGGAAGACGACTACGTCCATATGCGCATGCAGTTGCTGATCGAGTCGCTTGCGCAGGCGATCGAGCGCGCCGCCAGTATCGACACGACGGCTGTGGCGCGCGCCCTCGAGCGGGCCGACGTCACGCTGGCCGGGCAAAGCGGCCGGATGCGCGCGGCCGATCACCAGTTCCAGCAGACGCTGGTGGTTGGCATGATGGACAGACAGGGCACGCCCGGGGTGAGGTTCGACGTCGAAGGATCCGGCTACGGTTTCCGCGTCATCAAGACCATCCCCGCCGAGCGCGCCGAAATGCCGACCACCTGCAAGATGCAGCGTCCCTTGACGAATTCCTAGGAAAGACAACATGCGCGAAGCCATCCTCAACCTCGAAGCCTCCAAGATCCGCGAAGTTGCCAATGCCGGCCTCGGCCGCGACGACGTGCTGGCCTTCTGGTTCGGCGAAAGCGACGAGGTCACCCCGGACGTGATCCGGCAGGCGGCCATCGATTCGCTGCAGCGTGGCGAGACCTTCTATGCCCATAATCTCGGCCTGCCGGAATTGCGGGAGGCGGTTGCGCGGTACATGAGCGCGCACCATCCGGCGATCGAGGCATCGCGCATCGCCATCACGTCGGGCGGTGTCAATGCGCTGATGCTGGCCGTGCAGGCATTGGTCGATGCGGGCGACGAGGTCGTGGCCGTCACCCCGGTGTGGCCGAACCTGACCGCGCAGCCGGCGATCCTCGGCGCGACGGTGCGCTGCGTCCCGCTGGTGCCGAGGGAGGGACGGTGGACGCTCGACCTCGAAGCGCTGCGCGCCGCGATCACGCCGGCGACGAAGCTGCTGATCGTCAACGCGCCCAACAACCCCACCGGCTGGACGCTGACGCGCGAGGAGCAGCAGGCGATCCTGGACCATTGTCGCAAGACGGGCACCTGGATCCTGGCCGACGAAGTCTACGAACGGCTCTATTTCGAGCCGACGGCGAACGGTTGCGCGCCCAGCTTCCTCGATGTTGCGGCGCCCGATGACCGGCTCGTGGTGGCGCACAGCTTCTCCAAGAGTTTCCTCATGACGGGCTGGCGCCTGGGCTGGCTGGTGCTGCCCGAGTCCATGATGGATGGCATGGGCAAGCTGATCGAGTTCAACACTTCCTGCGCGAGCGTGTTCACGCAGCGCGCCGGCATGGCCGCGCTGGCGCACACCGACGACATCACCCCCCGCGTGGTTGCGCACCTCAAGGCGTGCCGCGATACGCTGGTTCCGCTGCTGGCCGCGATTCCGGGTGTGAAGGTGCAAGCCGCGCGGGGCGGCATGTATGCCTTCTTCCAGCTCGAAGGCTTCGGCGACTCGCTGGCCCTCGCCAAGCGCCTCGTCGCCGAGGCCGGCCTCGGCCTGGCGCCAGGCAATGCCTTCGCGCCGGAGGCGCAAGGCTGGCTGCGCTGGTGCTTCGCGTCCAAGGACCCGAAGCGCCTGGTCGAGGGCGTCAACCGCCTGAAGACCTGGCTGGCAACGCAACGGTAAGAGGGTTCGGCGCAGCCCGGGCAGTTCGCAAGATGCCGCCGATCCGGCTCCGCCGGGCGGCCGGCATCGCCCCCGGCCGGGGGAGGGCGAAGGATACGAAGTACCGCAGCCTGGGGGCGAGCTATAATCCCCAGGCTTTGCATGCCGCAAGGCGCACGGTGAGTGCAGTTCCAGCGCCCACCGCAAGTCAAACACTCCGGAACAGGAAAATTCACATGATCGCAGCCTCCATCAAGGCCGAAGTTGTCAAGGACAACGCCCGCGCCGCCAACGACACCGGCAGTCCCGAAGTGCAAGTCGCACTGCTGACCGCCCGCATCAACGAGCTCACCCCCCACTTCAAGACGCATGCCAAGGACCACCATGGTCGCCGCGGCCTGCTGCGCATGGTGAGCCGCCGCCGCAAGCTGCTGGACTACCTGAAGTCCAGGGATGCCGACCGTTACACCGCGCTGATCGCCAAGCTGGGTCTGCGCAAGTAAGCCGAATCGCATGAAAAGACGCCTGGGTTAGTCCGCTAGCTCAGGCGTTTTTTACTTCGCGAATCGTTTTCGGAGTGCCAAACAGAGCGAAGCTGTGTCATTCCATCGAAGTTCTCCCCCGAGCTTCTCTGGAATGGCATCGTGTTCTGAAAAGCGCTCCAACCCCGCGGGATCTGTGTGCAACACAGGGTGAGCCGCTATCAAAACAGGAGCTAACATGAGCCTCTTCAACAAAGTCACCAAGTCCTTCCAGTGGGGCGGCAAGACCGTCATCCTGGAAACCGGCGAAATCGCCCGTCAGGCCAGCGGCGCCGTGATCGTGGACATCGAAGGCACCGTGGTGCTCGCGACCGTCGTCGCCTCCAAGACCGCCAAGCCCGGCCAGGATTTCTTCCCGCTGACCGTCGACTACATCGAGAAGACCTATGCGGCCGGCAAGATCCCCGGTAGCTTCTTCAAGCGCGAAGCCAAGCCGAGCGAACATGAGACGCTCACCTCGCGCCTGATCGACCGCCCGATCCGCCCGCTGTTCCCCGAAGGCTTCCTGAACGAAGTGCACGTGGTTATCCACACGCTGTCGCTCAATCCAGAAGTCGATGCCGATATCGCCGCCATGATCGGCGTCAGCGCAGCCCTGTCGATCTCCGGTATTCCGTTCAGCGGCCCGATCGGTGCGGCGCGCGTCGGCTACATCAACGGCCAGTACGTCCTGAACCCCGGCCAGACCGAGCGCAAGGGCTCGCAGATGGACCTGGTCGTGGCCGGTACCGAAGCGGCCGTGCTCATGGTCGAGTCCGAAGCCCTGCAACTGAGCGAAGAAATCATGCTCGGCGGCGTGGTGTTCGGCCATGAGCAGGCCAACATCGCGATCAATGCGATTCACGAACTCGTGCGCGACGCCGGCAAGCCGGTGTGGGACTGGCAGCCGCCGGCCGAGGACGAGGCCTTCGTCGCCAAGGTCAAGGGCCTGGCCGAAGAAAAGCTGCGCGCCGTCTACCAGATCCGCAGCAAGCAAGCCCGCACCCAAGCCCTGCGCGAGGCCAACGCCAGCGTGATGACGTCGCTCAAGGACAGCGGCGAGCCCTTCGACGCGGGCAAGGTCAATGACCTGCTGTTCGCCATCGAATCGAAGATCGTCCGTGGTCAGATCCTCGCCGGCGAGCCGCGCATCGACGGCCGCGACACCCGCACGGTGCGCCCCATCGAGATCCGCAACAGTGTGCTGCCGCGCACCCATGGCTCGGCCCTGTTCACGCGCGGCGAAACCCAGGCGCTGGTCGTGACCACGCTCGGCACCGAGCGCGACGCGCAGCGCATCGACGCGCTGGCCGGGGAGTACGAAGACCGCTTCCTGTTCCACTACAACATGCCTCCCTTCGCCACGGGCGAAGTCGGGCGCATGGGCTCGACCAAGCGTCGGGAAGTCGGCCACGGCCGCCTCGCCAAGCGTGCGCTGGTCGCCTGCCTGCCAAGCAAGGAAGAGTTCCCCTACACCATTCGCGTCGTGTCGGAGATCACCGAGTCGAACGGCTCCTCGTCGATGGCTTCGGTCTGTGGCGGCTGCCTCTCGATGATGGATGCTGGCGTGCCCATGAAGGCGCACGTGGCCGGCATCGCCATGGGCCTGATCAAGGAAGACAACCGCTTCGCCGTGCTGACCGACATCCTGGGTGATGAAGATCACCTGGGCGACATGGACTTCAAGGTGGCCGGCACGACCAACGGCATCACCGCGCTGCAGATGGACATCAAGATCCAGGGCATCACCAAGGAAATCATGCAGGTCGCCCTGGCGCAGGCCAAGGAAGCACGCATGCACATCCTGGGCAAGATGCAGGAAGCGATGGGCGAGGCCAAGGCCGAAGTCTCCACCTTCGCGCCGCGTCTGTTCACCATGAAGATCAACCCCGAGAAGATCCGCGACGTCATCGGCAAGGGCGGCTCGGTGATCCGCGCGCTGACCGAAGAGACCGGCACGCAGATCAACATCGACGAAGACGGCACCATCACCATCGCTTCGACCGATCCGGCCAAGGCCGAAGAGGCCAAGCGCCGCATCGAGCAGATCACCGCGGAAGTGGAAATCGGCAAAGTTTATGAAGGCCCGGTCACGAAGATCCTCGACTTCGGTGCGTTGATCAACCTGCTGCCCGGCAAGGACGGCCTGCTGCATATCAGCCAGATCGCGCATGAGCGCGTCGAGAAGGTCAGCGACTACCTGAGCGAAGGCCAGATCGTGAAGGTCAAGGTGCTCGAGACCGACGAGAAGGGCCGCGTGAAGCTGTCCATGAAGGCCTTGAGCGAACGCCCGGCCGGCATGGAGTTCAATGACCGTCCGCCGCGCGAGGATCGGGGTGGCGATCGTGGGGAGCGTCGCGATCGTCCGCCGCGTGAAGACCGTGGCGACCGCCCGCCGCGTCAGGAACGCGCACCGCGCTTCGAGAACAGCAACGAGCGCGGCGGCGAGCCGGCCGAGCAGGTGACCGAGCAGCAGCCCTTGCCGCTGCACGATTCGAATCGCGGCGACCATCAGGCCTGATGAGGCGCGACGGCGGCGACGCCGTCGCTCTTTCGTTCGAGATTCAGCGATTTCGCCGGCGGGGCGGGCGCTGCAGCCAGAGAAGATCATGAAAGCCATTGAGATCACATCGTTCGGTGCCCCTGAGGTGCTGCGCATGGTGGAACGTCCCGCGCCGGTTGCAGGCGCGGGTGAATTGCTGATTCGTGTGGCCGCCAGCGGCGTGAATCGCCCTGACGTGCTGCAGCGGACCGGCAACTATCCGGTGCCGCCGGGCGCCTCGGACTTGCCGGGCCTCGAGGTCGCGGGCGAGATCGTGGCGGGCGACGAGAAGGCGATGAGCGACGCGGGCTTGAAGATCGGCGACCACGTGTGCGCGTTGGTCGCGGGCGGGGGTTATGCCGAGTTGTGTGTTGCGCCCGTCGTGCAGTGTCTGCCGGTGCCCAAGGGCTGGAGCGAGGTCGAAGCGGCTTCTCTGCCCGAGACTGTGTTCACCGTCTGGAGCAATGTGTTCGAGCGCGGCCGCCTGCAAAAGGGCGAGACGCTGCTCGTTCAGGGCGGTACGAGCGGCATTGGCGTCACGGCCATCCAGCTCGGCAAGGCGCTCGGCGCCACCGTGATCGCGACGGCCGGCAGCGACGACAAGTGCGAAGCCTGCAAGAGGCTTGGCGCCGATCATGCGATCAACTACAAGACCTCCGATTTCGTCGAAGAGGTCAAGCGCCTCACCGGCGGCAAGGGTGTCGACGTGGTGCTCGACATGGTGGCGGGCAGCTACGTCGCGCGCGAGATCGAATGCCTGGCCGACGACGGCCGGCTCGTCATCATTGCCGTGCAGGGCGGCGTGAAGAGCGAGTTCAATGCCGCGCAAGTGTTGCGCAGGCGGCTCCTCATCACCGGATCGACCCTGCGTCCGCGGCCGATCGCGTTCAAGGGTGCGATCGCGAAGGCATTGCGCGAGAAGGTTTGGCCGCTGCTCGAGAGCGGTGCCTTCAAGCCGGTGATCCATGGCGTCTTCGCTGCCGCGGGCGAGCCCAGCGGCGCCGCGCAGGCGCACACGCTGATGGAGTCGAATCAGCACATCGGCAAGATCGTCCTGACTTGGTGAGCAAGACAGACATGACCAAGAAGAAGCTGATCGCCGGCAACTGGAAGATGAACGGCAGCCTCGCGGCCAACGAGGCGTTGATCAAGGCCCTGCGGCAGGGGCTCGGCGCGCCGGCGTGTGAAGTCGTGGTGTGTGTTCCCTCGCCGTACCTCGCCCAGGTCCAATCGCTCGTCGACGGCGCGCCGATCGCACTGGGTGCGCAGGATGTGTCGGCGCATCCCAGTGGCGCGTTCACCGGAGAGCAATCGGCAGCCATGCTGAGAGACTTCGGCGTGCGCTATTCCATCGTCGGCCACTCGGAGCGCCGTCAGTACCACGGCGAAACGGACGAGCTGGTAGCGGCCAAGACGGCCGCTGCGCTGGCCAATGGCATCACGCCCATCGTCTGTGTCGGCGAAACGCTGGCGCAGCGCGAGGCAGGGCGCACGGAAGAAGTCGTCAAGCGCCAGCTTGCGGCGATCATCCACGTCAACGGCCACTGCATCAGCGAGATCGTCGTCGCATACGAACCCGTGTGGGCTATCGGCACGGGCAAGACGGCAACCCCCGAGCAGGCGCAGGCCGTGCACGCTGTGCTGCGTGCGCAACTGCACCACGCGGCGAGCGAGCACGCCGCGGGCATCCGTATTCTTTATGGCGGCAGCATGAACGCTGCCAACGCGGCCGAACTGTTGGCCCAGACAGACATCGACGGCGGACTGATCGGTGGTGCCTCGCTCAAGGCCCCCGACTTTCTGCAGATCATTGCAGCGGCGCGCTGAGACGTGCACCGCTGCGAACAAATTAGGAGTTAGAACGAATGAACGTGGTCCTCAATATCCTGGTGGGCGTACAGATGCTCACCGCACTCGCGATGATCGGCCTCATCCTGGTCCAGCACGGCAAGGGTGCCGACATGGGCGCGGCCTTCGGCAGCGGCAGTGCCGGCAGCCTTTTCGGCGCCAGCGGCAGTGCGAACTTCCTCTCGCGCACCACAGCGGTTCTCGCCGCCGTGTTCTTTGCGTGCACCCTCATGCTGGCCTACTTCAGCCATGCACGGCCGACCGGTGGCGACAGCCTGCTCGAACGCGCCGCGGTCGCGATTCCCGCGCCCGCGGCCTCGGGCGCGGCGACGATTCCATCGGGCACTGCCCCGGCACCGACGCCCGTCGCACCCGCATCGGGCGCCGCTCAGATCCCGTCGAAGTGATCCTTCAGGTTTCGATGCAGTCGTCCAGTGAAAACGACTTCATTTCAGGGTAAACTCTAAAGCTGTCCGGAAAGCCAAAACCTCACAAGGTTCCTCATGCCATTCGGACAGAAAACCGCGGTCGTGGTGAAATTGGTAGACACGCTATCTTGAGGGGGTAGTGGCGAAAGCTGTGCGAGTTCGAGTCTCGCCGACCGCACCAAATCTCACCGGCAGGAAAGCTTCCTGCTGGTGACAAATGGTCAAATTCCCGATGAACCTCGATACCTACCTCCCCGTCCTGTTGTTCATCCTGGTCGGTGTCGGTGTAGGCGTCGCGCCTCAGGTTCTGGGTTACATCCTCGGCCCGAACCGGCCTGATGCCCAAAAGAACGCGCCCTACGAATGCGGCTTCGAAGCCTTCGAAGACGCGCGCATGAAGTTCGACGTGCGTTACTACCTCGTCGCCATCCTCTTCATTCTTTTCGACCTCGAAATTGCTTTTCTCTTTCCCTGGGCCATTGCGCTCAAGGAAATCGGCGTTGTCGGCTTCTGGGCGATGATGATTTTTCTCGCCATCCTCGTCGTGGGCTTCGTCTACGAGTGGAAAAAGGGCGCGCTCGATTGGGAATGACAAGGAATCCGCAAAATGGCCATTGAAGGCGTCATGAAGGAAGGCTTCGTCACCACGACTTACGATTCGGTGGTGAATTGGGCCAAGACTGGATCACTGTGGCCGATGACCTTTGGTCTGGCTTGCTGTGCCGTTGAGATGATGCATGCGGGCGCCGCTCGCTATGACATCGACCGATTCGGCATGCTGTTCCGGCCGAGTCCACGCCAGTCCGATCTGATGATCGTGGCTGGTACGCTGTGCAACAAGATGGCGCCTGCGCTGCGCAAGGTGTACGACCAGATGCCCGAGCCCCGATGGGTGCTCTCGATGGGGTCATGTGCCAATGGCGGCGGCTACTACCACTACAGCTATTCGGTCGTGCGTGGATGCGACCGCATTGTGCCGGTTGACGTCTATGTGCCGGGTTGCCCGCCGACCGCGGAAGCGCTGCTGTATGGAGTGATTCAACTCCAGCAGAAGATCCGCCGCACCAACACGATCGCGCGCGCCTGAAGAGCAATAGACGATGACCGATTTTGCGATTTCTCCCGAAGCGCTGCAGACCCAGATCACCGAAACGCTTGGCGCGAAGGCGCGGAGCGTGAAGCTCGCCCTGGGCGAAGTGACCGTGGTTGTGTCGCCTGCCGACTACCTCGAAGCCGCCACGCTGTTGCGCGATGCGCCCGGCTGCCGCTTCGAGCAGTTGATCGACCTGTGCGGCATGGATTATTCCGATTACCGCGAGGGCGAGTGGGAGGGTGAGCGCTTCTGCGTGGTCACCCATCTTCTCTCCGTCAGTTTGAATCAGCGCGTGCGCCTGAAGGTGTTTGCGCCCAATGAAGACCTCCCGGTTGTCGATTCCCTGACTGGCGTCTGGAATGCCGCGGGGTGGTTCGAGCGCGAGGCATTCGACCTCTACGGCATCGTGTTCGAAGGCCACGACGACTTGCGCCGCATCCTGACCGACTACGGCTTCATCGGCCATCCGTTCCGCAAGGACTTCCCGGTGTCCGGCCACGTCGAGATGCGTTATGACGCGGAACAGAAGCGTGTGATCTATCAGCCCATCTCGATCGAGCCGCGCGAGATCACCCCGCGCGTGATCCGCGAAGACAACTACGGCGGACTCCACTGATGGCCGAAATCAAGAACTACACGCTGAACTTCGGTCCCCAGCATCCGGCGGCGCACGGCGTGCTTCGTCTTGTGCTCGAACTCGACGGCGAAGTCATTCAGCGCGCCGACCCTCACATCGGCCTGCTGCACCGCGCGACCGAGAAGCTTGCCGAATCGCGCACGTACATCCAGTCGCTGCCCTACATGGACCGGCTCGACTACGTGTCGATGATGAGCAACGAGCACGCCTATTGCCTCGCGATCGAGCGGCTCCTGGGCCTCGACGTTCCCGAGCGCGCGCAGTACATCCGCGTGATGTTCGCCGAGATCACCCGTTTGCTGAACCACCTCCTGTGGCTCGGCGCGCACGGCCTGGATTGCGGTGCGATGAACATGCTCATCTACTGCTTCCGCGAGCGGGAAGACCTGTTTGACATGTACGAGGCCGTATCAGGCGCGCGCATGCATGCGGCCTACTTTCGCCCAGGCGGCGTCTACCGCGATCTGCCCGATGCGATGCCGCAGTACAAGGTCAGCAAGATCAAGAACGCCAAGGCGATCGCGCGACTCAACGAGAACCGCCAAGGCTCGTTGCTGGACTTCATCGACGACTTCTGCAAGCGCTTCCCGAAGATGGTGGGTGAGTACGAGACGTTGCTCACCGACAACCGCATCTGGAAGCAGCGCACGGTGGGCATCGGCGTCGTCACGCCCGAGCGCGCCCTGAATCTCGGCTTCACCGGCCCGATGCTGCGTGGCTCCGGCGTCGAATGGGACCTGCGCAAGAAGCAGCCGTACGACGTTTACGATCGCATGGAATTCGACGTGCCCGTCGGCAAGACGGGCGACTGCTACGACCGCTACCTCGTTCGAGTCGAAGAGATGCGTCAGGCCAACCGCATCATCCAGCAGTGTTCTGCCTGGTTGCGTGCGAATCCCGGCCCGGTCATCACGGCCAACCACAAGGTGGCCGCCCCGGCGCGGGAATCGATGAAGGCGAACATGGAGGAGATGATCCACCATTTCAAGCTCTTCACCGAAGGCTTTCACGTGCCCGAAGGCGAGGCGTACGCCGCCGTCGAGCACCCCAAGGGAGAGTTTGGCATCTACCTGGTGAGCGACGGTGCGAACAAGCCGTACCGCCTGAAGATCCGCGCGCCGGGCTTTCCCCATCTGGCCGCGCTTGACGAGATGTCGCGCGGCCACATGATTGCCGATGCCGTCGCGGTGATCGGCACCATGGATATCGTGTTCGGTGAAATTGACAGGTGAGCGTGCAAATGAATTCCGACACCACCCATGGCACTGAAGGCAGCGTCGCTCCGCTCAAGCAAGCCACGCTGGCGCTCTTTGCCCGTGAAGTCGCCAAGTACCCCGAGGCCCAGAAACAGTCGGCCGTGATGGCCTGCCTTGCGATCGTGCAGAAGGACGAGGGATTCGTCAGCCTGCAGCGCGAGCGCGAGATCGCGGCCTATCTCGGCATGGCGCCGATCGCGGTGCACGAGGTCACGACCTTCTACAACATGTACAACCAGCGCCCGCTGGGCAAGTACAAGCTCAACGTCTGCACCAACCTGCCGTGCCAGTTGCGCGACGGCGCGGTGGCGTTGGCGCACCTCGAGAAGAAGTTGGGCATCCGGATGGGCGAGACGACGCCTGACGGCATGTTCACGCTGCAACAGAGCGAATGCCTGGGCGCCTGCGCCGATTCGCCGGTGATGCTGGTCAACGACCTCACCATGTGCAGTTTCATGAGCAACGAAAAGCTCGACCAGCTGGTCGACGGCCTGCGCAGTTCGACCGCGGAGGAAGGTAAATGATGTCCCCCGAGCAAGTGCTCTCGCAGTTCCAGGCGACCGGCGTCCAGACCTGCTTTCACGATCGTCACATCACGCCGCAGATCTATGCGGGTCTGGACGGTACCAACTGGCGTCTGGCCGATTACGAGGCGCGCGGCGGCTATAAGGCGCTGCGCAAGATCCTGAGTGAAGGCCTGACCCCAGACCAGGTGATCGCCGAGGTCAAGGCCTCCGGGCTTCGTGGACGCGGCGGCGCGGGCTTTCCGACCGGCCTCAAGTGGAGCTTCATGCCCCGCCAATTCCCGGGCCAGAAATACCTGGTCTGCAATTCGGACGAGGGCGAGCCCGGAACTTGCAAGGATCGCGACCTGTTGCAGTACAACCCGCACATCGTGATCGAGGGCATGGCCATTGCCGCGTACGCGATGGGCATCAGCGTAGGCTACAACTACATCCACGGCGAGATCTTCCAGACCTATGTCCGCTTCGAAGAGGCGCTGGAAGAAGCGCGCGCGGCGGGCTATCTGGGTGACGGCATCCTGGGCAGCAGTTTCAACTTCCAGCTTCATGCCGCGCACGGTTTCGGCGCGTATATCTGCGGTGAAGAAACCGCGCTGCTCGAATCGCTCGAAGGCAAGAAGGGCCAGCCGCGCTTCAAGCCTCCGTTCCCGGCGAGCTTCGGCCTGTACGGCAAGCCCACGACGATCAACAACACCGAGACCTTCGCGGCCGTGCCGTGGATCATCGTCAACGGTGGTCCCGCATACCTCGAATGCGGCAAGCCGAACAACGGCGGCACCAAGATATTCTCGGTCAGCGGTGATGTCGAACTGCCCGGCAACTATGAAGTGCCGATGGGCACGCCGTTCTCGAAGCTGCTCGAGCTCGCCGGTGGCGTGCGCAAGGGGCGCCAGCTGAAGGCCGTGATCCCTGGCGGCTCGTCTGCGCCGGTGCTGCCGGCCAGCATCATGATGGATTGCACGATGGACTACGACTCCATCGCCAAGGCGGGCTCGATGCTCGGCTCCGGCGCCGTGGTCGTCATGGACGACAGCCGCTCGATGGTCGAGTCGCTCAAGCGTCTCTCGTACTTCTACATGCACGAATCCTGCGGCCAGTGCACGCCGTGCCGAGAAGGCACCGGCTGGCTCTGGCGCGTGGTGGACCGCATCCACAACGGCCATGGCAAGGCCACCGACATGGACCTGCTCAACTCGGTCGCCGACAACATCCAGGGCCGCACCATCTGCGCGCTCGGTGATGCAGCCGCGATGCCGGTGCGGGCCATGATCAAACACTTCCGCCACGAGTTCGAGGCATTGATTCCCGGCTACGTCCCGAAGACGCCCGTCAAGGCCTGAGCGAGAAAAATACAAATGGTTGAAATCGAACTCGACGGCAAGAAGGTCGACATCATCGAAGGCAGCATGATCATGCATGCGGCCGACAAGGCGGGCACCTACATCCCGCACTTCTGCTATCACAAGAAGCTCAGCATCGCCGCCAACTGCCGCATGTGCCTGGTGGACGTCGAAAAGGCGCCGAAGCCCATGCCCGCCTGCGCCACGCCGGTGACGCAGGGCATGATCGTGCGCACCAAGAGCGACAAGGCCATCAAGGCGCAGCAGTCGGTGATGGAGTTCCTCCTGATCAACCACCCGCTGGACTGCCCGATCTGCGACCAGGGCGGCGAGTGCCAGTTGCAGGACCTGGCCGTCGGCTATGGCGGCTCCTCTTCCCGGTATGAAGAAGAGAAGCGCGTCGTCTTCCACAAGGACGTCGGCCCGCTCATCAGCATGGAAGAGATGAGCCGCTGCATCCATTGCACGCGCTGCGTCCGCTTCGGCCAGGAAGTGGCCGGCGTGATGGAACTCGGCATGACGCAGCGCGGCGAACATTCCGAAATCGAAACCTTCGTCGGCGACTCGGTGGATTCCGAACTCTCCGGCAACATGATCGACATCTGCCCGGTCGGGGCGTTGACGAGCAAGCCCTTCCGCTACAGCGCCCGCACTTGGGAGCTGTCGCGCCGCAAGTCGGTCAGCCCGCACGATTCGACCGGCGCCAACCTGATCGTCCAGGTCAAGAACAACCGCGTCATGCGCGTGGTCCCGCTCGAGAACGAAGATGTGAACGAGTGCTGGATTGCCGACCGCGACCGTTTCTCGTACGAGGCACTGAATGGCCCTGAGCGTCTCACGCAGCCCATGCTCAAGCAGGGCGGCCAGTGGCAGCAGGTCGATTGGCAGACCGCGCTGGAATACGTGGCCAACGGCCTCAAGCAGATCAAGGCCGACCATGGCGCGCAGAGCATCGGCACGCTGGTCAGTCCGCACAGCACGCTCGAGGAATTGCACTTGGCCAGACTGCTGATGAACGGACTGGGCAGCGGCAACATCGACTACCGTCTGCGCAACGCCGAGTTCGCTGCCTTCGAAGGTACACGCTGGCTCGGCACCTCGATCGCTTCGCTATCCCAGCTGCAGCGAGTGCTTGTCATCGGCACCAACCTGCGCAAGGACCATCCGCTGTTCGCCCAGCGCATCCGTCAGTCGGTGCGCAAGGGCGGCGTGCTCAGCGCGATCACCTCGCCGGATCTGTTTGCCGACGCCGACGCGTGGGCCATTCCCGTGGCGAACGCAGCGCGTGTTCCCGCCCAGGATTGGGTGGAGGCGCTGGCCGAACTCGCCGGCGCGATTGCCGAAAGCACCGGCGCCTCCGCACCCGTGGCGAGGTCCTCCGCAGCGGGTGATGCCGCCAAGGCCATGGCGGCCTCGCTGCTCGGCGGCGAACGCAAGGCGATCCTGCTTGGCAATGCGGCCGCCCATCACGCACAGGCCGGCGCATTGCTGGCGCTGGCGAACTGGATCGGCGCACAGACCGGCGCCAGCGTCGGCTACCTCACCGAGGCTGCCAACACCGTCGGCGCGCAGATCGTCGGCGCCTTCCCGAAGGATGGCGGACTGAATGCGCTCGACATGCTCTCCGGCAAGCTCAAGGCCGTCTTGCTGCTCAACACCGAACCGGTGTTCGATTCCGCCGCGGGCGCCGCGGCTGTCGAGGCCCTCGCCCACGCTCAGATGGTCGTGACGCTGAGCCCCTTCAAGGCCAACCTCGAATTCAGCGACGTGCTGCTGCCGATCGCGCCGTTCACCGAAACGCCGGGCACCTTCGTCAATGCCGAAGGCCGGGTGCAGGGCTTCCACGCCGTCGTGAAGCCGCAGGGCGAAGCGCGTCCGGCCTGGAAGGTCTTGCGCGTCCTGGCCAACCTGCTGGGTCTTTCGGGCTTCTCCTACGAATCGGCGGCCGACGTGCTGGCCGATATCGGCCTGAACGCTCAAGTGTCGGCGGACAGGCTGAACAACGCCACCGCGGCTTCAGTCGAAGGCGGCAATGGCGCCGCGGCCGGACCGGTCGTCGCCAGCATCTACCAGCTCGATTCGATCGTTCGTCGCGCGCCCTCGCTGCAACTCACCGCCGATGCGCGCCTGGCGCAAGCCCAGGCTGCGACGGAGGTGCTCGCATGATCGACGCTCTGCATGGTTTCGGCCAGGGCCTGGTCGCCGCCGGCTGGTGGACCAGCCTGGCCTGGCCCGTCATCTGGACGCTGATCAAGATCATCGTCGTGGTGATCCCGTTGATGGGCGCCGTCGCCTACCTCACGCTCTGGGAGCGCAAGGCCATCGGATTCACGCAGATCCGCATCGGCCCCAACCGCATCGGCCCGCTGGGCCTGCTGCAGCCGATCGCCGATGCGCTCAAGCTGCTGACCAAGGAAATCATCCTTCCCACAGTCGCCAACAAGAGCCTGTTCCTGCTCGGCCCGATCATGACCATCATGCCGGCCCTGGCGGCCTGGGCGGTCATTCCTTTCGGCCCCGATGTCGCGCTCGCCAACATCAATGCCGGCCTGCTGTTCGTCATGGCCATCACCTCGCTGGAGGTGTATGGCGTGATCATCGCCGGCTGGGCGTCGAATTCGAAGTACGCCTTCCTTGGCGCGCTGCGCGCATCGGCCCAGATGGTCAGCTATGAAATCGCGATGGGCTTCTGCTTCGTCGTGGTGCTGATGGTGTCCGCCAGCCTGAATATGAGCGACATCGTCGCGGGGCAGGGCAAGGGCCAGTTCGCATCGATGGGCATCGGGTTCCTCTCGTGGAACTGGCTGTCGCTGCTGCCGATCTTCTTCGTCTACTTCATCTCCGGCCTTGCCGAGACCAACCGCCATCCCTTCGATGTGGTCGAAGGCGAGTCGGAAATCGTCGCGGGTCACATGATCGAGTACTCGGGCATGAGCTTTGCCATGTTCTTCCTGGCCGAATACGCCAACATGTGGCTGGTGTCGATCCTGACCGTCATCCTGTTCCTGGGCGGGTGGCTGCCACCTTTCGCCTTCCTCAGCTTCATTCCGGGCTGGATCTGGCTGGGCATCAAGACCTTCGCCGTGGTCACCATGTTCCTCTGGGTCCGCTCCACCTTCCCGCGCTTCCGCTATGACCAGATCATGCGTCTGGGCTGGAAGATCTTCATTCCGGTCACGCTCGTGTGGCTCGTGGTGGTCGGCGCCTGGATGCAGACCCCCTACAACATCTGGAAATAACAGGAACCGCCATGTCTGCGCACACCGCCAGCGCGCTTGCGCGCTCATCGAAACTGCCCTCGCAGCCGTTCTCGCTCAAGGACTTCCTCTCCAGCTTCATGCTGTTCGAGTTGTTCAAGGGCCTGGCGCTGACCGGCAAGTACGCGTTCAGCCGAAAGATCACCGTGCAGTTCCCCGAAGAGAAGACGCCGCTGTCGCCGCGTTTCCGCGGCCTTCATGCCTTGCGCCGCTATGAGAACGGGGAAGAACGCTGCATCGCGTGCAAGCTCTGCGAAGCCGTGTGCCCCGCGCTCGCGATCACCATCGAATCGGATGTGCGCGATGACGGCTCTCGCCGCACCACCCGCTACGACATCGACCTGACCAAGTGCATCTTCTGCGGCTTCTGCGAAGAAAGCTGCCCCGTCGACTCGATCGTCGAGACGCATATCTTCGAGTACCACGGCGAGAAGCGCGGTGACTTGTACTTCACCAAGGACATGCTGCTCGCTGTCGGCGACCGCTACGAAAAAGAAATCGCCGCCAACAAGGCGGCCGACGCCAAGTACCGCTGACGCGGTCTGGCCCAACGTAACGAATTCGATCCATGGACGTCAAGACCGGTCTGTTCTATCTGTTTGCGGCGGTGCTGCTTTTCGCGGCCTTCCGCGTCATCACCGCGCGCAACCCCGTGTATGCCGCGCTCTATCTGGTGCTCGCGTTCTTCCAGGCATCAGCCATCTGGTTGCTGCTGCGCGCAGAATTCCTTGCCATTGCGCTGGTGCTCGTCTACGTGGGAGCGGTGATGGTGCTGTTCCTTTTCGTGGTGATGATGCTGGACATCAACGTCGACAGCCTTCGCCAGGGCTTCTGGCGGCATTTTCCCCTTGCCGCTGGCGTCGGCGCATTGATAGCGCTCGAGATGGCCGGCGTGCTGATGGGCGGCTTCCGCCCCAGCGAGCCCAAGAACCTGATGGCGTCCGGGCCGGGCACCTCCAACACGCTTGAGCTCGGCAAGCTGCTGTACACGCAATACCTCTATCCGCTGGAGATCGCTGCTGTCATCCTGCTGGTCGCCATCGTTGCCGCCATCGCGCTGACGCTGCGCACCCGCAAGGACAGCAAGTACGTCAACCCCGCCGACCAAGTGCGCGTGAAGGCGCGTGACCGCGTGCGCATCGTCCAGATGCCGGTCACGCAGGCGGCTCGGCCCGTCGTTGAAGAAGCACCGGCCGCAGGGGAGACCAAGGCATGACGCTCACACTGGGACATTACCTTTCCTTGGGCGCGATGCTCTTCGCGCTGTCGGTCATCGGTATCTTTCTGAACCGCAAGAACCTGATCGTGCTGTTGATGTGCATCGAGCTGATGCTGCTCGCCGTCAACATGAACTTCGTCGCGTTCTCCTACTACCTCGGGGACATGCACGGCCAGATCTTCGTGTTCTTCATCCTGACCGTGGCGGCGGCGGAGTCGGCGATCGGGCTGGCGCTGCTGGTGCTCCTGTTCCGCAACAAGTCGAACATCAACGTCGACGAACTCAACTCGCTCAAAGGCTGAGACCAGTATGAGCGCAACGCTTTCCGCATCCACACTGCTGGCCGTCCCGCTGGCCCCCCTGGTCGGCGCCGTCGTGGCCGGCCTGTGGGGCACCAAGTTCGCCGGCAATCACATCGGCCGCAAGGTCACGCATTCGCTGACCATTCTCGGCGTGCTGATCTCCTTCATCATTTCGGCCATGACGCTCAAGAGCGTGGTCGCCGACGGCGCGCGCTTCAACGCCACCATCTACGAGTGGATGGTGGTCGGCGGCCTGAAGATGGAGATCGGCTTCCTGGTCGACGGCCTCACCGCCATGATGATGTGCGTGGTGACCTTCGTCTCGCTGATGGTGCACATCTACACCATCGGCTACATGGAAGATGACGAGGGCTACAACCGCTTCTTCGCCTACATCTCGCTCTTCACCTTCTCGATGCTGATGCTCGTAATGAGCAACAACATGCTCCAGCTCTTTTTCGGCTGGGAAGCGGTGGGTCTGGTGTCGTACCTGCTGATCGGATTCTGGTTCAACAGGCCGACGGCGATCTTCGCGAACATGAAGGCCTTCCTGATCAACCGCGTGGGCGACTTCGGCTTCATCCTCGGCATCGGGCTGATCGCCGCCTACGCCGGCACGCTGAACTACGCCGAAGCCTTCGCGAAGGCCGACGCGCTGTCGAAGCTGAGCTTCCCTGGCACCGAGTGGATGTTGATCACCGTGATCTGCATCTGCCTCTTCATCGGCGCGATGGGCAAGAGCGCCCAGTTCCCGCTGCACGTCTGGCTGCCCGACTCGATGGAAGGCCCGACGCCGATCTCCGCGCTGATCCACGCCGCGACGATGGTTACGGCCGGCATCTTCATGGTGGCGCGCATGTCGCCGCTGTTCGAGCTGAGCGACACGGCCCTGAGCTTCATCCTCGTGATCGGTGCCATTACCGCGCTCTTCATGGGCTTCCTGGGCATCATCCAGAACGACATCAAGCGCGTCGTCGCGTACTCGACACTCTCGCAACTCGGCTACATGACCGTCGCGCTGGGCGCGTCGGCCTATTCGGTCGCCGTGTTCCACCTGATGACCCACGCCTTCTTCAAGGCGCTGCTGTTCCTCGGCGCGGGCTCGGTGATCATCGGCATGCACCACAACCAGGACATTCGCTGGATGGGCGGCGTGCGCAAGTACATGCCGATCACCTGGATCACCTCGCTGGTGGGCTCGCTTGCGCTCATCGGCACACCGTTCTTCGCCGGCTTCTATTCGAAGGACAGCATCATCGAGGCGGTGCACGAGAGCCACCTGTGGGGCTCCGGCTTCGCGTACTTCTCGGTCCTGGCTGGTGTGTTCGTCACCGCGTTCTATTCGTTCCGCATGTACTTCCTGGTCTTCCACGGCAAGGAGCGCTACGACCTGAACCCGGACGCCCACCACGACGATCATGCCCATGACGCGCACGGCCATGGCGACCAGCACGACCACAAGCCGCACGAGTCGCCGTGGGTGGTGTGGCTGCCATTGGTGCTGCTCGCCATCCCCTCGGTCGTGATTGGTTTCATGACCATCGACCCGATGCTGTTCGGCGACTTTTTCAAGGGCGCGATCGTCATCGATGAAGGCAGGCATCCCGCCATGAAGGAGCTCGCCGAGGCCTTCCACGGCCCGGTGGCAATGGCCCTGCACGGCCTCAGTGCCGCGCCGTTCTGGCTGGCGCTCGCTGGCGTGGTCCTCTCCTGGTACATGTACATGATCAATCCGGCAGTGCCCGCGGCGATCAAGCGCGCCTTCGGCCCCGTGTACCGCCTGCTCGAAAACAAGTACTACATGGACTGGTTCAACGAGAACGTCATCGCACGCGCTACGCGCGCGCTCGGCACCGGTCTGTGGAAGGGCGGCGACCAGGGCATCATCGATGGCGCCATCGTCAACGGCTCCTGGCGGCTGGTCGGCCGCATCGCGGGCGTCGTGCGGTGGGCGCAGTCGGGCTACATCTATCACTACGCCTTCGCGATGCTGCTTGGCATCTTCATACTCATGACGTACTTCGTCTGGTTCAAACGGTAAGCGCTCTCGCTGGAGAAAAAGAAAAATGGGTTTGTTGAGCCTTGCCATCTGGCTGCCGATCGTGGTCGGCGCGTTGCTGCTGGCGTTCGGCCGGGACGACCGCGCCAACGGTGTGCGCTGGGTCGCTCTGATCGGTTCGATCGCGAGCTTCCTGGCGACCGTGCCGCTCTATACGCGCTTCGAAATCGGAACGGCCTCGATGCAGTTCGTCGAGAAGACGAGCTGGATCCAGCGCTTCAATATCAATTACCACGTCGGCGTGGACGGAATCTCGCTGTGGCTGGTGCTGCTGACGGCTTTCATCACGGTGATCGTGGTGATCTCCGCCTGGCAAGTGATCACGGAGCGCGTGAACCAGTACATGGGCGCCTTCCTGATCCTGTCGGGCCTGATGATCGGCGCCTTCAGCGCGCTCGACGGCGTGCTGTTCTATACCTTCTTCGAGGCCACGCTGATCCCGATGTACCTGATCATCGGCATCTGGGGCGGACCGAACAAGATCTACGCAGCCTTCAAGTTCTTCATCTACACGTTGCTCGGCTCGTTGCTGATGCTGATCGCGCTGATCTACCTGTACAACACCTCGGGTGGCAGCTTCGACATCCTCACGTGGCAGAAGCTGCCGCTGCCCGCCAGCGCACAGACTTTCCTGTTCTTCGCCTTCTTCGCGGCCTTTGCCGTCAAGGTGCCGATGTGGCCGGTGCACACGTGGTTGCCCGACGTCCACGTCGAGGCGCCCACCGGCGGCTCCGCCGTGCTGGCGGCGATCATGCTGAAGCTCGGGGCCTATGGCTTTCTGCGTTTCTCCATCCCCATCGCTCCCGATGCCGCGCACGAATGGGCCTGGCTCATGATCGGCCTTTCGCTGATCGCCGTGATCTACGTCGGCCTGGTCGCGCTGGTGCAGCAGGACATGAAGAAGCTCGTGGCCTATTCGTCCGTGGCCCACATGGGCTTCGTCACGCTGGGATTCTTCATTTTCAATGACCTCGGCGTGTCAGGCGGCATCGTGCAGATGATTGCGCACGGTTTCGTGTCGGGCGCCATGTTCCTTGGCATCGGCGTGCTGTACGACCGCGTGCATTCACGCCAGATCGCCGACTACGGCGGTGTCGTCAACACCATGCCCAAGTTCGCGGCCTTCGCGCTGCTGTTCGCGATGGCCAACTGCGGCCTGCCGGGCACGGCGGGTTTCGTCGGCGAATGGATGGTGATCCTGGGCGCGGTCAAGTCGAACTTCTGGGTCGGCGCCGGCGCCGCTACCGCGCTGATCTTCGGCGCTGCCTACACGCTGTGGATGTACAAGCGTGTCTACCTGGGGCCCGTGGGCAATGACCACGTCAAGGAATTGAGCGACATCGGTTCCCGTGAATTCCTCATGCTCGCGCTGCTTGCCATCGCGGTGCTGTGGATGGGCATCCACCCCAAGCCCTTCACCGACGTGATGGATGCCTCCGTGGCCGAGCTGCTGCGCCACGTGGCGATCTCCAAGGTACCTTGAAATGATTGAAAAGCTCAACTGGATGACGATCTACCCCGAGATGGTGCTGCTGGTCATGGCCTGCATCATCGCGCTGGTCGATCTGTCCACCACCGGTGCTCGTCGTACGCGCACCTACGTGCTGACCCTGCTGACGCTCGCGGCGGTGGCCGTGCTGGCCGGGCTTCAGGCCTCGGCGGGCCTCACCGTCTACGGCTTCGGCGGCATGGTCGTGAGCGACCCGATGGGCAACTGGCTCAAGTGCTTCGCGACTGTGGCACTGATGGTCACGCTGGTCTACGGCCGGCCCTACTCGGCCGACCGCGACATGCTGCGCGGCGGCGAGATGTTCACCATGAGCATGTTCTCCCTGCTGGGGATGTTCGTGATGATCTCCGGCAGCAACTTCCTGCTGATCTATCTCGGCCTGGAACTGCTCACGCTGTCGAGCTACGCGCTGGTCGCGCTGCGCCGCGACAACGCCGTGGCGAGCGAGGCGGCGATGAAGTACTTCGTGCTGGGCGCGATGGCCAGCGGCTTCCTGCTCTACGGCCTGTCCATGATGTACGGCGCGACCGGTTCGCTCGACACCAATGAGGTGTTCAAGGCCATCGCGAGCCGCAACGTCAACCATCAGGTGCTGGTGTTCGGTCTCGTTTTCATCGTTGCCGGCCTGGCGTTCAAGGTGGGCGCGGCGCCCTTCCACATGTGGGTGCCCGACGTCTACCAGGGAGCGCCGACCTCCGTCACTCTGATGATCGGTGCGGCGCCCGAGCTCGCGGCCTTCGCCATCATCATCCGCCTGCTGGTGGAAGGCCTGCTGCCCCTGGCCATCGATTGGCAGCAGATGCTGGCCTTGCTGGCCATCGCCTCGCTCCTGGTCGGCAACCTCGCCGCCATCGCGCAGACCAACCTCAAGCGCATGCTGGCCTATTCCACCATCGCGCAAATGGGCTTCATGCTGCTGGGCCTGGTGGCGGGCGTGGTCAACGGCAATACCTACAACGCGGAGTTCGCCTACAGCGCGTCGATGTTCTACATCGTGACCTACGTGCTGACCACGCTGGCGAGCTTCGGCATCATCCTGCTGCTGGCACGCGAGGGCTTCGAGAGCGAAGAGATCACCGATCTCGCCGGCCTCAACCAGCGCAGCCCGCTCTATGCCGGCGTGATGGCGGTCGCGATGTTCTCGCTCGCGGGCGTGCCGCCGCTGGTCGGCTTCTATGCGAAGCTGGCAGTGCTGCAGGCACTGATCGCGTCGGGGCAGGGCCTGTATATCGGTCTTGCCGTCTATGCGGTCGTGATGTCGCTGATCGGTGCCTTCTACTACCTGCGCGTGGTCAAGGTCATGTACTTCGATGTGCCCCTCACGGCGACGACCGTGTCGGCACCGCGCGATGTGCGCACCGTCCTCACGCTCAACGGCGCGCTGATCCTGATCCTCGGCATCCTGCCCGGTGGCCTCATGACGCTCTGCGCGAAGGCGATCGTGGCCACGCTGGCCACCTGATCCTGTCCCGTGTCGCAGA
The DNA here is from genome assembly GCF_056398605.1 of Variovorax sp. 01T432. Taxonomy (NCBI): domain Bacteria; kingdom Pseudomonadati; phylum Pseudomonadota; class Betaproteobacteria; order Burkholderiales; family Comamonadaceae; genus Variovorax; species Variovorax sp. 01T432. The sequence continues at coordinate 103,775 of NZ_JBFTPS010000024.1, forward strand.
GCGCATCGGTCTGGGTCGTGTTGCTGGTGGCGGTCCTGGCGGCCAATCTGCCGTTCGTCAATGAGCGGCTGCTGGGCGTCGTACCGCTGTCCGCTGGCGTCAAATCGCTGGCGATCCGGGTGGTAGAACTCGTGATCCTCTATTTCCTGGCCGGTGGAGTCGGCTTGCTCTTCGAGAGCCGCGTCGGCCAGACCGCGCCGCAGGGGTGGGAGTTCTATGCCGTCACTGGAGCGACCTTCATCGTCTTCGCGTTCCCGGGCTTCACCTGGCGCTACCTGCTGAAACATCGAAAGTAGCTTGATATGGATGATGCGCATCTGAGGGAGGAAGGCACCGCCAGCGAATTGCTGCTGCAAGGCAATTTCCTGCGCGCCATGCGCGACACCGTGCGCCTGCCCGATGGCCAGACCGCGACCCGCGAGTACGTGATTCATCCCGGTGCCGTCGTCGTGGTGCCCCTGCTGGACGACGGCCGCGTGGTGCTGGAGCGCCAGTACCGCTACCCGGTGGCGCGAGTGATGACCGAGTTTCCGGCCGGCAAGCTCGACGCCGGCGAAGATCCGCTTCTTTGCGGCCAGCGCGAACTGCTCGAGGAAACCGGCTATTCCGCGCGGGAGTGGGCGCATGCCGGCGCGATGCATCTGGCAGTGGCCTATTCCACCGAGATCATCCACGTCTACTTCGCGCGCGGGCTTTCGCTCGGGGCGCGTCAGCTCGATCACGGCGAGTTTCTCGATGTGTTCACGGCGACGCCCGAGGAGCTGATCGACTGGTGCCGCAACGGGACCGTGTCGGACGCCAAGACCCTGACCTGCACGCTGTGGCTGCAGAACGTGCTGTCGGGCGCATGGACCCTCGATTGGCAAACGCACAGCTTTTCCGGCGCGGCTTGATAATCCGTGCATGAAGGTCCTCAACCTCCAATGCGCGCACGGCCACGGATTCGAAGGCTGGTTCGCGTCGCATGAAGCATTCGAAACCCAACTGGCGGGCGGCTTGGTGGAGTGTCCCCTGTGCGGCGACACGAAGATCACCAAGCTCCTGGCGGCCCCGCGCCTGAATCTGGGCAGCCCGAGGCCGCCGTCTGAAGCCGTGGCGCCGAGCACGCCCGCCGCCGAAAACTCGCCCGAGGCGCGCTGGATGCGCGCGGTGCGGGAAGTGCTGGCTCAGACCGAAGATGTTGGCGAGCGCTTCGTAGACGAGGCGCGCAAGATGCACTACGGCGAAGCCGAGGAACGTGGCATCCGCGGCCAGGCCACTCGCGAGCAGACGGAGACCCTGCGGGAGGAGGGCATCGCGGTTTTTTCGCTGCCGCTTCCGCCGGCTCTCAAGGAAACGCTTCAGTAGCTGGCGCACCCCCAGGCTTGCCCACTTCGTGTGGCCGCCCACCTCCTTGCAGGGGGCTACACCAGCGGCCCGGCGCAGCCGGTTTCGCGCTGTTTCCGGCTTGATGCGCCAGAGTGCCGCGCTCCTAAGCGCAAGTTCCCTGCTCTCTGTAGTCACTCCACCGACGGCAAGTACTTGTCGCCGCTGATGAATCCTCCTCTGCGGAGGATTTTTTCGGGTGATACATGTAGTCACTAAAATGACTTGAATGATTCACATCGTTCGACTATATTTCTCTTCATGGCAGCTCGTACCGGCACCGCTCACGTCGTCACTACGACGCGCACCTACAAGGACCAGGTCTATCGCACCCACCTGCTGCGCCGCAGCTACCGCGAGGACGGCAAGGTC